>CAZEPM010000001.1:0-21378 GCA_964514145.1 uncultured Bacteroides sp.
AACGGAGACCCTCCTTTGGTCGGGAAGGTCTCCGTTGTGCGGGCATGCCCGCATGGTTCTGTCCGTTCGGTCAGCGCGCGAGGGTTGCTCCCATCAGGCCGATGACCACGTCGTTGGCCAGCGTCTCCAGACTTAGCGCGCTCAGTTCCTTGCCCGGATTGAGCGGCAGGTAGAGCACGGTGGCGGCGCCACCGGGTATGCGGCGGTCGTTGAAGCCTCTTAGCTGGAGGTCTTTGTCGAGCTGGTTGCTGACCATTCCGCTGGACAGCACCAGCCGGTAGGGAGCGGGGCTTTGGCGCCGGAATGCCAGCCCGTCTTCGTAGAAGGCTTGCTCGATGGGCGCCCAGTTTTCGGGACTGACAAGCGGCAGGCGTTCGTGCGTCCCGTCGGCATAGGTCACCGTGATGCGTCCGTTTTCCTGATGGCATTGCATGTGGTTGGTGCTTCCGGCCAGCAGCAGGTAGATGCCCGATGCCTTGCCGCCGAGCGTCAGGCGGACGGAGTCGGGATAATTGTCCCATAGCGAGGTGAAGGCGATGTTCTGCCCTTCGGCCGGTGTGCGGAAGGGTATGCCTTGCGGCAGGGTGAAGATGCCGTCCTTTGCTTGCCTGCGGAGGCCGCTGTCGTCGATCTCTGCCGTTTCCTTGGGGTGACACCAGTCACCGATGCCTTGCAAGGGGATTTGCAGGGTGGTGTAGGGTGAGCGCGGGCCGGCGTATTGGTTTCGGAAGATGTCGGTGACGGAAGCGTTCCAGAGGCTGCTCATCTCGACGGCGTCGTAGGTGCTTTCCGGGTTGATGTGCAGCTCGGTTCCGTAGAAGGCGGACGGTGTTTCTTCCTGTCGGACGAGCGGAGTCCACCATTGTTGGTCGCCTTGTTCCGTTTTGACGAACGACATGTAGTCGCCCGGATTGCCTTGCAGGGTTTGGCTGCAGAAGCGCGCGTCGGCCTGACTGATGTCTTTTCCGTCCCACAGGATTTCGATGTTCAGCTCTTTTCCGGCCGGACAGTCGATGGCGATAAGCGGGAAGCCGATGTTGTCCACTTGGGTAGGCGTCACGCTTTGCCCGTTGACCGTCACTTGCTTCAGAGACTCTTTCCGTGCCGGAACGATGAGCCGCACGGTGGCCTCGCATCGGAAGCGCGGAGCCACGCGGTAGGTCTCCGCTTCGTTGTTGCGTCGGTAGGTAAAGTCAACGTAGGATGTATGGAGTCCGGCATGTTCCCAGTCGGGCGGGAATCCCGGCCGGATGGTTACTTGCCCGTTGAGCAGGTCGGGGTAAATGCCAAACAGTCCTTGAATCAGTGTGCGCGAAGCCACGCCGACGGGGTCGCCGAAGTCGCGGTAACATTCGCCGCGTGCGGCATCGTAGAAGCTGATTTGTCCGAAGTTGCCGGGACTGTTGCCTAAGTACATGCCGTCGAGCACGGAGCTCTTGAGGAGCTTGAATGCTTCGTCGTAGCGGCCTGCCTGCCAGTAGGCCAGACACATGTGCCACACTTCTGCGAACGCAACGTTGTTGATGCTCCACGAATAGGGCATCCAGTTGGTGGTTGAGATGGTCTGGTAGTTGTCATCTTTCAGGCCTTCGCCTCTGACGGGGATGTGCGGGATGTGACGGGTTACGTAGTCTGCCGCCTGATAGTATTGGAACAGGTCGCTGACATCGGAGTCGATGGCGTGGTAGATGGTCCATATAGCCGGCGAGGTGTGCAGCTGCTTGTGTCCCATGAAGTCCTGAAACTCCGCCCAGCATCCTTTGTCGCTCATCCACAGCCGTTGTTGCAGGGCTTGTCTGATTCGTTCGGCTTCTTGCGCGTAAGGGGTAGGGTCTTCGCCGATTTTCCGGGCGATTTCAGCTGCCAGCTTGTTGGCGCGGTAGTTGTAGGCCGATGAATGGGTAACGGCTCCGCTGTTGTAGTAGAGTGCATCGCTGGCCCAAATGCAGCAATAGGCGTCATACAGACCGTCGTCGTCCGGGTCGAAGTTGCGTTTTTCCCAAGCCAGATGCCGTGTCAGTACCGGCCACATCGTGCGTGCATAGTCGAGGTCGCCCGTCCAGCAGAGATGCCATAAGAGTTCGTCTATGTAGCCCAGATTCATGTCGTAGTGATGCATCTGGTCGGAGCGATGCGGGTTTCGGCAGATGTATCCGTTGCTGTACATTTGTGTTCCCCATTTTTTTGCAGCCCGGGCGTTGTTCATGGTGCTGTCTTGTGTGGGGTGTGAGCAGATGGGCGGTACTTCCGTTACTTGCGATGCTGCATAGTTGTCGAAATGCGTGCGTGCGCGGTCGTACCATCCCAAGCAATCGCCCACGTAGGCCGCTCTCCATCCGTTTAGCGGCATCCGCCATCCGTTGGCTCCGTGTAGCCAGACTTCTCCGTCCCAAATGCCGTCGGCAGCAGCGACCAATGCTCCGCCCAGTGTGTTGATGTAAGGGTCCGGAGTCTCTATTTTGAGTATTGACATGAGTGATGCCCGTGCTTGCTCGGCTTTGTTGTAGAGTGATTTGCCTTTCGATGCGGATAATGCGTGGAGTTTGCCGTCGGCATAGAGCACGTAGGTTTCTCCCTGACGAAGTTTGAACGAACTCTTGGTTGCGGGTTCAGTCAGAGAGGCTTCGAAGCTGTCGGCCGGGTCAGCGCCCATGTCTCCGTTTCGGCTTAGTCTTTTAGCTCGGATAGGAGCTATGTATCCTTCTATTTCAACTTGACTGGCAGGGAGTGTGGTTCTAATCTGCCAGATAGCTTCTTCGCTGTCGGGTAGCGGTAGGGTAGAGACGTATACGGAGTCTGTACCCCATTGCGGGTCGGCCAATACGTAGCTGCGTCGTCCCGGCGTGTAGCGTGAGAGGCAGTAGGCGGTTGAGTCGAGGGCTAACGTTTGTCCGTTGTATGTCAGTTTGAAAGCGATATTCCAACTGTCGGGTTTGTTGTATGCGGCAAATACAGGCCGGTCGCTGGTTTCCAGTCGATAGGCTGTGTGGCTGCCATAAAGTGCGCGCGTATAGCGATTTTTTCCGTTGACACATACGAAATCATCCCCTTCGGGATAGTATTGCAGGCGTCTTGGTGCTCCGCGTTGGGCTTCGTTGTATGAGATGGATTCTGTATAATCGCGTCCTTCGAGGATGGCTTTTCTGTCTGCAAAAGCCGGTCTCGACTGTCCGTTGGCTGTCAGGACAAGGCAACTGAGCCCCAGAATGGAAAGCTGTTTCTTAAGATTCATATTTTAAATAAAGGTATGGAACAAATGGTATAATAGACTTTGAGTGATTTGCCGTTTGTATTCGTTGGCAAGATCGATTGTTTAATTTTCCGGCAAGAGAATGCAAATCAAGCTTTCTCTTGCCGGAAAAAGAGTTGAAGAGTTATATGACTATCGGATGAGTCCGATAGTGAAGGGTCTGTTTTAAGGCATTGGGTGCAAACCTTCCCATCTTACGTCCCAAGTTCCGTCTTTGGGGAATCCGGGGTTGGTTTCCGTACATCCGTCCCATCCGGCACACATCATTGCTACGGCTGTCAGCAATCCGCCATTGCCGGGTAGATAGCAGCGTAGGCGTTCGTCTTGATAGTTGTGACCGTTTGGCAGGTAGGTATTGGTCCGTTTGTCCATAAGCAAGGCGCCAACGGCTTTTTCAGGATCACCTAAACGTGCGGCATTCATGGCTGTCATCGGATAATCCCAGCCCCATGTTTTATCCCAGTTCCAGTTGTCCCAAATCCAGTTTAGCGTGTTGTGCATGTAGTCAGCATGGATCAGGCCGTTCATCGGAAGTATACCGACAGAACCTAACACGGCCATGTGATCGGACGTAAAGCGTATGTCTTTGTAGGTGTCGAGTGCCGTTTCGGCGGCCAGATAGAGACTGTCTTCGTTGTAAGCCAGCGGAGACAGTTTGCTGATGAGTTCATCCCAGTGCTCATTGCGTTGCAAGCCTTGACGCTCGCGCCATTGCTGTGCAACTTGCATGGCATAGTGCCAATATGAAAGTTCGAACGGGGGATTTACCGTTTCAGCCGCACGCAGGGTTTCTTGGGCAGGGATAGCGCCTTTCAAGACATATCTGTCGTTTTTTTCATCGTATGAAGCAAATGAGTACATGAACTTGGCTGTTTCTTCTATCAAGTGGCTATACCGGTTGAGGATGCTGTCGCTAGGATTGTTCCGATAGATGAGCTCGGCCAAATAGATGTAGTGAGGTTGTTGCCAGATCAGGAATGAACCTACATTCGAGGGTGCTTCTTCGGAGCTAGGGTCTGTCATTTTCATCCAGCGTATGCCGTCGAAACCTTGGCGGCTTGCGATTTCCTTTGCTTTGGGTTCGGCTGTTTCATACCATGCCAGCGTGCGCCCCAACAATTCGCTGTGTCCCCACAAAGGTAACCAAGATTGATGCCACCAAATCATCTCCAAATGGAATTTGCCAAACCAAGAGTTATAGGTTAATCCGGTTTCTTGAGGAGGCGTGCTTCCTGCACTCTGAATGGCCAACAGATATTGACTCAATACGATGCGACGTTCCAATTCTTTGGCACGCGGATCGGTACAATGTGAGAAATCTACGGCTGCTCCTTTTGTCCAGAAGTTTTGCCAGTAGTTGCTGGCTGCCGCAGCTGTTTCTTCGAATGCCGGCACGATGTTGTCTGCCGTAGGTGCTTGTGCGATAAACTGACAAGTAAACGAGAAGTTATCCTCGGCTGGTGTCAGCACGAAGTAGTTCTTCGCTTTTTCTTTCAATTCGGCTTGTCCTTTCCATTGAAGTGATACGTAGTAAGTTGTTTCATCTAAGGTTCGTTTTAAGACAGCGCTTTGTGCGTCTTGATTGACTACTTCCGTATTGTGTTTGTCGTTGGCGTCCCAATTGCAAGCATCATCGCAGTGCCCTCCTGTGGGGTAAGGGAAATGCAGTTTGATGCCGGTATGCGCTGGTGAGGAAACCGTAGCCGAAATCAGGTCGAGTTCGGGATGGCATACAGTCTGTACATCGTAAGCATTTCCGTTGAGTGTGAAATGGCTGGTGATTTTTCCGTTCCACATGTCGAGCGTCTGGTTGATGTCTGACAAGTCTTCAGGCTTTACGTTTTCGTCAAGTTCCAGTCCGACGATGCCCAGATGCAGGCGATGTGGGTTTTTGCGGAGCCATTCGGATGCATCGTGTTGGCGTCCGGCTTCTTTAAATTGGCAAGAATACAATTCTTTGTGTCCACGTCCGAAATCATATTCTTTCAAAGCGTCTTCAGGCTTGTAGTTTTTCGGATTGGCAAAGCTGTGCCATCCCCATTGACTTTGTGTGCCAAGAGGTACTCCATTTGTGTATGCCTTGGGGAATGTTTGCAAGCCTGTAACGTCAGCAGTGAAAGCAAATTCTCCGTTGCCGACAGAGAGAGAAGCCAGTGTGTCGACTGCCGTTATTTGCGGATTGTTACGTATGACTAGAGCCTGTCGGTCTATAGCTCCCTTGTCTTGTGTGTTACAAGCTACGAACGCTAATGCTAATAAGGAATAGACTAGTTTTTTCATATAGTTGTATTAAATTGCTAAAATGATTGTTTATTGTTATTCTCCTAAATAGTATGAGGGAACAGGAGATTGCGGATAGCCCATTGAACGGTGTGCTATGTAATTCCTGTAAATGCGGTCTTGCATCAGGGTAACGCGTCGATCTTTGGCCGGAATGTTTGTTGTGTAGATGCGGATTTCTCCGGGCATGGCTGTGACGATTTCTTCGCGCCAGTCACCAAATAGGTCGGCAATCATCAGAATATCACCTTCGATGTTTGTGGTCAAGGTTTCTCCTTTCCATTTAACGATATCCATCGAGCGTTTTCTCTGTCGGCCGTCAGGCCTCATTTCTCTGAACGTTTCTCGTAGTAAATCGCTGTCCCACCACGCCCAATTGCGGCAAGGAGGAACATCTTCGTTCTTTCCCAAATATTCTCCTTGGGCTGTGAGCAGATATTTGTCCGAACTGCCGCCTTTGCGATCTTCGCTGGCAAAACATTCCAATCCCGGTTTGGTAGGGTCGATGTCAGCAACCATGCCGTCGCCTACGTGGAAAGTCTTGTGTCCGATATTCCAGATTTGCTCGCCGGTTTTAGCATCTACCATGCAAACCCCGCGACCATTGTCATGCCAGGGTTCTATGCATAAGAATACTTCCATACCCGGGCGGGTAGGGTCGATATCTGTCAGATAGATTTTGTCCGGATGGCCTAATCCTACCGACCAGAGTAGTGTACCGTCGTCGTCTAACATGCAGGAGCCTAATAGTATTTCGTCGCGTCCGTCGTCGTCAACATCACCACATATCATATTGTGTGAACCTTGACTGCGGATAACGGGATTTTCTTCATCTCCATCCCAACTCCACGCTTTTTCCAGTTTGTCACCGTTTAATTGCCAGGCGTCTACAAACATTGCCCGGTAAGTTCCGCGACAGGCCAGGATATATGGAGTCTTGCCGTCTAGAAAGGCCAGGCCGATTTGATTCCTGTTTTGGCGTACTAAATTTCCCAAACGGTCTGTGCGTTTTGGCCAGTCGACACGGGCAATTTCTTCTCCGGTCATACCGTCCCATACGCTGAGGTATTCCTCACCGGAATCTACTCGTCCGTCTTGGTTGCGAGTGGCATCGGCAGGTGCTGTTTTCAAGGCAACCTCTGCTTTCCCGTCTCCATTGAAGTCATATACAACGAATGGCGAGTACCAAACTCCCGGTTCGATACCTTGTCCCAAGTCTTTTGACCACAGGAAAGTTCCATCGCTCAGATAGGCTTCTATTTTATAAGTATCTCCTTGAAGATTTCCCGGTCTTCCCGGGTCAACATTCGAATCTGGAGTCCGTACGATGTAATCATATACTCCATCTCCATTGAGATCAGCTACTGCCAACTTCCCTGCTTTAGTCGATTTATCGTGAAGCGGAATAGAACGATAGGCTATCAGTGAAGTCGGGTCTACATCTAGTTTCGGTGATGTGTTTATCACTTTTTTCTTATTATCTAAAGCGCAAACCCAGTATTGCACTTTTCCCGTTGCCGGGTGGGTGTCTGTGAAATCGCAAGTAGTTGTCAGCGGTTTCTTGGTAAGACGTTGTGTTTTTCCATCGACAGAACGATAAACATGGAAAGAAACATCGTCCGGATCGCTCTTCAGCAGACGCCAGCTCAGATAAATTTCATTTTCTTGTTGAGCGGGTACAGCAGACAGTCCTCTGTCCAATTGTTCTTCAATACGTTGAGTGGCAAACCCTTCTACCTTAGGCTTGGATGTATGGTTGGGCGAGAGCACTTCATAATAGTAGTTGCGTTCTCGCGGATCTTGTGCTTGTGTCTTTTGAGCAACTCCCCATAAAAACATGAAAGTACTCAGCAACGGTAAAATATAAGGTTGTTTCATAGATTGAACGCTATTTCAGTTGTGTCTTATTCAGCTAGTTTATATACTTCGCTACTGGCAAGCAGGAAACATCCTGTACCAAAATCTTCAAAGTCTGGCACACTGTCATACGTTACCGGTTGTCCGTCTTTAGGCTCTTTTCCCGTTCCTTGCACATATCCGAGGAAGCCATTAGCGTGAACAGCATCTTTCACCATGGCATTCCATGCTTTTGTCACAATCGGGAGATATTTGTCTTTATCCAGCAATCCGTTATTGATTCCCCATGCCATGCCGTAGACGAACAAAGCTGTTCCTGTCAGTTCTTTTCCGCCGAAGTGGTCAGGGTCATGCAGGCTGACGTTCCAGAATCCATCGCTGCGCTGGCATTTCTTGATAGCTTCTGTCATAGTGAGGAAATCTGCTTGGTAATCCGCATAGTGTTTTTCATCTTTAGGGATTTCGTTCATGATGCGTGCAAGTGCGGCATATACCCAACCATTACCTCTACTCCAATAACAATCTTCACCATTTGGCTCTTTGTAGGGAGGATCGAAGTCTTGGTCGCGCCACCACAGACCATCTTGTTGATTGAACATGCCGTTTTCTCCGTGTTGGTTACGGGTGTATTCGTACATTGCCCACATTTTGTCGAAGTATTTCTGTTCTTTGGTCAGGTTGCCAAGTTTGGCAAATCCCGGCGCTCCCATTTGAATGGCGTCGATCCACCACCATTCGTTGATTTGAGGAGTATTGGTCAGCATATCGATATTAGCCCTTGCCTTACGGATTTTCTCCGGATCGGGACTGATTTTATACAAGTCCAAATAGATTTGTGCCGGACTATAATTGTCTGCATGGCGGGTTGTTGTGCCACGATGGAATCCCCATTCATGGAAATTTGCCCATCCGATAGCGTAATCATAGTACTCGTCTAACGGATGAATGGAATAGAGAGCTAGCAGACCTTCGTAGTAGACCGTACGTGTCCAGATGTTGCTAGGACGTACTACATTTCTCACGAATGAAACTTGTCTGTAATCTGCATGTTTTTTCATGAAATACGCGTTGACCTTTATGGCCGTCTCTAATACTTCTTTTTGTTTAAGAGGTTGTGCCCATACACTACTTGCAAAAAATAATGCAGCAAGATAAATGAATATTGATTTCTGTTTTACCATAATAAAATAGATAGAATAGATTGTTTTAATGCAATATAAGTTCGTGCATCCTGTTTATTTGCCCAATTCCAGGCATCCTTTGATGTAAGGGCCTGTTGCTTTAGCATCGTTGTCTCTTATCTTTTCGCCTATGTAGTATTCAAAACTTCCGTCTCTGTAAGGATTTCCGCCAAGTCCGCCCACCTGACAGCAACGGGTAAGTGTCAAAGTTCCGTCAGGGTTTTCCTTAAGAAGCTTGTTCTTGATACCGTTGAATGCTTTTTCAGCCACTTCTCGATATTTCTTGTCTATATATCCTTTGTTGATGGCTTTGGCGTATGCATACATGCATTGGGTTGTAACGGATGCTTCGGGAAAGTTTCCTTCTCTGTCAGCTTGGTCTACGACTTGATACCACAGTCCGTCTTTATCCTGATAGTTAGGCAGAGCAGCGGCCAGTCCCTGAATGTAAGAGATGATGTCGGCACGTCCTTCATGGTCGGCCGGAATATAATCTAAAACATCTACCAATGCCATGAACCACCATCCGATGCTACGTCCCCAGAAATTAGGAGAGTGTCCGGTCTCAGGATTTGCCCATTGTTGACTTTTGCTCTCATCCCACGCATGGTAATAGAGTCCGGTTTTGGTATCAATTGTGTGTTTGTGGCAGATACGTATTTGTTTCACGGCTTCGTCAATCCATTGCGGTTTGTCGAACGTTGCACCATATTGTGCCATGAAAGGAGAAGCCATATAGATGCCGTCTAACCACATCTGATGTTGATAGATTAGTTTGTGCCAGAATCCGCCTTCTAAAGTGCGGGGATGTCTCGAGAGTTGTTCGATAAGTAAGTCCATAGCAAGTTTGTATTTTTCCTTGCCGGTTTCTTCGTAGAGTTTGAACAAGACTTTTCCCGAATTGATGAAGTCGAGATTGTAAGTAGACATGTCATAGAGGTAGATGGATCCGTTATCGTCGATGAGCGTGTTTGCCCATTCTTCCACATAGTCTAGATAGCGGCGGTCTCCTGTGCTTTCATACATGTCGAGCATGGCACAACAACCTACCCCTTGCGCATAACCGAAAAATAGTCTCTTGCCATGATCTAATTGCCACGCTTTGGGAAAACGAGTCATTTCAGAATCGGCAAAGCGTTTGGCATATATCGCAAACTCGTTGTCGTTTTGAGTCGTGATGGATGTTTCGCATACGGTGGTTGTAGGGATGTTTTCTTTTGCTTGAAAAGTCAAAGGCAAAACACTGAGCAGCCCGATCCAATAGATACGTTGATGATTTCTCATGTTGTCTTAGTTAAGTTATTGATTAGGTTTCTGTTATTCCGTTATTTGTTCCAAAGAGACATTGTTCCAGTGAATGGGCGAGATGATACTCTTGTCATACTGGATGTTTTTAGCTTTGATTTGCAGATTTTCGAACGTGAAATCCTCCATTTTGTATTGGTCGGATGCGTGGACGTCAAAGAAAGTGTTGCAACTCAGTGTGATATTTCTCATGGTCACATTGTTCGAACGCGATACGGGTTTGTCTTCCCGGCCTTTCAGATCGAAAAATTGAGTCCAAGGTTTTACCACGATACAGTTTCTTGCGTCTCCCGTAATGTCTTCCACCAAAATGTATTCATAGTGCTGAGGCGTGTCGGGGCGCATCTTCAGCCAGAGAACGCGGGAAATGTCGTGCACGTTGCAACGGCGAAGAATGATGTTACGGTTGTGGATGGCTTCGCTACCGCAAGTCAGCGAGCTGTGGCAGAAACCATAGGTGCAATCTTCAATGATGATGTTGTAGTTGCCGCCATTGTTCGGGTCTTGATCCGCCCAAGGTCCTTTTCCTCCTTTAAGGGCAATGGCATCATCGTTGACCGAGAAATAACAGTTTTTTATCAGGATATCCTTGCAGGCATCGATGTCTACGGCGTCAGTGCTGGGAGCTTTTACCGGTTTTTCCGGTGAGAAAATGTGCAGACCGAGCAGCTTCACGCGTTCGCATTTGTACAGGTGTGTTGTCCAGAAAGGAGAATTGATGAGTCTGACACCGGAAAGCTGTACGTCTTGGCTGTTCGAAATATACACGAGTCTTGGGCGGAGTTCGTCCATGTTTGTGCATTGCGGATTGACGGCGCGTCGCAACCAGAACGATTTCCAATAGCGAAGTCCGTTTCCGTTGATGGTTCCCTTGCCTGAAATGGTAAATCCGTTGACACCGTCAGCGTTGACCAGTGCAGCAAAATATTTCAGAGACTGTCCTTCCATACGAGTGTCTACGACGGGGAAATTGCTGATATCGTCACTGCCTTTTAATACGGCTCCCTCTGCGAGGTAAAGATGTGTCTTTGGCTTGAAAAAGAGCGATCCGCTCAGATAGGTACCTTCCGGGATAACCACCACGCCGCCATTAACGGCCGCTTGGTCTATCACAGCCTGGATTTTCTCGGTTTGCAAGAGATTGCTGTCGTTGACAACGCCATAATCGGTAATGACAAATTGTTTTCCCAGATCCTCCAGTTGGATGGTGTCATAGGTTTTAAACCATTCGGGGATGGGAGTGCCATCCGGAAAATTTTCTTCTCCGTGAGCAGAAAATGCACACAATAAGGCTAAGCTTGCGGTAATAAACAGATTTTTTTTCATAGTGTTGAGATTGTTTTAATAAGCGAAAATACGATAATTATTGGTTAGTATACATAGAATATTGTGTATTCAACTGGAAAATTATACAAAAAAGCCTTTCCGACAGAATCTATATACAAAAATAATTCGATTTTTTATGTATGTTCTTTTCTTTTCGGCTAAATTTACTCGAAATTAAAGAGTTTTGTGAATGAAAAAAGAAGTGATTACATGTTTTGCGATGATGGCACTCGGGTTGTTCGCCCTTCCGAATGCGCTGAAAGCCCAGCAACCCGAATGGCCGTCGGTATCAGTAGAGATGAAACCCGGTTCCAGATGGTGGTGGATGGGCAGTGCCGTAGATTCGGTAAACTTGGCCTACAATCTGGAGCAATATGCCCGTGCGGGAATGGGGACAATGGAGATAACGCCGATTTACGGGGTGAAAGGGAATGAAGCGAATGACCTTTCCTTTTTGTCCGACCAATGGATGGCAATGTATGAATACACTGTAGCGCAAGCCCATAAGAACGGTATGCAGATCGACATGAACACCGGCACCGGCTGGCCGTTTGGCGGTCCGACAGTTTCGATAGAAGATGCGGCTTGTCAACTGTTTATCGAAGAATACGAAGTGCAAGGCGGTGCAAAACGGGTTGAGTGGACGGTTGAAGTCAAGAATGAGAAGCAGAAACCATACGCTCGTCTGGAACGCCTGATGGCCTTTTCAGACGAAGGTGAATGTCTGGACTTGACCTCTCAGGTGGTGCAAAACAAGTTGGTTTGGGATGCTCCGTCCGGCAATTGGCGTCTCATCGCCGCCTTTTGTGGCAAGACCTTGCAGAAGGTGAAGCGTGCGGCACCGGGCGGAGAAGGCTATGTGCTCAACCATTTTTCCGCTCAGGCTGTAGCCAATTACCTCCATCGGTTTGATCGGGCTTTTGCCGAATCCGATGCTCCGGCTCCGCATAATTTCTTCAACGATTCCTACGAAGTCTATAAAGCCGACTGGACGTCGGGTCTGTTTGATAAGTTTTATGAGCTTCGCGGCTACAAACTGGAAAACTATCTGCCTGAATTTTTGTCTGATGACCGTACGGATATCACCTCCCGCATCGTGTCGGACTATCGTGAGACGCTTTCCGACCTGCTGCTGGCTAACTTTACGAGGCAGTGGACGGAATGGGCTTACGGACATGGCTCGCTCACACGGAATCAGGCTCACGGCTCGCCCGGCAATCTGATAGACCTCTATGCGGAAGTCGATGTGCCGGAGTGTGAAGGCTTCGGCCTGAGCGATTTCCACATCAAGGGGTTGCGGAAAGATTCGTTGACCCGTCCGAACTTTTCCGACATTTCCATGCTGAAATACGCGTCTTCGGCTGCTCACATTACCGGAAAACCCTATACTTCTACCGAGACCTTCACTTGGTTGACCGAACATTTCCGTACCTCGTTGTCTCAATGCAAGCCAGACCTCGACCTGATGTATGTTGCCGGCATCAATCACGTGTATTTTCACGGCACAACCTATTCGCCGAAAGACGATCCGTGGCCGGGATGGAAGTTCTATGCTTCGATAGACATGAGTCCGACCAATACGTTTTGGCGGGATGTTCCGGCCTTTTTCGACTACATCACCCGTTGCCAGAGTTTCCTGCAGAGCGGACAGCCTGACAACGAATTCCTGTTATACCTGCCTTTGTACGACCTGTGGTACGAGCAGGGCGGCCGTCTGCTGATGTTCGACATTCACAAGATGCAACAGCGTGCGCCCCGTTTCATTGAGGCGGTCAATAAGATTCGTGGTGCCGGTTATGACGTAGACTATATTTCCGACCGGTTTATCGAACAGACGACCTGTCAGGACGGCTTGCTTCATACCCCCGGCGGCGTTACCTACAAAGCGCTGATTATCCCGGGCGTTCGGTTTATGCCTGTATCTGTCTTGAAGAAACTGATTGCATTGGTCGATGCCGGAGCCACTCTTGTCTTTCTGGATCAATATCCGGAAGATGTGCCGGGATATGGTGATTTGGAAACCCGCCGGACAGAGTTCCGTCAGCTGATGGACGAGTTGCAGAGCAAAGGTCACGACCGGATTATTTTCGGGGAAGACTATGCCGAAACCTTGGCGAAGATTGCTGTGACTCCCGAACATCTGCACGCAGATTTCGATTTGAGCTATCTTCGCCGTAAACACGACGAAGGTTATCTGTATTTCCTTTCCGCCCTGACTTCGCGCGATACGGATGGCTGGGTTCCGCTTGCCGTAAAAGCAACGTCCGTCCTGCTCTATAATCCGATGAACGGTAAGGCAGGCAAGATTCCGGTACGTGAAAGCAACGGCCGGACAGAGGTCTATTTGCAACTGGCTTCGGGCGAATCGGCCATTCTGAAGACTTTCACGGACAAAGATGTGCAAGCCGATGCCTATCACTGTTATGCCGTGTCGGGAGAAGCCGTGGAACTGGATACATCGTGGGCATTTGAATTTGTGGAAAGTACTCCGCAAGTGGAAGGCGCACCGGAAACGGTGGATGTTGGTTCGTGGACAGAGCTGAAAGGCGAGAACCTTCGTTCGACTATGGGCACTGCCCGTTACACTCAGACGGTTCGGTTAACCGACGACGCTGACGAATGGCTGTTGTCGTTGGGCGATGTGCGCGAGAGTGCCCGTGTACGCATCAATGGTCAGGAAGTCACCACCCTGTGGGCTTTGCCCTATTGCTGCTATGTGGGAAGTTACCTGCATGCTGGTGAAAATGTCATAGAAGTAGAGGTCACCAACTTGCCGGCCAACCGGATTGCCGAGATGGATCGTCAGGGCGTGGAATGGCGTAAGTTCAAAGACATCAACATCTCCGCCATTGTCTACAAAAAAAGTGATTATTCAGAATGGGAACCGATGGAGAGCGGTTTGCTCGGACCGGTTCGCCTCATTCCAATGAAAACCCTTTCATTTAACTAAATACAGTAATATATGAACCGACTATTTTCAACTTTGATTTTGTGTGTATGTGGCTGGTTGTCGATGCAGGCTCAGTCTTCAGGTTACAAATACGAGGCGCTCTATGAGAATTTGCCTTTCGACATGCCCAAGGTTTATGCGCCGACATTTCCAGACCGTCAAGTAACGCTCACGCAATTTGGTGCGGTGGGCGATGGAGTAACGCTTTGCACAGACGCTTTTGCCCGTGCCATCGATTCGTTGGCAGAGCAGGGCGGCGGCCATCTGATTGTGCCGGCCGGCATTTGGTTTACGGGTCCCATTGTGTTGAAAAGCAACATTGATTTGCATCTGGAGAAAGGTGCCGTTATCCTCTTTTCGCCCGATGTCGATCTCTATCCGTTGGTAGAAACCGTATTCGAGGGATTGGATACGCGGCGTTGTCAGTCACCGATTTCCGGACGCAATCTGGAAAACGTGGCGATTACGGGGCAGGGGGCCATCGACGGAAACGGACATTTCTGGCGCCCGCTGAAGAAAGGCAAAGTGACCGAGAGCGAATGGAAGGCAACCATCTCGCGTGGCGGTGTCTTTAAGCGTGCGGACTATTGGTTCCCTTATCCGGAAACCTTGCGCGGAGACACCATCAGCAACATGAACGTGCCTCAGAATTTGAAAACGGAAGAAGAATGGCACAGCATCCGCCACTTCTTGCGCCCGGTGATGGTCAGCCTGATTTCGTGTAAAAACGTATGGTTGCAAGGCGTTGTCTTCCAAAACTCGCCGGCATGGAACCTGCATCCGCTCATGTGCGAAAACGTGTTGATAGAGGATGTGTTGGTGCGCAATCCGAGCTATGCCCAAAATGGCGACGGAGTAGACTTGGAATCGTGTAAAAATGCCCTGATTGTCAATTCCGCCTTCGATGTGGGCGATGACGGCATTTGCCTGAAGAGTGGAAAAGACGAAGACGGACGTCGGCGTGCACGTCCGTGCGAGAATGTGGTGATCGACGGCTGTACGGTGTTCAAAGGACATGGCGGGTTCACCGTAGGCAGTGAGATGAGCGGTGGCGTGCGTAACATTTTTGTGAGCAACTGCAACTTCCTCGGAACCGACGTCGGCTTGCGTTTCAAAAGTACGCGCGGGCGCGGTGGCGTGGTCGAAAATATCTGGATTGACCGCATCTCGATGATTGACATCCCGACAGACCCCGTCAGCTTCAATCTTTATTACGGTGGAAAGTCGGCTGTCGAAGTGTTGGAAAGTGGTGAGACCGTTCCGGCCAAAGTAGAGCCGATGCCGGTAGACGAGACCACACCGTGTTTCCGAAACATCCATATCTCGAACCTGTCGTGTGTCAACGCACGGCGTGCCCTCCACTTTAACGGCATTCCGGAGATGCCCATCAAGAACATCACGCTGGAAAATGTACATATCAGCTCCAAACTGGGCGGCGAGTTTATGTATTGCGAAGACATTGTGTTGAAAAATGTCGAGGTGGTTCCGGAGAGCGGCGAAAAGATTACGACGCGGTATTGTAAGAACATTCAGCAATAAGGCAACGCGCAGCTTGGCTGCCGATTGCTCGTAAAACGTATCCGGCCTTGCACATCGAACAGTGCAAGGCCGGATACGTTCGTTTTTCGGTTGCAGGTTTACGGATGAGCTTGTCGGAAGTCGAACATCAGGTTCAGACGGAGACCTTCGTCGCCTTTCTTGATGCGGATGTTGCCCGGCTGGCTGTTTGGCCCTTGCTGTTCGATGGGCTTAAACGAGCGGATGGCAGGAATATCCAGCAAGAACGAAATGTCGCCTTCAGGGAAGTCAGGCATGGTCTGCTGCGTGCTGCCGCTAGGCTCTTCGGGTGTGAAGACGTGGAAAAACACGCCATCGGTGCGCGAATAGACGGTAAAGGGCGCCGTGTCGCTTTCGAGCGTTGCCCAATACAGATTGGCATGATAGCCCTTGAACTCCGGATAGATGAGCGATTCGTAGCTTTCTCCCGTGATGGTATTGTTGTAGTCCTTGTGCCAGATGTCGTAGTTTGTGCCGGCAATGCGGTTTTTCCACACGCGATAGGGGCCTTTGCCCAGCCATTTCATGCCGCTGCACAATTCTTCCGGATACGAGAAGGTGAAGCCCAGATTATAGACTTCCGTGTCCATAAATGCATCGTCGAAGCCGCCGCCGCCCGATGCGCGGTTAAGCAACACGGCATCCATGTAGAGCAATCCCCGGTCAGTAAGCCTCCACACGATGGAGTCGGCTCCGCCTTTGTAACGGGCACAGAATACAGCTCCCTCGGGGGTGGTGCGTGCGTGGCTGAGGCTCGGCTCGTAGCGCATCTTCATGCCTACGGCTACGGGGCCGTCTTTGAAAGGAATCTCCTTGCCGTCCGACTCGATGCGACTGATGGTTCCGGTCTCCGGATTAAACGATACGCTGACCTGCCGGCTTTGCAGCGTGATGCTTGTCGGTGTGGTGATGGCCTGTGCCCGTTCGATGGCATTGAGCGGCATGGGCGTTTGGGCGAGCTTGTGCTCGAAATATTGTTTGGCGAGCCGGATGGGATACGACCATTGGCAGAGACTCTGCCCCTCTTTGTCGAAAGCCTCGAGAGTCAGGATATCGCCTTCGAAGAAGTTTTCGGGTAGGACGAAGCAGGCCGTCCCGGTTTCGCCCGGATTGATAGCCGGCAGGCTGACCGAGCCTTCTGCCACGAGGGTCGAGGTGTCGACACCTTTAAGCGGCGTGTCGCAAGCCGTGATGCGGTAGGTCATCCGGCAGTCTTTCAGGTTCGTATAGGTGTATTCGTTGGTCACCAGAAAGCTGCCGTCGAAGTGGCTGTTGACGTTGAACGGCTTGATTTGGATGGGCGACCACTGTGCGCGGATTGCATGGAAACTGCCTTCTTTCTCGCGGCGGGGACCTACGACACCGTCGGGAGCGTTCGACTTGTCCGAATCGAGCCGGTTGTTTTGGTCTGTCCGTTTCGGCGCTTCGTCGCAAAACACCCAGATGAATCCGCCGGCAAACATGGGGTTGGTTAGCCAGCGATCCCAGAAGTCGCGCAGGCCTGCACCGCCTCCCTGATCGTACATGGCATGCATAAACTCGGTCGGCATGAATACCTTGTAGCCGTTGGTGAAGCGGCCTACGCCTGTCAGATAAGCCGGGTAGTGGTGGGTGTCGAGGTCGTTGAAATCAGCCCACGGGTGGATGACGTGGCGTTTTTCCAGCGGGTCGTATTGCGCAAAGAGCGGGTCGATGGCCGTGTTCCAGCCGCCTTCGTTCCCGTTGCTCCAGATGACGATACACGGGTGGTTGACGTCGCGTTCAATCATCTCCTTGACCAGCTTGGCGCCCGTCTCTTTGTTGTAGCTGCCATGCCAGCCGGCCAGTTCGTCGATGTAGACCAGTCCGAGCGAGTCGCACATGTCGAGAAAATGTTCGTCGGGCGGATAGTGTGAGCGCACGGCGTTCATGTTCATTTCCTTAATCAGCAGGGCGTCTTCGCGGCTTTGGGCTACGCCGGTGGTGCGTCCGCCGTCTACGGAAAACGAGTGTCGGTTAATGCCTTTCAGCACCAGCCGTTTGCCGTTGAGGTAGAGGCCGTCTTGCGGAAAAAACTCAAGGGTGCGGAATCCGACTCTGAACTCGCGCGTCTGAACGGTTTCGCCTTCGGGCGATTGCAGTTCGAAACGGGCTACGTAGAGGTTCGGGTCTTCGGTTGACCACGGTTGGATGTCTGTCCATTGGCATTCAAGGGTTTGTTCGCTGCTTTCGGCAGACAGGCGGACGAGGTGGGCGGTCTTCCCCGAGCTGTCGCTGACGGGTTGTCCGCCGGCCAGCTCGCGCAGGCTGATGCTTAGCGTGTAGCCCTGCGGATTTCCGTTCATGCGGACAATCGAGCGGAGGGTACCTGTCTGGTCGCCGCTGACGGTGATGTGGTCGATGTGTGTCGGAGGCAGAATTTCGAGCCAGACGGGGCGGAAGATGCCGCCATAGAGCCACCAGTCGGCTTTGCGTTCGGCTGCATTGACGCTTTTGTTGGCCGATTCTTTGGCGACGCTGACCTCGAGCGTGTTTTCCCGGCCGAGCTTCACGAGGTCGGTGATGTCGTAGCTGAAGCGATAATAAGCCCCTTGGTGGATGGCTCCGGCCGATTGGCCGTTGATACGGACTTCCGCATCGGTCATGACACCGTCGAATACGAGCTTGATGCGTTGGCCTTCCCACGTGCGGGGAGCGTCGAACGGGCATCGGTAAATGCCGGTCTCGTCACTGGGTTGCTGTCCGGGCACGGTGTACCACCGGCCGTAGGTGTATTGTCCGTATCCTTGCAATTCCCAACAGCAGGGAACTTCAATCTTGTCCCATCGGCCGCTGTTTTGTCCTTTGGAACAATAAAAGTCCCAGGTTTTCGTGTCATCGATACCCGTGCCGGAGAGGTAGATGCGTTCCGGATGGGGAGCCTGGGCAAAGATGCCGCAGGGTATGCCCCACAGCATGAGTCCCGTGAGGACTGTGGTTAAATGGTGCTTCATAAGTTTGTCGTTTTTCCGTTTCGGGGCAAATATAGCGAAAGGATGCGTAAAAACAAAGAGAGCCTGCCTCCCGACAGACTCTCTTCTCAAAGTATTCTCTAAATAAAATCGTATGAATTTTAGATGAGAGGATTAAAAATTACATGGTGTGTCTTATTCCCACGCAGCACCCGTCTTCCAGCGTTGGTCACCGATATTCTTGGTATAAATCGGGTGATTGGTTACACGGGAAGTATTGTTATAGTAGAAACCGTCTACGTTGTGGCGGTGCATGTCTTTGTAACCGTCGATGGCCAGCGGTGCAGGATCTTGGAACAACTCTTCCGGAGTCAGTCTGTAGCCTACGGCATCAGACTCGTTTCCGTTCAGGTTGTCTCCAAACTTGATTCGCGTCTCGTCATAGCCTCCCGCATTGAGTGCACCGTTGTCGTAACCCGCTCCGTTACTGCTGTTGCTGAATGCGTAGTTGGTAAACAAACCGTCGGTTGTGTTCGTAATACCTGTACCTTGGGTGACACTGCTGTTATTTATCCATTCGGGAACTTCTGTTGCGTAGTTGTCACTGAAGTCAAAGGTACATCTGGCCGGATTTTCTATGCGGATGCCACGCATGTAGAAGAAACGCGGGTCGTTGTCGCCGGCTCTTACCATGACGAAGAGATTCTTGCGACAGGTAATTGTACTGCCCGTAGGCGGATATCGCGTTTCAAACATCAGACCATGACTGCTGGAGGTCGAACGCGGGCTGAGGTTGACAAATGTGTTGTTTTCAATCGTGATGTTCCATGTGGTACCTGTCGGCCATGCCAAGTCTGAGTTCTCACTGACAAATGCGTGCTTCGGACAGTCGATGAACGAGTTGTTGGTGATTTGCAGGTTCTGATAGAAATTCGAGTTTCTGTTGGTACCCGGTCCTGCGAACCATGCATATCCGCGTCCGTTCGTGTCATACGGACCGCAATCGGTGAATACGCAGTTGTCTACAATCAGGTTTTCGATGATTTCGCGGTTCGGACCTTGGAAACGGATGAATCCGCGGGTCAGTCCTCTGAACGAACAGTTCGTAATGGCCAATTCGGTCATGTTGAACGCCAGACCTTGTGAAAGCATGTTGAGGAAGTAGTTTGCACTGATCGAAACGCTCGTGTTTCCTCCGATGCCGTTTTGGTCCATATAACTGTAGTAGTATTGCGGTTGGAAGTTGATTTGGTTGAACGTAATGGGTTGTATCTGCAACATCATTCCGTTTTCCGAACCGCTCTCCGCATTCCGGCTCAACATCAGGGTCACGGTATTCGTTGCTATTCCGCTCTCCGAGGTGTATCCGACACCGAGGTAAACGGTGGCTCTGCCTTTGGTGGCAAGGTCTTCCGGATTGGTTTCCAGTGTGAAGCCTTTGGTTATGTTGATACTTTCTCCAAAGTAATAAACTTTTCCGCCTTCCAGATAGAACACCTGTCCTTCGGCTATGGAGCTGTCTCCCATATAGTTCGACAAGACGGTATCAATACGGGTAGCTTCCAGTCCCTGTACGTAGCTCTGAATCAGGATGGAATCGTTCGGGTCTACCGTAGCCGGAATGAGAATCGGATCGCCCGGAGTTCCCTCCATACGCAACATCACCTTGTTGTATTGGCGGTCGTAGAAACGTGCCGGGTTGTTGTTTTGTGCATAGATTACGTATGCGCCGTTGGAGACCAGTCCGTCGAAATCCACATAACCTCTTTCGAAATCGGTATCCGTCATCGTGTAAGTGATGGACGCCAAGTCAGGGTTGTCAGAGGTCGGCTCAATATAGATTTCTTGGAATACCCATTCCCCGTTTACTACTTCTCCTCCCGCCTCGATGAATTCTGCATAGTCGCTTTCATAACCGTCGCTTACCGCTTGGTCGAATTCTACGCGTAAGGAAGTTTCAGTTACATCGCTTGTCCAGACCAAGTCAGGCACGTCGTAGCGGTCTCCTGTCGTGATTACCATATAGTCATTCTGATGTGAACCGTCACCATACCCGTACCATTTGGAGTTGTATTCTTCGCCGCGCGGCGAGATGGCTTGGATGGCATAACTGTAGTACACGCCATATTGCAAATCTTCGTGAAGGAATTGCAATACTTCAGGACTTAAAATGGTATCGAGCACTTCATCCTCATCCCAGTCGGTGCCTTGCAGTTTGGCTTTGAGACGGTAGCCGCTGGCGCCTGTAACGCCATACCAATAAAGTTGTACGTCATTCACATAGTTGCTCTCGCTGTCAGGTGCTTCCGAAGCGATGGCACATGCATAGCGGTCGTCGCTTTCACCAGTATTTTGTTGGCGACGGAACATTGGCATGAACAAACGTTCGCTGTTGTATTCGCTGCTTCCGACGATATCGTCGTCATCACAACTTGGAAACAGCATGGTCACGCATGCCCATAGTAAAATGAAATAAATGCTATGTTTTTTCATGTTGTGTTCTGTTTGTTTCGTTATCAATAACCATAATAATTTTGATAAGTACCGTTACTGCGCGAAATGGCATCGTTTGGTATCGGTAAAATGTAGCGTACGACCGGCAGACTTTCCAGATCAGTAGTGATGTCAAACCAGTTGTTGTTACGTTCGCCGTTGATATATAACACACCACTCTCATTGATGTAGATGTAACCGCGCAGCGAGCAACGACACTGGGCAACGGCAAGACCCGTACTGTCATCA
>CAZEPM010000001.1:21478-61612 GCA_964514145.1 uncultured Bacteroides sp.
ATCATCCGATCCTATGCCATAGTATTTCCAGAACGTCGTGTAGATTTTTTCTCTGTAGAGATCCCAGCGGATCAGGTCTTTCCAACGCATGTTTTCGCCGCCGAATTCCCATGCGCGTTCGTCAACAATCAGGTCGAAGAATTCGTCTTTTGTAGCTCCTTCTCCGTAGTTGGTTACCATTTCGTCATAATTGTCGGCATAGCGGAAAGCACGTTCACGCACTGTTCTCAGGGCTTCTAGTGCACCGGCGGTCGGGCCATTCTCGAGCTCGTTTTCCGCTTCGGCATACATCAGCAACACGTCGGCATAGCGCATGTAGGGGAAGTTGATGCCGGTATTATTGGTGCTCTGATAACCCAGACGATGTTCTGAATCCCAGAACTTGGACCATTTCAAACAGTAGTTGTTGTAATTGTTGAACAGGGTCGGGATGCCGTCGTACGTGTAGTACCAGTAGCCTGCAATGGCACGACGCGCGTCTTCGCTGTCGAATGTGAAACGATAGAAAGCGCTCAGACGAACACTTCCGCTGGTAGCGCCCCAGAGGTTCGGAGATACGGTTCCACCGGCGTTCGACTCGCTACATGCCGGTCCGTGTGCATAACCCACGTTTCCGGATACCAGTTGAGTGAATGGAATCTCGAATATCGGGTCGTCGTTGTTGACCACAACATAGTTACACTCATTGACAAATACGTCCATGAAGTCATTGTTCAGTGAGTGTGTGTTCGATGTAATCACCGAATCGCAATAGTTGCGTGCAATTTCGTAGTAGTCTCGGTAGTCAGACGGACGATACATGTATCCGAAATCGGTAGGATCTTCCTTATTCGGACGGAGCGAATAACCGCCTCTGAAGAGCGCGATACGTGCAATCAGCGACCAGCAGTATTCTTTCGAACAGCGCTCTACGCCCGCATCCAGAGCTGATGCATACTCCATGTAAGGAGCAATTTCACGTAAATCGTCAATCAATGCCGTCAACGCTTCGTCGCGATCAACAATCGGTGTGACCAACGTCTCGGCATCGTATGTACGGGTCAGGGTGAACGGAATGTCTCCGAAAAGAATCATCAAATCCAGATAGTTCATGGCCCGGATACATTTTGCCTCGCCAATCATCTGCATCAGTTCGGCATCGCCTTCAGCATAGAGGTCGGAAGCTTCAGCTGCACCCACGAAGTTGTTTGCCCGTTCGATGGTGCGGAAAGCATTTGTCCATAGTGTCAGCAACGAACTGGCATCCGATTCCGCATCGAAACATTTGTATTCGTCGTGGCTCGTGCTTTGTTCCTCGTTGCTGCCCGTCGTGAAGTCAACATCGCTGTTGAGGCAGAATGTTGTCAGGTAATAGTTTCCATAAGTGTTGTTGCTGCAAAGAGCCTGATAAACTCCGTTAAGCAATCGGTTGGCTTCTGTCAGGTTGCTCAATACATCTTCATCCGTAAAGTAAGATGGAGAACTTACTTCCAGGTAGTCTGAGCATGACGTGCTCCCCAACAGTGCCATCCCTAGGAATAATGTGTGTATTTTCTTCATTGTTTGTTACGGTTTTAGTTAAGTTTAGAATGAAACATTGAGGCCAAACAGATAACCCCGGCTACGCGGATAGCGGTTGTAGTCAACACTCGGAGTCAAACCGGACTGGATGTCGATTTCCGGGTCGTAACCGCTGTAATTGGTCAGACAGAAAAGATTGGTTCCGGTCACGTAAACGCGTAAGCGGCTGATGCCCCATGAGCGAGTGATATTCTCCGGCAAGGTGTAACCGATTGTGATGTCTTGCAAACGCAGGAACGAACCGTCTTCTACGAAATTTGAAAGCGTGTAGTTTGAAGTTATGCTGTTCGGATTCCAGAGTGTTTTGCCTGCATTGTATTGTTCATACAAGTCCATATATTCGTAATGTTGAGAGTTACTGTACAACATTTCATTGGCATTATACAGGTAGTAGTTGCCGTTTGCATCCAGTAAATATACGTCTCCGAAATAAACCCAACGGTTTTCATAGTTGAACTTGGCCAACACGTTCTTCGGATTCGTCTGGCTGGAGCCGACTGCAGAAGAAAGGTGGTAGGCCGTGGCATTGATCAGGTCGTAGTTGAGCATGTAGGTGAAGTTGGCATTGAAGTCGAAGTTCTTCCATTGTCCGCTAAGGCTGAAACCGCCTTGCAAACGCGGGTTCGTGTTGCCGATTACCGTACGGTCGTTTTCATCGATGACTCCGTCGCCGTTGAGGTCTTTGAGTTTGATTTCACCCGGTTGTGTGCCGCTTCGTGTCAAACCGCTCAAGTTGTTGATTACCGTAGTTTCTTTGGCTACATAACTCAGACCTACGCGGTCGAATTCATCAAAGCCATATATTCCGTCATAGACATAACCGTAGATCAAACCTACTTCGGCGCCTTCGCGCAGACAGAAGTCGTTGCTGCTGGAGCTCCAGCGGCTGGAGGTTGTCCAAAGTTCGGTGTCTTCCCCGTTGAGGTGGTCAACTTTTGTCCTGTTGTAACCCATGGTCAGGGTTGCCGTCAACAGTGCGTCTCTTCCGCGGATGATGTCGCCTCCGATTGTCAATTCAACACCTCGGTTCGAAACTTGTCCTACGTTTTGCATCTGTGTGCTGTAACCGGTTGCGGTCGGAATGTTACTTTCATACAGCAAGTCGCGTGTGGTGTTCCAATACACTTCCGGAGTAATGTTCAGACGGCCGTCGAAGAAACTCAAGTCAATCGCCAGATTTCGGGTAATCGTTGTTTCCCATTTGATATCTGCGTTCGGGAATGTCGTGCCGCTGGCATTGCTGTAATAAGCTTCTCCGTTTGTCGTGCTTTCACCCCAGCTCGGACCGCCGGTAGAAGTGATGGCATATTGATAACGCCATAAGTCAGAGTCGATGTCGTTGTTACCTGCCATACCGAATGCGGCACGAATCTTCAACTGATTAATCCAATCGATGTCGTCCATAAACGCTTCTTCCGACAAAACCCATGCACCGGAGATTGACGGGAAATAACCCCATTGGTTGCCCGGAGCGAATTTGGTGGAACCGTCGGCACGGAACGTGGCGGATACCAAATACTTATGCTTGTAATTGTAGTTGGCCTGGCCGAAGAATGAAAGCATGCGGTCCGGGGTTGAAATCGTTGACGTTGTTTGGTAAGCCGTACCCAGTCCCATGTTGGCGAACGCGTCGCGCGGAGTCGTCTCCTGCGGGAAATAGCGTGCGCTTTGGTAGTTCGTGGTTGTCTGCGAGTGCTGCATTTCGTGACCGATCAAGAACGCAAAGTTGTGGATGTCTTCGTCTTTCAGGCTGAACGAATAGTTTAACGTATTTGTCCAGATGTATTGTTCCCGACGGTCGTTGGTGATTTGGGCAACCGGCATGTCATTGTTGCTTATACCCGTATCGGTCAGATAACCATAGAAACGGTTGGTGTCGCGGAATCTCCACGATTGGGCAATGTCCGAACGGAAGTTCAAACCTTTCAGGATTTTCCAGGTAACGGAAGCCTGGTTTGTGAACGTGTAGGTGTGTCGCAGGTAGTAGTTCTGGTCGATGTCGTCTGCCGGGCTGGACAGTGTCCAATAACGTTCGCTATCGTAGCTGACCGTTTCCTCTGCACGATAGATATACTCGCGTAAACCGTTTGTGGGACGGTAGCGGAGTACGCCGACCAAACCTTCTGTTCCGATACCGTCGGCACCGGCACCCAAGTCACGACGATAGGTGAAGCGGGGGTTGAAAAGCAATTCCACCTTGTCAGACAGCTTTACGCTGATCTTGGTGTTCATGTTCGTGCGGCGAACACCGGAGTTTTCAACCAAACCGTCTTCGTTGTGGTGGGTCAACGAGGTGTTGAACTTGATGTTGTCGTTACCGCCGCTGACGGTCACGTTGTACATCTGGGTGAGAGCCGTACCGCCCAACAGTTCGTCTTGCCAGTCGTGTGTAACCGCATTCTGGTAAATATCTATGTCGTTCGGGTTACCGAAGTCGTTGCGGAACTGATAGATACGACTGTTATTAGCTACAGTGTAGTCCAGTTGATAGCGTACGAATTCGTACGTGTTGAGCATTTCCTGTTTGCCTGCCAGCCGTTTGCCTTGTAAGTAGGTGTTGAACTCTACTTTCAACTTGCCGGCTTGTGCGGATTTGGTTGTCACGATTACTACACCGTTACCTCCCTTTGCACCGTAGATGGCTGTCAGAGACGCGTCTTTCAATACATCAATCGATTGGATGTCAGTCGGCGGGATGTCGTTGATGTTGTCCATGATAAATCCGTCGACCACGAAGAGCGGATTGCTGTTGTCGCCGCTCAGAGACGTACCGCCACCGCGAATACGGATGTTGATGTCTGCGCCCGGCGCACCGTCGACTGTGGTAACCTGCACACCGGCAATCTTTCCTTGCAAGGCCTCGCCTGCAGATGCCACCGGCACTTGTGCCAGCTTGGCTCCGGAGACGGAACCTACCGAACCTGTCAGGTCTCTACGTACCTGACTGATACCGTAACCTATGACAACCACTTCGTTCAGTGTCTGCGAATCCTCGTTCAGCACGATCCGCATTTCTTCGCCGGCCACAGGGGTTACTTCCTGGCTTACGTAACCGATGTAAGTAACGACTATCGCCTTGCCTTGCGGCACTGTCAACGTGAATTGTCCGTTAATGTCAGTGATTACTCCGTTGGTGGTGTTGTCTTTTTCCACCACTGAAGCTCCGATGACACTTTCACCTGTCGGATCGAGTACAGTACCTTTGACTGTAATCGATTGAGCTAACATCCCTATGGGTACAAATAAAAGAAGTACCAACATCGAGAGTAGCCTGTTCTTCATGTTTTTCTTTTGCTTCATAAGCTTTTGGTAATTAATAAAAATATTAGGACTCTTGATGATTGCAAATCTACGTTAAGAACTCTTAGGGGGGGGGTAAAATTGTTTCCTAATGTCGTACAAATGTTGCAAAAAGCAAAAAATCCACCCAAAACCATAAAAAATATCACAAAAGAAGTGTACTCTTGTAAGGGTAAACTGAATTAAATTCTATAAAAGATGCTTTAAACGGCATCCCGGCAATGAATGATTTAACAGACGCGATAAGTGCCTCCCGATTGCGATGCGACGACTCCTTTCAGCTCCAGCTCGAAGAGAAGGGCATAGAGCTGTTGCACGGACAGGCCGGTGTCGAGAGTCAGCGTGTTGATTTGTACCCCTTCGGGCCGGCGCCTGAGGAGGTTGACAATCCGCGTTTCTTCTGCACTCAGTTCGGGGAAGAGCTCGCGTTGCGCGAGTCGGGCAACGGGTTGCTCATCCCAGCGGAGCGTTTTGACCAGTTCTTCCGCATGTTGCAACAACATGGCTCCGTTGTCGCGAATCAGGTTGTTGCAACCTTCCGAATAAGGGGCGCCGACCGCTCCCGGAAAGGCGAAACAGTCCCGGTTGTAACTCAAGGCGATATCGGCCGTGATGAGCGAACCGCCTTTTGCCGCCGATTCAACGATGATGGTGGCATCGCTCATGCCGGCAATGATGCGGTTGCGTTGCACGAAGTTTTGTCTGTCCGGATTGGTCCGGCTCATAAACTCCGTGAGCAGTCCGCCCTGATGAATCATGCGGGCAGCCGTGTCGCGGTGCGGGTACGGGTAGATGCGGTCGAGCCCGTGCGCCAGTACGCCGATGGTTTCAAAGTGATTGTCGAGTGCGCTGCGATGGGCGCAAATGTCAATTCCGTAGGCCAAACCGCTAACCACCAGCACGTCGGGACACAAGGCTTTCAGTTCCGTCAGGAATTGCCGGCAGCATGTTTTTCCGTAGTCCGTGGCACGTCGCGTCCCCACGATGTTGATGACATGAGGTCGGTTGAGCGAGGCGTTTCCTTTGTAGAACAGCACGAGCGGAGCATCGGGACAGTTGTGCAGCCGCACGGGATATTCCTCGTCGTCGATACACAGACATCTGATGGAATGTTTGACGGCAAAAGCCAGTTCTTGCTCGGCACGTTCGAATGCGGCAGGACAATCGAGTGCGTCGACCAGCCGTTTGCTTACGCCCGGCACCCGTTCGGAAAGTTCTTTGCGCTGTTCGAAGACGGCCGTTGCCGATCCCAGTGCCTCTTTCAGTTTGCGGGCAATAATCAGTCCGATGCCCGGCACCTGTGTCAGTGCCAGTGAGGCTATGACTTCGCGCTCATTCATGCGTCGTTCGAAGATGTGTTTGTTGTTTATATTGTCATAAAAGGTTGTCGTGAGCGCAAAGATAGCCTTTTTATGACAAACATTCCGCATGAAACCATTACATTTGCAGCGTAAAAGCACAGATTTTGATGGGAGAACAGATTTATGATTTTGTGGATGGCTGGTTGAAAGAACAGGGCTGTTATGTTACCGGCGATACGGCCAACTGGTTGCATCGCGGCGTGCTGTTTGTGATTGTCTTGCTGATTGCCTGGCTGGCCGGCCTGTTGTGTCGTCGGGTATTGTTTCCGTTGATTACCCACGTGGTGGAACGCACACAGGTGACGTGGGACGATTATTTGTTTAATCCGAAGGTGTTGAGATGCATGGGACGGCTGGTTCCGCCGCTGGTTGTCTACGTGTTTCTGCCATTCGTGTTCGACGACAAGTCGGAAACGGTCTGGCTTTATTTTCTGAAACAGGCCACACAAGTCTATCTGATTGTCCTGTCCGTAAAGTTGGTGTTTGCGTTCATCTCGTCGCTGCAAGACTATTCGCTTGCGCAAACCGGCTTGCGCAACCGGTCGTTCAAGGGCTTGTATCAGATGTTGAAGATTGTGGTGCTGTGTGTTGCCATCATCGGTATTTTCAGTGTGTTGCTCGGACAGTCGCTCATGAGCCTGTTTGCCGCTTTGGGCGCAATGGCCACGGTGCTGATGTTGATATTCAAGGATTCCATCGTAGGACTGGTTTCGGGCGTGCAGCTGCTGGCCAACGACATGTTGCGCCCGGGCGACTGGATTAAGATTCCCCAACAAGACATTGACGGGATGGTGACGGAGGTCAGTCTGACAACCGTGAAAGTCCGGAACTGGGACAACACCATAACCACCGTTCCGCCCTATACGCTGGTGAGCGACACGTTTGAAAACTGGCGGGTGATGCAGGAAAGCGGGGGACGGCGCGTCCGCCGGTCTCTCTCCGTTGATATGCAGCTGGTGAGATTTTGCACCCCTGAAGAAATCGAACGCTTCAGTCGGGAAGATTGGTTTGAGCCACTGAAAGCAGCCGACGAGCTGACCAACCTCCGGGTGTTTCGCGTTTATTTCGAACATTATCTGCGCCATCATCCGCGTGTCAATGCCGATTTGATGCTGATGTTGCGCCACCAGCAGCCCACTGCCCAAGGTCTTCCGATTGAGATTTACTTCTTCTCGGCCGATCGCCGGTGGGTTCCTTACGAAACGTTGCAAAACGAAGTGTTCGAGCACGCACTGGCCGTCCTTCCGCGTTTCGGCCTGCGTGTGTTCCAGTTGCCGTCGGGCCTGGACTTGGAACAACTGGGCGTGAAGAAAGACTGATTTCGGTGTTTGTCCGCAAGATTCATGCGGTTGGCGATGCGTTGGAAACCGCTTTGGCTCAAGCTCTTCCGTGGCAAGGGCTGAACCGCGTGCCGACCGGCCGTGCCCACCGTCCGTTTCAAGGCCGGCCGGGATGGTGACTGCGCCCGCCCGATAACCCCTGCCGCCGTCCCGCTTCATTTTTTTGATAAAAATCTAAAAAACAGGCATGGGATTTTTCTGAATTAAACGGTTCGCTGTTGCGCAGCTTGCGGCTTCTTTTTACCTTCGTATGCAAGTTGGCTGATGCGTATGCAGGCTGAACGGAATGATGAAAACAATATGCTCAAGATATGAAGGAAGAAGTACAAATCCGCTGTCTTAACAACGGAAAGCAACAACGTTTCCCCATAGGCAGTTCGTTGCTCGAGATTTATAAAGGACTGGGGCTGAACTTGGAATTCGGACCGGTGAGCGCCAAAGTAAACAACCGTGTGGAAGGGCTGACGTTCAAGGTCTACCACAGCAAGGATGTGGAATTTCTGGATTTATATTCCGAGTCGGGCCGGCGCACGTATGTGCGGTCGCTCTGTTTTGTGCTTTGCAAGGCGGTGGCTGATCTCTATCCCGACGGCAAGATTTTGTTGGAACATCCCGTTTCGAAAGGATATTACTGCAGTCTGCGCATCGGACGGGACATCACGCCCGACGACGTGGTCCGTATCAAGCAACGGATGAA
Organism: uncultured Bacteroides sp.; assembly: GCA_964514145.1. GTDB lineage: Bacteria > Bacteroidota > Bacteroidia > Bacteroidales > Bacteroidaceae > Phocaeicola_A. The sequence continues at coordinate 29,737 of CAZEPM010000001.1, forward strand.
GGAAATCATTGCCGAGGACATTGCGTTTCATCGCGTGGAAGAACGTATGGATACGGCTATCGAGTTGTTTCGCAGTCGGGGCATGACGGACAAAGTGAAACTGTTGCGCTCTACCGGCAGACTCTACACCTATTACTATACGCTGGGAGATGCGGTTGACTGCTACTACGGCAGCCTGTTGCCCAGCACGGGCCATATCAAGCTGTTCGACGTGGTGAAGTATTACGACGGTTTGCTGCTGCGCTTCCCTACGTGTGCCAATCCGGCGGAACTGGGTGAGATGGTGAGGCAGGACAAAATGTTCGAAGTGTTCAAGGAACACCGTTCGTGGCAGGAAATTATGAATATCAACACGGTAGGTGACTTTAACGAAGCCATTCGCGACGGTTATGCAACCGATTTGATCAACGTGTCGGAGGCGTTGCAGGAAAAACGCATTGCCCAGATTGCCGACGATATCTACGGTCGGGGCAACGTGAAAGTGGTGCTGATTGCCGGTCCGTCGTCTTCTGGAAAAACGACGTTCAGCAAGCGTCTGTCCGTGCAGCTCATGACCAACGGTGTCAGACCCTATCCCGTGTCGCTGGACAACTACTTTGTCAACCGCAAGGACACGCCGCTCGACGCATACGGCCAACATGACTTCGAATCGCTCTATGCCGTGGATCTCGACCTGTTTAACCGCGATTTGCAGGCATTGATACGCGGTGAGGAAATCGAGCTGCCCCGCTATAATTTCATGACCGGCGAGCGGGAATATGTCGGCGAGCGTCTGCAACTGAAAGACAACATGATGTTGATTTTTGAAGGTATTCATGCGCTCAATCCGGCACTGACCCCGCTGATTCCCGAAGAATACAAGTATCGCGTGTATGTGTCGGCACTGACCACCATCTCTCTGGACGATCACAATTATATTCCCACGACAGACAACCGCTTGTTGCGACGCATCATTCGCGACTGTAACTATCGGGGCTATTCCGCCGAGGTTACCATCGACCGCTGGCCTAGCGTACGCATGGGCGAAGACAAATGGATTTTTCCGTATCAGGAGAATGCAGACGCCATGTTTAACTCCGCCCTGCTGTTTGAGGTGGCCGTGTTGAAGAGCTACTTGGAACCGGTGTTGCGCCGTGTGCCCGAATCGTCGTCGGCTTTTTCGGAAGCCTATCGGCTGTTGCGTTTCCTGCAATATTTCGTGCCTGTGCCCGACAAAGATTTGCCTCCGACGTCGCTGCTGCGCGAGTTTTTGGGAGGAAGCAGCTTCACTTATTGAAATAATCGTTATTTTTGCATGATGAATCACGCGTCGTGCATATATGCAGCAGCAAGGGAATTATCAGATACAGAAACAGCAACAGGTCCAGACCCTCTCTGCCCAGCAGGTGATGGCTATCAAACTGTTGGAACTTCCAATGATGGAGTTGGAGGAGAGGGTGCGTTCGGAGTTGCTCGATAATCCCGCTCTGGAAGAAGGCGCTGCTCCCAATGCGGGGCCCGAACAGGGTGCGGAAGCCGCCGTTGACGAGAGCGGCGAAGCGGACGACAGCGCGTCGATCTCACAGGAAGAACTCGAATTGGGTGACTACCGTAGCGAAGAAGATATTCCCGACTATAAGCTGCACGAAGTGAAATCGCCGACCGTGCAGGCTGAAGAGATTCCGTTCTCGGATGCCGTGTCGTTTTATGAGGTGCTGAAAGAGCAGTTGGGGGAATGCGAACTGACCGAACGACAGCAGACCTTGGCCGAATATCTGATTGGCTCGCTGGATGATGACGGCTTGCTTCGCAAAGATTTTCAATCCGTCGAAGACGAGCTGTTGTTTAACTATGGGCTGGAAACAACCCCCAAAGAACTGGAGCAGGTCTTGAAAATCATCCAGGATTTTGATCCGCCCGGCATCGGTGCCCGCAGTCTGCAGGAATGTCTTTTGATTCAAATAGCCCGCAAGCCGAACTCTCCGTTACACGACATAGAACGGAATATCATAAACAGATGTTACGATGAGTTCACGCGCAAACGCTGGGACAAGATTCAACAGCGGCTAAACCTTACGGATGAACAGTGTGAGGAAGCCCGAAACGAATTGGTGCGCCTGAATCCGCGTCCGGGCAGTTCGCTGGGTGATGCCGTCGGACGCAGCATGCAACAGATTGTGCCGGACTTTCTTGTGGAAACGTATGACGACGGAACCGTTCTGCTGTCTCTCAATGATGGCGGAGTGCCTGAGTTGCACCTGAGCCGTACGTTTTGCGACATGTTGGAAGAACATACCAAGAACAAAGCCAACCAGTCGAAAGAGTCGCGTGACGCCATGCTCTTTCTGAAGCAAAAAGTGGATGCGGCACGGGGATTTATCGATGCCGTGAAGCAACGTCAGCAGACCATGTACAACACCATGCAGGCAATTATTGACTTGCAATTACCCTTTTTTCAGGAAGGTGACGAGTCGTTGTTGCAACCGATGATTCTGAAAGATGTGGCTCTCAAGACGGGATTGGACATCTCGACGATATCGCGGGTGAGCAACAGCAAGTATGTACAGACAAACCATGGCATTTATCCCTTGAAATTCTTTTTCAGCGACGGTTACACGACGGACGATGGCGAGGAGCTGTCGGTTCGCGAGATACGCATGGTTCTGAAAGAGTGTATAGACAAGGAAGACAAAACCCATCCGCTGACAGACGACGAGTTGGCCCGTCTGCTGAAAGAGAAAGGTTATCCGATTGCGCGGCGTACCATTGCCAAGTATCGGGAGCAATTGGGCATCCCTGTGGCCAGACTGAGAAAATGAAGAAGTGTATGGAAGAAAAATCATTGCATTTGGCCGCACGAGCCCTATCGGCCATCTTTCGTCCTTTTTACGTGCCTACTGCCGGCTTTCTGGCCTTGTTTCTGCTCACCTACCTGCGTATGGTTCCGTGGGTTTACCAGCTGATTGTCATCGGAATGGTTTATTTGTTTACGGTGGTTTTTCCTATGCTGGCCATTTACTTATACCACAGAGTGAACGGATGGACCTTGCATCAACTTAACGACCGCAAGAAACGTGCGGTTCCTTATGCACTGACCATCACATGCTATATCGCCTGCTTGTTGCTGATGTACCGCATGGGGATACCTCGTTTCCTGTCGGGCATTATCGTCGCAACGCTGATGGCCATCGTGATATGCGCTGTCGTCAATATTTGGTGGAAAATCAGTACCCACATGGCCGCCATCGGTGAATTTATCGGCGGTTTTGTGTACTTCAGCATGTTGTTTCATTACGAGAGTGTGGGGTGGCTGTGTTTTTTCATTCTGTTGGCCGGAGTCTTGGGAACGGCACGTCTCGTTTTGCACCAACACACGCTCGGCGAGGTTCTGGCCGGTTTCTGTGCCGGTTTGGTTTGTGCGGTCGCAGGCATATCTTTACTGTAAATGTGACAGAATGTGTATAACAGATAAAATTCAAGTGATATGAAACCGATTGTTAGTATGATTATGGGTAGCACCTCGGATTTGCCGGTTGTGGAAAAAGCAGCCAGACTGCTCGACGAAATGCAGGTGCCTTTTGAAATCAATGCTTTGTCTGCCCATCGCACTCCCGAGGCTGTGGAGAAATTTGCCAAAGAAGCTAAGGGTCGCGGGGTGAAAGTGATTCTTGCCGCTGCCGGAATGGCCGCTGCGCTTCCGGGAGTGATTGCAGCCAATACGACTTTGCCGGTTATCGGCATCCCGGTGAAAGGTTCGGTGCTCGACGGTGTGGATGCGCTTTATTCCATCGTCCAGATGCCTCCCGGAATACCCGTAGCCACCGTTTCCATCAATGGAGCCATGAATGCCGCAATCTTGGCCGTGCAAATACTTGCCTTGAGCGACGAAGTGCTGGCCGAACGGTTTGCTGCCTATAAAGAAAACCTGAAACAAAAGATTATCAAAGCGAACGAAGAGTTGAAGGACGTGAAGTTCGCCTATAAAACCAACTGATACACGGATGGTTGACCTTTTTAACTACGAGCGTCGGAAGACTGCGGTCGTACGGGTTGGGGCAACTCCTTTGGGCGGGGACAATCCCATCCGCATTCAGTCGATGACCAATACCTCAACACGCGATACGGAAGCGTGTGTCGGTCAGGCCAAACGCATCATCGATGCGGGAGGAGAATATGTGCGTCTTACCACGCAGGGCACCGCCGAAGCGGAAAACCTGAAAAACATCCGTGCGGCATTGCGCGAGCAGGGTTATCCGACTCCCTTGGTGGCCGACGTGCACTTTAATCCGCGTGTGGCTGACGTGGCCGCTCTCTATGCGGAAGCGGTGCGTATCAATCCCGGAAACTATGCAGATGCGGCGCGAACCTTTAAGCATTTGGACTATACCGACGAGGAATATGCGCGTGAAGTAGCGAAAATCCGTGTGCGTTTTGTCCCCTTTCTGGCTATTTGCAAGGCCAATCACACGGCCATCCGTATCGGTGTGAATCACGGTTCGTTGTCCGACCGCATCATGTCACGCTACGGCGATACGCCGGAAGGCATGGTCGAATCGTGCATGGAGTTCTTGCGTATTTGCGTAGCCGAGCGGTTTTCCGATGTTGTCATCTCAATCAAAGCCAGCAACACGGTGGTGATGGTGAAGACCGTGAGACTGTTGGCTGAAGTGATGGAACGTGAGGGCATGGCTTTTCCGCTCCATCTGGGCGTAACGGAAGCGGGAGATGGAGAAGACGGACGCATCAAGTCGGCTTTGGGCATAGGCGCCTTGCTGACCGACGGATTGGGCGACACGATTCGGGTGTCGCTCAGCGAAGATCCGGAGCGCGAGATTCCCGTTGCCCGTAAGTTGGTCGATTATGTGCTGACCCGTCAGGGACATCCGTATATTCCCGGAAAGGCAGCGCCCGATTTCAACTACCTGTCGTCCGCCCGCCGGCACACACAGACCGTGGGCAATATCGGTGGCAACCATGTTCCGGTGGTGATTGCCAGCGGAATCAGTCCTCGCGATGAAATCAATCCGCAATTCCAGCCCGATTATATCTATGTCGGTCGGTCGCTGCCTGCCACGCGCGAAGCCTGTGGTTACATTGTCGATGTCGATTGCTGGACAGGTGAGACGGGAACCTATCCGGCTTTCAAGCCTTCGGGTGAGGACGATCCCGAACCGCTGTTCCTACAGATTATGCGCTGTCGTGCGGAGCTGAAATTCCTGTTTCTCACCTATATGGCTTGCGATGAAGAGATGACGGCCTTGTTGCGTTACCATCCGGAAATCGTGGTTATCGCCCAAAGTCGCCATCCCAACCGGCCGGGCGAACAACGGGGACTGGTGCATCAGCTCACGAGTGCCGGATTGAAAAATCCCGTTGTCCTGTTCGAACATTATGCAGAGAACGAAGCCGAAGACCTTCAAATCAAGGCTGCGGCCGACATGGGAGCGCTCATTTTCGACGGCTTGTGCGACGGAGTGTTTCTCTACAATCAGGGTACGTTACCGGCTGCGGTGGTCGATTCGGTGGCTTTTGGTATCTTGCAAGCCGGACGGCTGCGTGTCAGCAAGACGGAGTACATCGCTTGTCCGAGTTGCGGCCGCACACTGTTCGACCTGCAGTCTACGTTGGCACAAATCAAGGCTGCCACGTCGGACATGAAGGGATTGAAAATCGGAGTGATGGGTTGCATCGTCAACGGTCCCGGCGAAATGGCCGATGCCGATTACGGCTATGTCGGTGCCGGTGTGGGGCGTGTAAGTCTCTACCGGAAGAAAGAATGCGTGGAGAAAAACATTCCGGCTGAAGAGGCTGTCGGCAAACTGCTCGAACTGATTCGGCACGATCGCGGAGAGGCGTAAGGTCTGGCTGTAAAAAATACGAGATTTGTCGGGAAATGAAACGCCATGTGTCGGTTGTCAGTCATCTTTCGTGCGCTGGAACCTAACGGTGGAGTCAATGCCGGAATTTTCGATTTTTTTTCTGAAAAAATCGTGCAGAGTTCAGAATCTTTTCAGTTTTAGATTCGACTTTTGTAATAGAAAATGAGATAACCGGCAGTATAAACTCTTTAAAATATTACGATTATGAAAAAACTAGTAGTTGCTTTGATGTGTATGTGTGCGATGGTGGTGGATTCGGCAAGAGCCGACAACGATCGTCCGATTGACGTCAGTCAGTTGCCACAACAGGCTCAACAATTCCTGAGCACTCATTTTGCCGATGCGAAAATCTTGCTGGCGACCATTGAAACCGGATTGTTTGAAAAAGGTTACGAAGTGCGTATGCTCGGCGGACAAAAGGTTGAGTTCGATCGCAATGGCGAGTGGTCGGAAGTCGACTGCCAACAAAGTGCTGTTCCCGCAGCGATTATTCCCGATTTTATCGCGAAGTATGTGGCTGAAATCTGGCCGGGAACGGTTGTTGTGAAAATTGAGAATGATAAACGCCGCAGGGAATACGAAGTAGACCTCTCCAACCGTCTGGAACTGAAATTCAATTATAATGGCGTATTGGTTGAAATCGATGATTGATTGTTCGTCCGGTTGCATTTCCGTCCGATGCCGTCGTATGCAAAGATGGGGTGTGCTGATGTTGTGCTTGTGTCTGGGCTTGTTTGTGAGGGCAGCGTCAGACAACGACCAGCCTATTGCCGTAGAACAATTGCCAAAAACGGCACAAGCTTTCATCCGGCAACATTTTCCGAACGTACAAATAGCATTGTCGAAGGTGGAAAAGGATTTTTTTGACAAGGAATACAAAGTGATATTTGTAAACGGTCAGAAAGTGGAATTCGATCGTCGAGGGAATTGGACTGAGGTTAACTGCAAGTATAGCGAGGTGCCGTCTTCCATCATTCCGGATTTTGTGGCTCAATGCGTGGAGAGTAACTGGCCGGGGGTGAAAATCTGGAAGATTTCGTTCGATAAGTCTGACAAAGAGTATGAAGTGAAGCTCTCGAACCGTTGGGAGCTGAAATTCAACCATAAGGGAGTCTTGATTGATGCAGAAGAAGACTGAGTGAATCCGTTGTAGACTGCACGAATAAAATGTTCTTGTATCATGCTTTTCGGAGGTGATTGTTGTAGAGCATGGGTTGCCGACAGCTATGCAACTCATGCTTTTGTTGTTTTTATTCAGAATTCAGACTGGTTTCCGGCTGCAGACGAGACGGCTGTCGACAGGTTGCTGAAATCAGCGATGTATCAGCCTTGAGCCGGTTGTGAGGACGGATGTTTTGTAAATAGTTCTTGATGACCACCTTGAATGTCTGGCAATCTGTGCCGGAAGTCGGAATGAAGATGTTATAAAAACTTGGGTAAAGGTAGGTAATTTAGAAAGTTTGTGCTACTTTTGTTCGGCAAAAACAAACCAAAGAATGATTGAAAAAATGAATTCTACTCAATTTCTTGGAAAACTGTTTGTCCCTCGTCAGAAAGCCATCGATGCTTATGCCGTATGCCCTGAAGACCTTCAATTCAAGGTGTTGCGCCGGTTGGTGGCTAAAGCGTCGGATACGGAATGGGGAAATTTGCATAACTATCGTCAAATCAAAACGTACGAAGATTTTACTGCCCGAGTACCGGTGCAGACTTACGACGACGTAAAAGGCTACGTAGACCGTATGCGCCGTGGAGAGCGCGATGTGTTGTGGCCGGGTGCGGTGCGTTGGTATGCAAAATCGTCGGGCACGACAAACGATAAGAGCAAGTTTATCCCCGTAAGTCCGGAAGGGTTGCAAGACATACACTATGCGGGAGGCAGGGATTGTGTGGCTTCTTATCTGCTAAACAATCCTTCCAGTCATTTTTTTTCTGGTAAAAGTCTGATTCTGGGTGGAAGTCATGTACCCAATTACAATCTGAAGAACAGTCTGGTAGGTGATCTCTCTGCCATCTTGATTGAAAATATCCATCCGTTGGTCAATCTCATTCGGGTTCCAAGTAAAAAGGTTGCCCTGTTGAGCGATTTCGAAGAGAAAATGGAACGCATCGCACGCGAAACCATGCATAAAAATGTGACGAATCTTTCCGGCGTCCCTTCATGGATGATGGCGGTGCTTCGGCGTATACTGGAGATTACGGGCAAGGACTCTTTGGATCAGGTGTGGCCGAATCTGGAAGTGTTTTTCCATGGTGGAGTGAGCTTTACGCCCTATCGTGAACAGTACAAGGCATTGATACGTAGCGACCGCATGCACTATATGGAGACATACAATGCCAGTGAGGGTTTTTTCGGCGTGCAGACGGATTTGTCAATACCTTCCATGACGTTGATGATAGACTACGGTGTGTTTTACGAGTTTATGCCGGTGAACGAATTCGATAAGCCGAATCCGACGCTCGTGCCGCTCGAAGGCGTGGAGTTGGGCAAGAACTACGCAATGGTTATCAGCACGACTTGCGGCTTGTGGCGTTATATGCTGGGTGATACGGTGCGCTTCACCCATAAAAAGCCCTACAAGTTTGTCATTACCGGACGCACGAAACATTTCATCAATGCCTTTGGAGAAGAACTGATTGTAGACAATGCCGAGAAAGGACTAGCTCGGGCATGTGCCGAAACAGGGGCGCAGGTAATTGACTACACGGCTGCTCCGGTATTTATGGACGTCAAAGCAAAATGCTGGCATCAGTGGTTGGTCGAATTTGCGGTGTTGCCCGATTCGATGAAACACTTTGCAATGGTTCTAGACGCCACGTTGCAACAAATTAACTCAGATTATGAGTCAAAACGTTATAAAAATATTACCTTGCAGCCGCTCGAGGTCGTTGTTGCCAGACCCAACTTGTTTCACGATTGGCTGAAAGGAAAAGGAAAGCTGGGCGGCCAGCATAAAGTGCCTCGTTTAAGTAATACCCGTGAATATATAGACGAATTACTCCGTTTGAATCAATGAAGATCGACAGGCTTAGAAACATAGGTCGGCTGAAAGGAATAGGCAGTCTGATATTGCTGTCTTTTCTCGTGTATGCATGTGCGAGAATCGGTACACCTGATGGGGGTCCGTACGACGAGGATCCGCCGATATTGGTGCGTTGCAATCCGGAATTGGGTGCCACGAACAACAAGGAAACCAGTATTTCGCTCTATTTCAACGAGTATGTCAACTTGGAGAATGCCAGCGAAAAGATTGTAGTATCCCCTCCGCAAATCGTAACACCCGAGATTAAGTCTGGTGGCAGGCGCATAACAGTCAGTTTGCAAGATTCTTTGCGCAAAGATATGACCTACACGATAGATTTTTCCGATGCCATAGTCGATAATAACGAAAGTAATCCATTGGGAAATTTTTCTTTCATTTTTTCCACCGGTGAGACGATAGATACACTTCAAGTGTCCGGAACGGTGTTGGACGCATCCAATCTGGAGCCGATAAAGGGAATTTTGGTAGGGTTGTATGCAAACTTGGCCGACTCGGCATTTGTGAAACTTCCGTTTGATCGTGTTGCGCGCACAGACAGTCGCGGACGCTTCACCATTCGCGGAGTAGCTCCCGGCTCGTATTTTGTTTATGCCTTGAACGATGTCGATCAAAATTTCATGTTCAGTCAGAAAAGCGAGGTAATAGCTTTTTCCAGAGATACGGTCAAGCCATCGTTCGACTTTCGGACACGGCAGGATACGCTTTGGTTAGAAGCCGACAGTATCAACATCGATACGGTAAAGGTTATCGAATATACTCATTTCATGCCTGACAACCTAGTGTTGCGTGCCTTTACCGAGCAATCGTTATTCCAATATCTAGGTAGGATAGAGCGTCCTGTCCCTCAGCGATTCAATGTGTATTTTGCGATTGCAGCAGATACTTTGCCGACACTCGAGGGCTTGAACTTTCAGGCAGACGATGCCTTCTTGATTGAGAACACGGCGAAAAACGATTCCATTACTTATTGGATAAAAGATTCACTGGTCTATAATCTCGATACCCTCTTCATTCGTTTGAGTTATCTCTACACGGATACGCTTAATCAACTGGTACCCCGAACGGACACGATTCGCTTGGCTTCGAAAATGACGCGCGAACGCATTCAGCGGGATGCAGACAGGAAAAAACAAGAGTGGGAGGATGAATTGAAAAAGAAACTGAGGCGAAAAAAAGAAGGTGAAGTTATCGACACCATTCCGCCCATAGAATTCTTGAGTGTGAAAATCAACGTTTCAGATGTGCTCGAACTTTATCAGAATGTAACCTTCGAGTTCGATGAGCCTTTATCTGTAGTTGAATCTTCCGCAATTCATTTGCAGGAGATGGTTGATTCCATTTTGACCGACATCCCGTTTGTCTTTAGGAAACAACAAGGGCAATTACGTAAATACGAGCTGTTGGCCGAGTGGCGTCCCGGAAAAAGCTACACGTTGACGGTCGATTCGATGGCTTTCCATGGTCTGTATGGCCTCTACACAGACGATGTTGTGAAGACTTTCAAAGTACGTACTCTCGAAGAATATGCTTCGCTCTTTGTCAAACTCATCAATGCAGAGGATAATGCGATTGTACAATTACTGAATACAGACGATAAGGTCATCCGTGAAGTTAAGGCAGAAAACGGGCATGCCGATTTTTTCTTCCTGACTCCGGGGAAATACTATATGCGTTTATTCTACGACCGAAACGGTAATGGTGTATGGGATACGGGGTTATACGAAGCCGGACGCCAAGCGGAAGAAGTGGCTTACTACCCGGAAGTGATGGAGCTGAAAGCCAATTGGGAGGTAGAACAGGAGTGGGAATTAGGCAAGCTGTCTGTAACCAAACAGAAGCCTTTAGAAATAACCAAACAGAAACCGGATGAGGAAAAAACAGTGAAGAGTCGCAATGCGGAACGTGAACGACAGAAAAGAGGAGGATGATTATGAAAGGGTGGTGGATGTTATGTATAGGGTTGTTACTCGTCTGCAATACGGCACGGGCACAGTGTGAAGCTGAAAACAAAGCCTTTAATGCCGGAGAGAGCTTGACGTACGACTTGTATTTCAACTGGAAATTTGTGTGGGTAAAAGCCGGAACAGCCTGTATGGAAATTATAGATACGGTTTATCAGGGAAAACCGGCGTATAAAACATTTCTTCAGACCAAAGGAAACAAACGCGCTGATTTCTTTTTCGTCATGCGCGACACGATCGAAAATATCATGTCGCACGAGCTCGTGCCCTACACTTTCCGTAAGGGAGCTGAAGAAGGACACCGTTATACACTTGATTCGGTGAACTTCTCTTATCGGGACGGACTGGTCTACGTCGAACAGTCGCGCCACCGAAAGGGGTATAAGTTTAGAAGTTCGAGCACGGTTGAACAGCAGTGCGTCTTCGACATGCTGAGCATTCTGGCACGTGCTCGTTCGTTCGACCTTACCGGATACAAGGTAGGACAGAAAATAACCTTCCCGATGGCAACCGGTGTCAAGGTAGAAGAACAGACTCTGATATTCCGTGGCCGTGAAATCGTTAAAGCCAATGATTACAAACGCTACAGATGTCTGAAATTCTCTTTGGTTGAATACAAAGACAATAAAGAAGTAGAAGTCATCACCTTTTTCATCTCAGACGATAACAATCATTTGCCCATCCGACTGGATATGTATCTCAATTTCGGATCGGCCAAAGCTTTCCTTACCAGCGTCACGGGCAATCGACATCCCATCACGGCCTATGTAGAGTAAACCGGTCAGATCCCAAAGTCAACACTCCTAAAAAAGAGTGGGCTTTCGAAAAGGATGCTTGGTTTATGTCTCGCTTCGATGAACTTTTTATACCTTTGCTCTGAATTTTGATACACACCGGAGTGAGATAGAGTAATGGAAGACAAATTCGATATACGGAATCAACATTTGAACAACAAAGAACGCGACTTTGAAAACACATTGCGCCCACTTGAGTTCCGCGATTTCAGCGGACAAGACAAGGTCGTAGACAATCTGCAGGTGTTCGTCAAAGCTGCACGACTGCGCGGAGAACCGTTAGATCATGTCTTGCTCCACGGACCGCCGGGGTTGGGGAAAACCACATTAAGCAACATCATAGCTAATGAGCTTGGTGTAGGATTCAAGGTCACATCGGGACCCGTGCTCGATAAACCGGGTGATTTGGCCGGATTGCTTACTTCGCTAGAGCCAAACGATGTATTGTTTATCGATGAAATTCATCGGTTGTCGCCGGTGGTCGAAGAATATCTCTATTCGGCGATGGAAGATTATCGCATTGATATCATGATTGATAAAGGCCCGTCGGCACGCAGCATCCAGATTGATTTAAATCCGTTTACTCTTGTGGGAGCCACCACGCGCAGCGGACTACTTACGGCTCCACTACGGGCGCGCTTCGGAATCAACCTGCATTTGGAATATTATGACGACACGGTGATCCGCGGTATCATCTTGCGTTCGGCCGGAATTTTGGGTATTCCGTGCGATGTGGAGGCTGCCGGAGAAATTGCCTCGCGCAGTCGGGGTACACCCCGTATTGCCAATGCCTTGTTGCGTCGTGTGCGCGACTTTGCCCAAGTGAAAGGTTCCGGACGCATCGACATGCAGATTGCCCGCTATGCGCTCGAGTCGCTCAACATAGACCGCTATGGACTCGATGAAATCGACAACAAAATCTTAGGCACCATCATCGACAAGTTTAAGGGAGGCCCCGTAGGACTGAGCACGATTGCTACCGCTTTAGGTGAAGATCCCGGTACGTTGGAAGAGGTCTACGAGCCTTTTTTGATTAAAGAAGGTTTTATTAAGCGCACACCGCGCGGGCGTGAAGTCACCGACCTGGCCTATCAGCATTTGGGACGCAGCAGGCAGACCGAACAGTGGGGACTCTTCGAAAAACTGACCGATTAAACGCCCTCACGTAGACCCATCATGGCAGGACTCAAATCATTGGCAAAAGATACGGCAATCTACGGACTGAGCAGCATCACGGGACGCTTCCTCAACTACTGGCTTGTGCCTCTCTATACGGCCGTGCTCCCTGTTGCCGGCGGAGGCTATGGCGTGGTGTCGAATGTCTATTCGTTCACGGCGCTGATGCTGGTGTTGCTCACTTTTGGTATGGAAACCGGTTTCTTCCGATTTGCCAACAAGCAGACCGAAGATCCTTATCGGGTTTATGCCAATTCGTTGATGTTCGTCGGTGGTCTTTCGTTACTGGCTGTCGTGTTGTGTTTTGCTTTTTTGCGTCCGCTTTCCGTCGCATTGGCCTACCCCGACCATCCGGAATATATCGGCATGATGGTTGTGGTGGTTGCACTCGATGCATTTCAGTGCATCCCGTTTGCTTACCTTCGCTACAAGAAGCGACCCTTAAAATTTGCGGGCATTAAGTTGTTCAACATTGTGATGAACATTCTGCTCAACCTGTTTTTCCTGTTGGGTTGTCCGTATCTCATGGTACACATGCCCGGACTGGTCGATTGGTTCTACGACCCTGACTATCTGGTGGGCTACATCTTTGTCAGCAACCTCATCTGTTCGACGGTTCAGCTCTTTTTCTTTATTCCGGAGTTACGCGGTTTTGCATGGCGGTTCGATTGGTCGCTCCAGCGGCGTATGATTCGCTATTCCTTCCCCTTGCTGATTCTGGGGCTCATTGGTATTCTCAACATGACGGTCGACAAGATGATTTATCCGCATCTTTACGACGATCCGGCTGAGGGCTTTCGGCAGCTGGGACTCTATAGTGCCGGCAGCAAGGTAGCCATGGTTATTGCCATGTTCACACAGGCCTTCCGCTATGCCTACGAGCCCTTTGTGTTCAGCAAGGCAGCCGACAAAAATAGCCGGTCGACCTATGCGCTGGTAATGAAATATTTCTTTATTTTCGCGTTGTTGTCTTTTTTGGTCGTGATGTTTTATCTGGATTTACTGAAATACATTATTGGTGCGGAATACCGTTCGAGTCTGGCGGTGGTGTCGGTGGTGATGCTGGCCGAGATTTTCAAAGGCATCTACATGAATCTTTCGTTCTGGTATAAACTGACCGAAGAGACCCGTTGGGGCGCCTATTTTTCGCTGATAGGCTTTGTCATCATTGTGTGTCTCAACGTCTGGTTGGTTCCTCGCTACGGCTATATGGCTTCGGCATGGGCATCGGTGGCCGGCTATGCCGTCATTACACTGCTGTCGTATGTCATCGGTCAGCGGCACTATCCGGTATCCTACGATTTGCGTTCGATGGGTGCCTACTTGCTGTTGACCGTCTTGCTCTATGTTGTGAGCATTGCCATCGACCATACGGGACTGAACGATTGGGCGCAGATGGGACTCAACACCCTGTTGTTGATTGTGTTCTTGGTTTACGTTGTACGTAAAGACTTGCCACTGAATGCTTTGCCGTTAGTAGGACGTTATTTTCGTAACTAGGCCTGCTTACAAACGGATTGATATGTAATTACCCGCGTGACCACGGCTGTTTACCGAGGTGACCAAGACTAAATATAAGACCGATATGAATAAATTGACGACCAAGTTGCTGGCTGGCGTTGTCTGTTCGCTGGCTTTTACAACCGGAGCACAGGCCGACGAAGGCATGTGGATGCTCAATGCGCTAAGTGAAAACGCGCAAAAACAGATGAAAGAATTGGGTTTAAAACTGACCGTTCAAGAGCTTTATAATCCGAATGAACCTTCGTTTAAGGATGCCATTGTCCTCTTTGGAGGCTTTTGTTCGGGTGTGGTGGTCTCGCCGGACGGACTGGTGTTCACCAACCACCATTGCGGATACGGTTTTCTGCAGGATCACAGTGACTTGGAACACGACTATCTGACAAACGGTTTTATGGCCGAAACGCGTGAACAGGAGTTACCTAACCCCGACTTGTTTGTGAGTTTCCTGATTCGCACGGACGACGTGACCACTCGTATAAAAGCCTGTCTGACGGACAGTATGAGTGAGCGTAAGCGGGCACAGGTGGTCGACTCCGTTGCGCGTGTCATCGAGAAAGAGGCTGTGGCCGACAACAAGCTCTTGCGTGCCGAAGTCGCATCTTATTATCAGGGAAGTGAGTATTATCTCTCAATCTATAAGGACTATCGCGATGTGCGCCTTGTCTATGCGCCTCCTTCGTCGCTGGGAAATTTTGGAGGTGACACTGACAATTGGATGTGGCCACGCCACACGTGTGACTTTTCTGTCTTCCGCATCTATGCTGATGCCGACAACAATCCGGCTGAATATTCGCCCGAAAACCAACCCTATCGGGCAGTTGAGGGAGCTTATGCGCCGATTTCACTCAAGGGATATCAAGAGGGTGATTACTGCATGACGTTGGGTTATCCGGGCTCTACCAAACGTTATCTTTCATCGTTTGGAATAAACGAACGCATACAAACTTCGAATGCGGCCATGATTACCATTCGTGGCATCAAGCAAGACATTTGGGCAAAACATATGGAGACCAGTGATGCTATTCGCATAAAGTATGCATCGAAGTTCGAAAGCAGCTCTAATTATTGGAAAAACAGTATCGGCATGAATCAGAGTATCGATGATCTGAACGTGATTGGTCAAAAACAGGAATTGGAAAAACGACTCTCAGACTGGATTGCCGCTAATCCCGACATGCAGAAAACTTATGGTTCGATGCTGGCTGCGTTACAAGAGGCTTACGCACATCGCTTTGACGTTACGCGTGCACGTTCCTTTTTCGTTGAAGGACTGCTTACAGCGGCCGAACTTCCCTATCTGGCTGTGCAACTGATGCAGGTTCCTTCTGAGAAATTTAAGGCCGATACGGTTTACTACGAAAACATGCTCGAGGACAAATATGGCGATTTGGAAGTGTATATTGACCGCGAAATGTTTGCCACAATGCTCAAGGAATATCGCGAAAACATTCCGCAAACGCAATATCATCCGGAATTCTATGCCGTTATCGACAGTGTTTATAGCGGCGATTACCAGCAGTTTACCGACTATGTGTATGATAACTCTTGCCTGACTTCATTCGAGGGAGCCATACAGTTCTTGGGGCGCGACTCTACGTTCGTGGTCGATGACGATCCGATGGTGAAGGTTGCCGGTGACCTGTTAAAACAACTTAGGAGCATGAGAAACGAAGCTGACAACGACAATCAGGTGATTACTTTGAACGAACGCAAGTTGGGCGACGCGTTGCGCGAAATGGAGATCGACCGTGATTTCTATCCTGATGCTAACATGACCATGCGTATGAGCTATGGTGTGGTAAGCAGTTACAATCCGCTCGATGCCGTGGAATACGATTATTACACCACTACGCGGGGTGTGCTGGAGAAGGCAAAGAGAGGTGCAGAAAACAAGGATTACTATATACAGCCCGAAGTGTTGAAACTGTTCAATGGCCGGTATGGTCGCTATGGCAACGGTCAGGGCGATATGAATACTTGTTTCCTTTCGACCAACGACATTACCGGCGGAAATTCAGGAAGCGGTATGTTTAACGGAAATGGGGAACTGATTGGGCTTGCGTTCGATGGAAACTGGGAAGCGATGAGCGGCGACCTCGTGTTCTCGCCCGAACTGCAACGTTGCATTGGCGTGGACATCCGATATGTGCTCTTTGTGATGGAAAATTACGGACACGCTACCCGTCTGATCAGCGAACTGGAACTACGTTGATAGGCGCGACCGTTTGAGAAAGGCTTGCAGCAAAAGCTGCAAGCTGATTTGTACAATGTCAGGAATGGTATGCATACAGCTTGTATCACGAGAAGTTCCGATACTTGTGTCTGCACATGCGTGTTATCATATCATTCTCGTCAATCAAACTTTGTAGTCTTACTCTGTATTCAGATGCCAAACGGCCGCATTGGATTCTATTTGTGGAGCGCTTGGATTGGGTAGAAGGCTTATTTCTTTTTAGGTTTTCTCCATGCCCATCCTTCTTCGGAAAAGTCTGGAATGTCACCACGAAACGTCTTGCTGTGGTTGAAAAACTGTTTCCAGTCGTCTTTCTTTTTCGTGGTGCGTATGTTTTCGCTTTCGTAGTCTTTATGTTCGCCCTTGCCAGAGTGTCTCTTTGCAGCCCTTTTGTCGGAAGTCTGGCTTTCGTTCCGGCCTCGTTTTACTTTGTTTTCGCTGTGGCTCGTGCGTTTATTTCCTCGTTTCAATGCGCTTCCGGAGTTGCTGTCTCCGGCATCGGCTTCTTCCACCATGACTTTGCGTCCGTTGACAACCGCCTTGCTAAGCCCTTTGATTACGGCTGGTGCATCATCTTCGTCGACTTCGAAGAACGCGAAATTCTTCATCAAATCAATTCGTCCGATATTGACCTTTGGACCGTTTACATGGCGATTAATCAGGTCGATAATCTGTGCTGCATAAAAATTATCGGTTTTGCCTAGATTCAGAAACAGCCGCGTGTAGCCCGGTTCGGCTTGTCGGTTACCTCGACGATTGCCACTCTTGCTTCCTCGTTCGTGCTTGTTTCGTTTGTCGGTCACGGTTTGTATCTCGGGTGCATTGCGGTAGTATTCCAGGAAACGATTAAATTCCAGTGAAACCATGCGCTTGATGATGTCTTCTTTTTCGAGCCAGTCGAGTTTGCGGTAAATGTCGGGAAGGAAAGTGGCAATCTCTTCTTCGTTTACTTTCACTTTCTCGATGTCGTCAATCATCTTAAGGAGTTGTTTTTCGCAGATTTGTTGTCCGCTAGGCATCTCGCCGGCTGTGAACTGTTTGTTGATTACCTTTTCGATTTCGCGCATGCGTCCCTTTTCGCGCAGGTTGATGATGGCAATCGATGTTCCGGTCTTTCCTGCCCGTCCAGTGCGGCCGCTCCGATGGTTGTAGCTTTCGATGTCATCCGGCAATCCGTAGTGGAGAACATGCGTAAGATCGTCTACATCCAAACCTCTGGCAGCCACGTCGGTAGCGACCAAGAGTTGAAGATGTCGCTGACGGAACTTCTGCATCACGAGGTCACGCTGTTGTTGCGACAGTTCACCGTGCAGCGAGTCGGCGTTGTAACCGTCTTCTATGAGTTTGTCGGCGATTTCCTGAGTTTCCTTGCGGGTACGGCAGAAAATGATTCCATAGATTTGTGGATAGTAGTCGACGATGCGTTTGAGCGCAAGATATTTGTCTTTGGCATGCACCATGTAGTAGATGTGGTTGACGTTCCGGTTGCTTTCGTTTTTTGTTCCGATCACGATTTCTTTGGCATCATGCAGGTAGTTTCTGGCTATGCGGGCAATTTCGGCACTCATTGTGGCCGAGAAAAGCAAGGTGTTACGCTCTTGTGGAATGCCTGCAAGAATAGCGTTGATGCTGTCGGTAAAGCCCATATTGAGCATTTCATCGGCTTCGTCCATCACCACGTTGTGCACGGTGCTCAGATTGACGGTTCCCCTTTCCATCAGGTCTATCAGGCGTCCTGGGGTTGCCACAATGATGTGTACCCCTTTTTTCAGGTTTCGGATTTGGCTTTCGATAGACGAACCACCATACACCGGAAGTACTCTCAGTCCGTTGACATACTTGGAATAGTCGGATAAATCGCCCGAGATTTGCAGACAGAGTTCGCGCGTCGGGCACAATATCAATGCTTGCGGAACCACGTTTTTCACGTTTGTTTTTTGGATTAGCGGCAAGCCGAATGCGGCAGTCTTACCGGTACCTGTTTGGGCTAGGGCTACGATGTCGTTCCCGTTCTCGAGTAAATAAGGGATCACTTCTTCCTGCACAGGCATGGGATTTTCGTATCCCAACTCTTGAATGGCGCGAAGGATTGCTTCGGAAACGCCCAGCTCTTGAAATGTTTTCATTTAAGTTTTTTTAAATTATGGCTGCAAAGATACAACTATTTCATGTACCATTCGCTATGTTCGAATGGTATTTCTCTCTCTTGTGCAAGGGGTCATTGTGCTTTGTAGCGTGCAGCAAATTCGCATGAAATATTGTTACCGATATTACGGCATGCTTCTTCCGCGAAGTCAAGTGCACACTGCATAACATTGTTCCATCGGTCTATGTCGAGCGATGCAAGATCGTCGCGTCGGATATCGTATTTGAGCAAGCCGTAAATGATGCCCGCATTGAAATTGTCGCCGGCACCGACTGTGCTTACAGTCTGAATGGGCGGGATGGTATATTGCTTTTCGATGTTGTTGGCAAACAAGGAGATCGACTTGGCACCGGCTGTTGCAATCAGGCGGGGACAATAGAACATGATTTTCTCCGTATAGATTTTGTTTGGATCTTCCATGCCATACATGTTGCGGAAATCGTCTGATGAACCACGCACAATGTCGGCTAGCTCCATATTTTCAATGATTATCGGCATCAGTTTGATGGCGTCGTTGGCATGTGTGCTACGAAAGTTCAGGTCGTAGTAGATTAGTGCACCCTGATGGCGGGCATAGTTGAGAAAATCCGACACTTTTGGGCGAAGCACGGGATTGAGAGCGAAATAAGATCCAAACAGGATGATATCGTCTGCCGTTACTTTGGGAAAGGTGTCGAGTCGTTGCGAGGAATAGTCTTTATAGAAAAGATATTCGGCTTCGTTTCTTTCGTTTAGAAACGCCAGCGAGATAGCCGATTTGTTTTCCGGATAGACATAGACGTGGGACGTGTCTACACCATTTTCTTCCATAAAGCGAAGAATGGTACGTCCTACGCGGTCATTTCCCGTCTCGCTTAGCAACACAGTCGGTACTCCCATACGTCCTAGCGAAATGATGCTGTTGAATGTCGAGCCGCCCGGCACTGCAGCCGTTGGCTGATCATTTTTAAATAAAATGTCAAGGATGGTTTCGCCAATCCCTATTACTTTGCGTGTCATTGTCGTCATAAACTAGTTTTGTGATTTTATTCGTAAGTTCTTCGAATGAGCCGGCTACCTCCATGCATCCTTCGATGGAACGATGTATGAACCTTTTTTCGCGAAGCTGGTTGAACCAAGTTAGTAGCCCGTCGTAGAAACCGTTGATGTTGTAGAAAATTACCTTTTTTCTCTGATATCCAATAGCATTGGAGGCCATCAGCGTGAAGGCTTCATCCAGTGTTCCAATACCACCAGGCAATGCAACAAACACGTCAGCCTCGCGAATCATGGTTTCCTTGCGGTCGCTCAGGTCACACGTGTAGAAGCAGACGTCTAGATATCGGCTCGCCTGTCCGTGTTCTTCCAGCTTCGAGGGTACTACGCCGAAAGTTTTTCCTCCCTTTGTCTTCATGGCTTGTGCAACACACTCCATCAGTCCGCAGTTCAAACCTCCGTAGACGAGTGTCAGGCCTTGTTCTCCCATCCAATGTCCCAACTCTGCGGCCTTGTCAAAATAAATCGGGTCGATGTGGTTAGCGGCCGAACAAAAGATTGCTACCTTTTTCATCGCATCTGGCTTTGTCTTTGATGGGACAAAGATACGTTTTTATCAACAAATACGGTTACTTTTCTTAAAAAAGACACGCGTGACATGCCTTGTCCTGTCGCCTGTGGTCAGTTTCTCTACCATGTGTGGTCAGCGTGCCGGGTAAGGCCGTTCCGCAAGTTAAATAAGGTTAGACAGGAATATCGTCTTTTGCCGCTGATTGTGTATATTTGCATGCTAAGCATAAAACGAAGAAATCCAATCTAATTTAAAGACAGTTATGGCGAACGGTGTAGTGTTGACTCCGATGATGAAGCAATATTTTGAATTTAAGGCACAACATCCCGATGCTGTCTTGTTGTTTCGTTGCGGAGATTTTTATGAAACCTATTCGTCCGATGCTATCGTTGCCGCTGAGATTTTGGGCATAACGTTGACTCGCCGTTCCAACACCCAACAGGGAAAGGCGGTCGAAATGGCCGGATTCCCCTATCATGCACTCGACACTTACTTGCCTAAGCTGATTCGTGCCGGTAAACGGGTGGCGATTTGCGATCAGCTGGAAGATCCTAAGCTGGCGAAAAAACTGGTCAAGCGTGGCATTACCGAATTGGTGACGCCCGGTGTGTCGATTAACGATAATGTGCTTAACTATAAGGAAAACAATTTCTTGGCTGCTGTGCATTTCGGAAAGGCGACATGCGGCGTGGCGTTTCTGGACATATCGACGGGGGAGTTTCTCGCCGCCGAGGGTACGACTGACTACATCGATAAACTGTTGGGTAGCTTTGTGCCCAAGGAGGTGCTCTACGAACGTGGGCGACGGGCGATGTTCGAATCGTTTTTTGGAACGAAATACGTGGTTTATGAGCTCGAGGATTGGGTGTTTACCGAAAACACTGCGCGCCAGAAACTGCTGATGCATTTCGAGACTCAGAATCTGAAAGGGTTCGGGGTGGAACATCTGAAAAACGGCGTTATCGCCTCTGGCGCGATTTTGCAGTATCTGGAAATCACACAACACACGCACCTCGATCACATCACGTCGCTGGCGCGCATCGAGGAAGACCGCTATGTACGGTTGGACAAGTTTACAATTCGCAATTTAGAGCTCCTTGCACCAATGAACGAAGGCGGAAAGAGCCTGCTCGATGTCATCGACCACACCATTTCGCCTATGGGAGCTCGCCTGTTGAAACGTTGGATTGTGTTTCCGCTGACCGATGTGAAGCAAATCAGCGAACGGCAGGACGTAGTGGAATATTTTTTTCGTGAACCGGAGTTTCGCGAACTGATTAACGATGAATTCCGTCAAATAGGCGATTTGGAACGCATCATCTCCAAGGTAGCCGTAGGGCGGGTCAATCCGCGCGAATTGGTGCAGTTGCGTGTGGCTCTGCAAGCCATCGAGCCGATCAAACGTGCCTGTATGACGGCCAAAAACGAAAGCTTGCGTCGGATTGGCGAACAACTGAATGCTTGCGAAATGATGCGCGACCGTATAGCCCGCGAGATCAAACCGGATCCGCCGGTCTTGCTCAACAAGGGCAACGTGATTGCCGATGGTGTCAACGCGGAACTAGACGAGTTGCGCCGGATCGCTTTTTCGGGAAAAGACTATTTGCTGCAACTTCAGCAACGGGAGAGTGAACAGACCAACATCCCGAACCTGAAAATCGGTTATAACAACGTGTTTGGCTACTACATCGAAGTGCGTAATACGCATAAGGATAAAGTTCCGGAAAATTGGATTCGAAAACAAACGTTGACCAATGCCGAACGCTACATCACACAGGAACTGAAAGAATATGAAGACAGGATTCTTGGTGCTGAAGACAAGATTCTGACGCTAGAATCCCGACTTTATGCTGAATTAACCGGTGCGCTGATGGAATATATCCCGACGATTCAGGTTGATGCCAGTCAGATAGCCTGTCTGGATTGTTTGTTTGCGTTTGCTAGTGTTGCGGCGGAGCATAACTACATTCGTCCGGTGGTGGAGGATAGCGATGTCTTGGATATCAGGCAAGGGCGTCATCCCGTTATCGAACGACAGATGCCGGTGGGCGAGAACTATATTGCCAACGATGTGATGCTCGACTCGCATAGTCAGCAAATCATCATCATAACGGGTCCCAACATGGCGGGTAAGTCGGCGTTGCTTCGTCAGACGGCACTCATCACGCTGATGGCACAGATCGGTTGTTTTGTGCCTGCTGAGTCGGCACATGTCGGCATAGTGGACAAAATCTTTACCCGCGTTGGTGCCAGTGACAACATTTCCGTCGGCGAATCGACCTTCATGGTTGAGATGAACGAAGCGGCCGATATCCTGAACAATCTGTCTGCCCGCAGTCTGGTGCTCTTCGATGAGTTGGGTCGTGGCACGTCGACTTATGATGGCATCTCTATTGCGTGGGCAATCGTGGAATACATCCATGAATATCCCAAAGGGAAGGCGCGGACGCTCTTTGCCACCCATTATCACGAGCTAAACGAAATGGAAAAGACTTTCGCCCGCATCAAAAACTACAACGTGTCGGTGAAAGAAATCGGAAACAAGGTGCTTTTCCTTCGAAAACTGGAGCGCGGAGGCAGTGAACATTCCTTTGGTATTCATGTGGCTAAAATGGCCGGAATGCCCAAGACCATTGTGGAGCGTGCTAACGAAATTCTTAAACGGCTAGAACAGGCGAACCGTCAACAAGGGGTTGGGAAGTCGGTCGACTTGTCGCAACCGGCACAAGGCAGTGTTCAACTTAGCTTTTTCCAGTTGGACGATCCGGTGCTCTGCCAAATACGCGACGAACTTTTCAATCTCGATGTAGACAATCTGACACCGATAGAAGCACTTAACAAACTAAACAGTATCAAGAAGATTATAAAAGGGAAATAGCGTATTTTTGTGCCAAAGCGTAAGAATCAGCAGTGCAAAATAGGTAGTGACCCAAAGGTCAGAGTGGGTCTACGACTTCCTATAACTTTACCAGACAAGTTCTATAACAAACGGATGGTGTGCGGAAAATCATTTTAAATTCTTTACAGGTTTCGCTTTCCATCCCCATACCATACAGGCAATACCTATGATGATGAGCGGTATGCTTAGCCATTGTCCCATGTCGAGCATCATGCTTTCTTCGAAACTTACCTGACGCTCTTTGATGAATTCGATAAAGAAACGGAAAAGAAAGACCATTGTCAGGCAGTAGCCGAAGAAAAATCCTGTTCCTACGCGATGGGCATAACGACGGTAAACCACGAAGTAGCCTACCAAGAACACCAACAGATAAAACAATGCTTCATAGAGTTGTGCCGGATGGCGGGCAAAGTTTTCACCGTTGTGTAGGAAGATAAACCCCCAAGGCATATCAGTGGGTAGGCCTACAATTTCGGAGTTCATCAGGTTGCCCAACCGAATGCAACAACCGGTCATCGGAGCTGCGATGCCAATGTTGTCGAGCACGAAGCGGTAGGAGAGTTTTGTTCGGTGGGCATAAATCCATAGTGATATGAGCATACCGATTACGCCACCATGACTAGCCAAGCCCTCATAGCCCGTAAATTTCCAACCGTCTGATGTTTGTTGTATCGGCAAGAGCATTTCGACGGGATGCATCAGATAGTATTCCGGCTGATAAAATAGGCAGTGTCCTAGACGGGCGCCGATAAGTACTCCGAAGAAACAATACATGAATACCGGTTCGAACAGATCATTCGATATACCTTGCTGGCGGTATAAACGTTTCACAATGAGATAGGCTAAAAACAGTCCGACCAACCAACACATCGAGTAGTAACGGATATGCAGGCTTCCAATGGAGAACATCTCAACATCGGGATTCCACGAAATAAAAGCGAACAAGTCCATAGGTTTTACACATTGAAACGGAAGTGCATGATGTCTCCGTCTTGTACAATATAATCTTTTCCTTCCACATTGAGTTTGCCAGCTTCGCGCACAGCGGTTTCCGAACCGTATTTGATGTAGTCCTCATACTTAATGACCTCGGCTCGGATGAATCCTTTCTCGAAATCTGTATGGATTACCCCTGCGCATTGCGGAGCTTTCCAGCCTTTTTGATAAGTCCATGCCTTGACTTCCATCTCGCCCGCTGTGATGAATGTTTCAAGGTTAAGCAATTTGTAGGCAGCTTTAATCAGACGGTTGACTCCCGATTCTTCGAGACCGATTTCTTCGAGAAACATCTGGCGTTCGTCGTAAGTCTCCAGTTCGGCAATCTCCGATTCGATTTTGGCAGCTACCACCAGCAAATCCGCACCTTCTTCACGGATAGCCTCGCGTACCTGTTCCACATAGGCATTCCCATTCACAGCACTGGCTTCGTCAACGTTGCAGACGTAGAGCACCGGCTTGGAAGTGAGCAGAAAAAGGTCGTGGGCTATGCGTTGTTCGTCTTTGCTCTCAAACTGTACGGTGCGGGCTGACTTGCCTTGTTCCAATGCTTCTTTGTAACGGATGAGTACATCGTAGGTCAGTTTTGCTTGCTTGTCACCGCCTGTCTGAGCCTGCTTCTGTACCTTCTGTATGCGTGATTCTACGGTCTCTAAGTCTTTCAACTGAAGTTCTGTGTCGATAATTTCCTTGTCGCGCACCGGATGGATGGTTCCATCTACATGGGTAACATTATTGTCGTCGAAACATCTGAGCACATGTAGGATGGCGTCCGTTTCGCGGATGTTGGCTAGGAACTTATTGCCGAGTCCCTCTCCCTTGCTCGCACCTTTCACAAGTCCGGCAATGTCTACAATCTCTACCGTTGTAGGGACAACGCGTCCCGGATGAACAATCTCGGCCAATTTGTTCAAGCGTTCGTCCGGCACGGTAATGACGCCTACGTTAGGTTCTATCGTACAGAAAGGGAAATTGGCTGCCTGCGCTTTTGCATTCGACAGGCAATTGAAGAGTGTCGACTTTCCGACATTGGGAAGACCAACGA
This sequence comes from uncultured Bacteroides sp., assembly GCA_964514145.1. GTDB lineage: Bacteria > Bacteroidota > Bacteroidia > Bacteroidales > Bacteroidaceae > Phocaeicola_A. The sequence goes on from CAZEPM010000001.1 coordinate 54,959, forward strand.
TGCCACATTGTAATGCCATTTATCTTTATGTTGTTAAGTTATTAGTAAAGAGATTTAATGAACCGATTAAAAAGGGGTACCACAAAAAGTGCGACTTCGGCTGTCTGGTTTCAGTCGTCAGCCCGGCCTTTTTTATCGTGACAAAGGTACTTATTTTTTGTATAACTACAAGTTGCGAAATGGGTTGGGGAGATAATAAAAGCTGAGACTTGGCATGGCAGGTCTCAGCTTCGCTTTCAGGATGATTTGTTTTGACTCCCTTTTATTTCACAAGAATAAGATAATAATTTTTTTTGCCGCGTTGCACCAGCAGGTATTTGTTGTTGAGCAGATCGGTGGTTGTCACCACTTGGTCGAAAGCCGTCAGTTTTTCTTTGTTGAGTGATACGCCCCCGCCTTGTGTGAGCTTGCGCATCTCGCCTTTCGAAGGAAATATGGCTGCCTGTTCGGTGAACAGGTCAACTGCCTTGATACCGTCGGCAATGGTGTCGCGCGACACTTCGAACTGCGGAACACCTTCGAACACAGCCAGCAGGGTGTCTTCGTCTAACCGGTGGATCGCTTCCGAAGTCGTGTTTCCGAAAAGGATACCCGATGCTTCAACGGCTGTGTTGTAGTCTGCTTCAGAGTGTACCATGATGGTGACTTCTTTGGCTAGTCGTTTCTGGAGCACGCGCAGGTGGGGAGCTTGGGCATGTTCGGCAAGAAGTGCTTCGATTTCCTCCCGACCAATCGATGTGAAAATCTTGATGTATCGGGCTGCATCCTCGTCACTCACGTTGAGCCAGAATTGATAGAACTTGTAAGGAGAAGTATATTGCGGGTCAAGCCAGATGTTTCCAGACTCTGTCTTTCCGAATTTTCCGCCATCGGCTTTCGTGATTAACGGACAGGTCAGTGCATAGGCCTCTCGTCCGTTGATTCGTCTGATCAGTTCGGTGCCGGTCGTCATATTGCCCCACTGATCCGAACCTCCCATTTGCAATTTACAGTTCTTGTGTTCATTCAGATACAAGAAATCGTATCCCTGTAACAATTGGTAGGTGAATTCGGTAAAAGAAAGACCGTCGCGTGCTTCGCCATTCAGACGTTTTTGTACAGATTCTTTGGCCATCATGTAGTTGACGGTGATGTGTTTGCCCACTTCTCGTGCGAAGTCCAAAAAGGTAAAGTCCTTCATCCAGTCGTAGTTATTGACTAGTTCGGCCTTGTTGGGGGCGTCGGATTCGAAATCCAAGAACTTCGACAGTTGTTTCTTGATGCATTCCTGATTGTGTCGCAAGGTTGATTCGTCGAGCAGGTTGCGTTCAAGCGATTTGCCGGAAGGGTCTCCGATCATTCCGGTTGCACCGCCGATTAAAGCCAGCGGTTTGTGCCCGCAACGTTGCAGATGCCGCAACATCATCACGCCGCACAGGTGTCCGATATGTAGCGAGTCTGCCGTCGGGTCGATGCCCAAATAGGCGGTTACTTGTTCTTTGGTTAGCAATTCTTCCGTACCGGGCATCATCGTGTGAAGCATCCCGCGCCATCTTAATTCTTCTACAAAATTCATCGAATGATAAAGTCTACTGCGTTTATAAATGAGTTGTTTTTAGGTCGGACGAACTCGGAGCGGTCTGTCGGATTTCTTTTACAAGACGAGCAATCGGGTTTGTCCGATGAGTTATGGCGCAAATGTAGCATTCTTTATCTGAAAAGGCAATAAATTGAGGAAACTTTGTGGCTTGAGAGAACTGATTTACCGGCTGAAAATGAGGCTTCAGTATCGGAATATCTGCTTGTAATTGGCTTGTAGTTGTTCGCTGAGGCAATCTGGTGTGGTTTCTCTGATAGTGGCTGCCGATTGGATGAGCTGCTCTATGGAGATGTGACTTTCGTCTGTTTCCATGCAGAGATGGTCTGCTGGGATGTTGTGCAGCGAGTCTGGACAGTAGTGTTCGCCAAACGAAAGATAAAATCCGTGCCGCATGGTGAGATCGTACATCTGGGTCAGTTTTCCGCGAAATCCATGGATTATCCACGTGTAATCGGCACGTTGTTGTTTGCGGAGTGTCATAATTTCGTCGATGGCTTTTACGCAGTGTATAATGACTGGAAGTCGGAAAATTTCATTGAGTGTCAAGACTTGATGCATCAGCTTGATCTGACTATCCAGCGGAGCACCCCGCAGTTTGTCGAGGCCTATCTCTCCTAGCGCAATGACTCGTGGGTGGTCAGCGAATTGTCGAAGCCTCGCCAGTACGGTGTCTGTGCGTGGTTCGTCGCACAGCCAAGGGTGGATGGATAGCGAATAATAGACGTCGTCTGCCAAGTCGGGCATCGTGTCACCGGTCAGGTCTAGATTGTAAATGGCTTTCCCGTTTCGGGCTTGCGTCAGGTTATGGGTGTGGATGTCGAGCAACATAAGCGGGTATGATTTGTCAGGGTACCGGATCATAGCCTGAACCTCCCCACGGGTGACAGCGTAGCAGCCGGCGTATTGCAAGATAAAGTCCCTTGAACGGACCATGTTTGCGAATAGCTTCTATAGCATATTGTGAGCAGGTGGGAGTAAAACGGCACGAAGGTGGTGTCATGGGTGAGATGCACTTTTGGTAGAAATTAACGGGAAGCAGGAGCAAATTGGTAAGCAATTTCTTCATTGGTTGAGCTTTTCGCTGAGTCGTGTCAGTAGATTTGCGATGCGAGTCTGTATCAGTGTCGAGCTATGTAGCTCGTTACTCAACCAGATGAAGGCCAGAATGAGGTGTTGGTCTTTTTCTTCGGCTTTGTCTATCAGGGTATATTTGTTTTGGCGGTAAGCTTCGCGTATTTGTCTTTTTACGCGGTTACGTTTAACAGCGCTATGCAATCGTTTTTTGGGGACGCTAATCATCATCGCCACCCGTTCCGGACTGGCTTCGGGCTCTACAGGCAGATAGACCATACGCAAGGGGAAAGCCAGCATCGATTTGCTGCCGCTGGTAAACAAACGATCGATGAGTTTTTTCTTGTGTAGTCGTTCTGCTTTCTTTAGGGTAAATGCTCTTGCGTTGGTTTCCATACTTGGGCGTAAATTTATAAATAAATAGCGAGTTGACAAATGAACAAAGAGATGATTCTGTAGGAGTAACAGTCTCTTTTGCTTATTTGTCAACTCGCGTGAGAAAGGATCAACTATTTATTTACTTCTTTCAGATAAAGTTCCAAGGCACCGGTGATGGATGGGGCTTTAGGGTTGGGAGCTTCCAAATCGAGTCTCAGTCCGGCTTCGCGCACAGCTTTGGCCGTTGCCGGTCCGAACGTACCGATAGCAATCTTGTCTTGTTTGAAATTTGGGAAGTTTTTCTGTAATGATGCGATACCTGCCGGAGTAAAGAAGATAAGCATATCGTAGTCAAACTTCTCTTCAGGTGTGAAGTCGTTGCTTACGGTGCGGTACATGACAACTTCCTTGTGCTGCAACTTGTTTTTGTCGAACAAGTTTTGCAACTCGTCTGTGTGTACGTCAGACAGTGGCACAAGATATTTTTCGTTTTTGTGTTTGATCATCAGGGGAATCAGGTCTTCAATCTTGTTGGTAGTCCCAAAAAAGACTTTGCGCTTACGATATTGCACATATTTCTGAATATAGAGGGCAACGATTTCCGACACACAGAAGTATTTCATGTCTTCCGGTATGGTTACACGCAATTCTTCGCTCAGTTTGAAAAAGAAATCAATGGCATGTCGCGAAGTAAATACAATAGCCGTGTAGTCAAGTATGTTGACTTTCTGTTGCCTGAATTCTTTAGGAGATACGCTCTCAATTTTGATAAACGGGCGAAAGACAATGTCTACTCCATATTTGGCAGCAATGTCATAATAAGGCGATTTCTCAGAAGCAGGACGAGGCTGCGAAACGAGTATTCTTTTTATTTTCAAAGTTCTAAATTTTTATTATCACATTCTGTTAATATCTTCCCCATATATTCCATAATAGAAGGCAGGGGATAATTTCTAGGCCGCAAAAGTACACAATTAAATAAAAAACGTGATATAAATTACGAAAAAAGATGTTAGTGCATTTATAAAAAAGTAACATTTTGACAAAAAGAACAAAAACCCCCGCGATTAATAGTGCTTTTTCATCAGAAAGATGGAAATAGATGCTTAATAGCGCCAACGGATAAAACACAATGCCCATCAAAACAAACATTATAAAATAGATATTGTTCCAAAGCTTTACCCTTTCTTTGTCAAAAAAAATCCAATTAATGCAGGTATAAGAAGCCTTCTTTATCAGGTAGTAAATCAGGAAACTTCCTACGTAAAACCCCAATAGGTTGAATGAATTTTCGGAGGCTGTCTGAGGATTGCGCGATACCAGATAATTAAACAGTAGCAGACCGCCCGTGAGACCGGTATTGACAATGAGCAGAAAACGGTATCCCAGAGGCATATGGGTAGTTTTTGTAAATAAGCTGGGACGGTTGCGGTGATAGAAAATGGACTTGATTTGCTGGTAGAGAAAGCGCTTGCTACTGGCCAGGATGTAGGCCAATACGAAGAAACTGAGTAAGACGATGGACGTAATGCCATTGTCTGTCTGAAGTTGATAAGGACGCAGGATACCTGTTTGCCCGCTCACTTTTACTTCGCAGTAAAGTTGACTGAGCAAAGAGTCTTGCGGAGACAAATAATACGAAGAGTCTTGCGCAACAGTCTCCGATCGGGCGGCATGATAGTTGAAGGTGTCGGAAGTTTCGATCATATGGCAGCAAATTTTCTGAGTTCTTTGTTCCAAAATAGCATTGTGTATAACCGTGAGAAGCCGCCTCGTCGGGCGTGGAAGCCACTTGCCAGAGCGCGGCGTATTCCGGTCGCATGAAATGTTCGTCGATAGCTTTGTTCAGCACGGCGTCGGTATAAGCACGCATCAGTCTTCTGTTGTCTGCCCCGTCAATAAGGCGAATGTGTTCCTTACTTGGAGTTCATTCTTCGTATTCCTTATATGTTTGGGTGCTCGAAGCGTAATAATAGACACAAACCTGTCGGATTTCATTCATGGTTCATGCAGTCCAAAAGCTTTTCTTATCAAATCCACACAGTCTAGTTTTTCCCACGTAAAGAGTTCTACAGTGATATCTTTCGTTCCGCCGTAGTTCGATTCGAAGTGTTTGGTTACGATTTTCGGCTCGCGTCCCATGTGTCCGTAAGCTGCTGTTTCCATGTAAATAGGGTTGCGCAGTTTCAGACGTTCTTCGATGGCTTTCGGACGGAGGTCGAACAGCATGGCAATCTTTTCGGCAATCTGACTGTCGGTCAGGTTGACGTGGCTGCGTCCGTAGGTGTTGACGTAGATGTTGATAGGTTCTGCCACACCAATAGCATAGCTCACCTGCACGAGGATTTCATCAGTTACACCAGCTGCTACCAGATTTTTGGCGATGTGGCGGGCCGCATAGGCTGCGCTACGGTCTACCTTGCTGGGATCTTTGCCGGAGAAGGCTCCACCGCCGTGTGCACCTTTGCCACCATACGTATCTACGATAATTTTGCGTCCCGTGAGGCCGGTATCGCTATGTGGGCCTCCGATGACGAATTTGCCCGTCGGGTTCACAAAATAGCGAATGTCGTTGTTGAACAGTTCCAGTACGTCGGCATGGTGGATGCTTGCAATGACGCGCGGCATCAAGATTTCTTTTACGTCGTGACTAATTTGTGCCAGCATTTCAGCGTCGGCCTTGAGCTGTGCTTCGCGTGAACTGTCTGTCGGGACGATGAATTCGTCGTGCTGGGTGGAGACAACAATGGTATCGATGCGCACCGGTCGTCCGTCGTCACTATATTCTATGGTTACTTGACTTTTCGCATCGGGGCGGAGGTAGGTCATCACCCGGCCTTCGTGACGTATGTCGGCCAGCACCATCAGGATTTTGTGTGCCAAGTCGAGTGAGAGCGGCATGTAGTTCTCCGTCTCGTTGGTAGCATAGCCAAACATCATGCCCTGATCACCTGCTCCTTGTTCCATCGGATCTTCACGTTCGATGCCGCGATTGATGTCGGAACTTTGCTCGTGAATAGCAGATAACAGTCCGCACGAATTACCTTCAAACATGTATTCGCTCTTCGTATAACCAATCTTATTAATTACTTCTCGGGCAATACGTTGCAGATCTACGTATGCCTCGGTCTTAATCTCACCCGCCAGTACCACCTGTCCGGTAGTCACTAGAGTTTCGCAAGCTACTTTCGAACTAGGGTCATAAGCCAATAGTTTGTCAAGCACAGCGTCCGATATTTGGTCGGCCACTTTGTCGGGGTGTCCCTCAGACACCGATTCGGATGTAAACAGATATCCCATCTTTGTAAGTTAATATAAATTATGGAAAATAAGATTCAAATGGGAAGGAATGGGAGAAGAAACCATCTATGCATAGCCATGTCCGGCTTTTGTGTTTTAGCATTTTTTACTGTGGTTGCAAGCAGCCCAAATCTTTCCACATTTTGTGTTTTGCCTCCAAAGGTAGGTATTTAATCTATAAGTAGTATGGAAAAGCCTGTTCTTTTTTAAACAAATTTATGTGAGGCGTTTTTCTTCAAATGAGGGCAGAACAAACCAACATCGATGAGTCTCGCCTTGCCGTTGTTTACGCTTATGAGTGTTTGCCTGTCGGCTACTTCAGTACC
>CAZEPM010000002.1:0-54668 GCA_964514145.1 uncultured Bacteroides sp.
TTTTTCTTAAGGCCGACTAACATTACTTGGCCAATATTGGGACAGATAACTGCTCAGTTGTTCCAAATACATCTGGTCGGTTTGATCAAAAGCATTTAGTTTGGTGCTGTCAATATCCAAGACCGCCACGACCATGTGGGTATCAGCCGAGAAAACGGGTACAACTATCTCGGAACGTGACAAGGAACTGCATGCAATGTGCCCCGGAAACGCATTGACGTCAGGCACAATCAATGTTTTTGCTTGTGACCATGCTTGTCCGCACACGCCTTTACCGAAACCTATGCGGGTACAAGCCAATGGGCCTTGAAAGGGAGCTAATACCAATTGTTTTTCGGGAGCTTCTCTTGCTATGTAAAAACCGACCCAGAAGAATCCGAAAGCTTCTTTAAGTATAGCAACCGTATTGGCGAGGTTTGCAATCAAATCGGTCTCGCCTTCTAAAACGGCATAGAGTTGCGGCAAAACTTCTTGATAGCGTTTGGCTTTATCATGAGCTGTCAAAACAAGCTGTTTGCTCATTATTTCGCGTATTTTTTAATTAGATCTTCGGCACTTGGGTCTCCCAGCTCTTTGGCTTTGAGCAGATTTTCTGTACCCTCTTTTTTAAGTCCCATCTGTAATTGGCAATAACCCAACATGCGATAGAGATCCGAATTTTCGGGGTCGAGTTCAATACCTTTTTTGGCAGCCGGAATCGCTTTTTCGTAGAGATTAAACTTTGTGTATAACACAATTTGCTCAATGATATAAACTAATTGATCGGGTTCCATCTCGACGGCTTTTTCGATATCGTTGATAGCTTGCTGATTGAGACGGCATTGTATTTCGGCTTGCTCCCGAACATAATAAAACTCTGCGCCAGCTTCTCCCAACATGAGACGTTCGTATTCATTGAAATCGGCAACTGCTTCACGGTATTGTTGTTGTTCCATTTTCATTTGTCCGCGATGAAATACATAGGGGGCGGCTTTCTTGGTTAGCGAAGAACCTAAAAAAGCGATTGTCGAGTCCATTAGAGCCAATGCTTCATCTTGTTCTCCGAGATATTGCTTGCAGCGAGCTGCGTTAAACAGACTTTCTTCCGAACGCAGATTGCTATTATTTACTTGCATGAAACAATCGAATGCATTTTGATAATCTTGCATGGATAAATATAATTCGCCTTTGGCCTGAATATATAACGGTTGTGAGGATATTTGAATGGCATGATCAATCATTTCCATAGCTTTTTCCATTGTCCATTCCGGATAGTTCAGTCCATTGATTACTGCCTGATATATTAGCTTGCAGATATTGTAATAGGTGTCATCTTTATTCGTACTCATTTCAATCGCCTTTTGCATATCTTCCGTTGCTAACTTATAGGATTCTTCATCTGTAAAATTAGTCATGTAATACGTAGCTCGGCGCAAATATCCTTCATGCATAGTTGGAAACTGATCGATGAAATCGTTAATGAGCATAAAGTATTCTTCTTGACTCAATTTGCTTGACATCATGATTAAATAAACTTGTGCTTGATTAATGTCTTCAGGTAATCCTTTGCGAATACCGATGCTGTTGAGCGCATAGTCTACACCAGAAAGAGCATTGAGCGTGAGTTCTGCAACATAGGCAACATCGATTGCATAACTCGATGTACTCTCAGCTTCTGCCGAACGTTGGATCATACCAATTACTTCTCCATTAACATTCGTTACAGGGCAACTGATGGACTTGTCTGTAGTTTTCAATTCGAGTGTATAGTACTGATATTTAGTTTCTATGGTTGACACGGAAACGATCTTTGCTCTTTCCGGCGTTGCTTGTTTTTGTGAGGCATATGGAAGAACGTATACCGTACCATTCTGCGACACAGGTTCTTTAGCAATGGAAAGCGCGGTGACCGATTTATCTGTTTTTATACGAAACTTGACGATATCATACATCGAGTTAGCCCCGAGAATGCAATCTACCGAATATTCCGACCCTTCCACATCAACGACAACCGCACTTTGAGCATCTTTAAATAAAGTATAATCGGACAACGCTATACCATTTTCTCTGATAAAGAATCCGTTTCCGGTTCCTTTTATATTGCCGTCTTTATCGTATGTAATCACTGAAACTACAGACCTTCGGGCATTGTCTGCCCATTTGGGAGTTTGTGCATAACTCCATGAACACAGTAACGTTAAAGCAATAATGAATATTTTTTTCATACAAACACTTTATTAAACTATTTTTCCGAGAAACAACCTCGTTGTTTTACAGCTTCATAAATTAATACACCAGCAGCTACTGATACGTTTAATGAACGGATACTACCCAGAAGCGGAATTTTAATCCATTCATCACACAATGCTAAATGCTCATCGGGGATACCCGTATTTTCAGCTCCCATGATAATGCATAGAGGAGACTGATAATCAGCTTTTGTATAATCATAATCTCCTTTTTCAGTAGCTGCAACAATTTTAAATCCTGAATTTTTTAAAAAATGTATACTCGTTGATAAGTTTTGTTCACGACAAACAGGTAACGTGTATAATGCACCGGCTGAAGCTTTTACAGCATCAGCATTTGCTGTGACACTGTTTTTTGTCGGGATAATAATGGCATCTATGCCGGCGCATTCACACGTTCGGGCAATCGCTCCAAAATTACGCACATCCGTGATACCGTCAAGCATCACAACCAAAGGAGTCTTTCCGGCTTCATATAAGGAAGGAACAAGATTTTCTAAACTTTCATACGTAATTGCTGAAACAAAGGCGATTACTCCTTGATGATTTTTGCGTGTTATACGATTGATTTTCTCAAGAGGAACACGTTGCACCGGAATCAGTTTACCCTTTAAAGCTGAAAAAAGTTCTTTTGACAATTCACTTTGGATATCTCTTTTTATCAATATCTTGTCAATGTCTTTTCCAGATTCAATTGCTTCAATCACAGCTCTAATGCCATAAATCATTTCATGTTTATCTGATGATGCCATAGTTTAATCTACTTATGAATTTAACAAAGACTTGGCGTTATTAATAGCGGCCTCAGTTAGAGTGGCTCCACTCAACATATGAGCTAATTCCACGATACGCTCTTCTCCAGATAGCAAACGAATATGGCTTGTTGTTTCCATTTCATTATCCTGCTTGTAGACTTTATAATGATAACGGCCACGAGCTGCTATTTGTGGCAAATGAGTAATACTGATAACTTGTCGATTTTGATTACCCATTTCTTGCATAATACGAGCCATTTGTTCTGCAATATGACCGGAAACACCTGTGTCAATTTCATCAAAAATAATTGTCGGCAGTTTAACTACACTTGTAATCATAGCTTTAATAGAAAGCATCACACGGGCTATCTCACCACCGGAAGCTACTTGAGTTATATTTTGTATAGGCGCACTCTTATTGGCAGAGAAAAGAAAATTAATATTATCTCCTCCCAATCTGTCTAAATCCTTACGCGGAGTTAACTCTATCAGAAATTGTACGTTAGGAATACCTAATAATACAAGATATTTTTTTATTTCAGTCTCAATTTTTTGACTAGCCAATTTTCGTGCTTTGTTCAACTCATCTGCCAAGCAAACTAGTTTCTGTTCTTCTTCTTCTTTCTGACGAGTAAGTTCTGTTATCTGGTTGTCTGCATTCAATATGTCCTCAAGAGATTTCCTATAGTTTTTTTCAATTGCGATTAACTCCGCAATGGTGTTTACCCGATATTTTTGCTGCAGGGTATAAATCTGATTTAAACGTCCTTCTACAAAATCTAAACGTTGGGGATTGAATTCTACATCTTCACTATAACGATTTAGCTCTTGTTCTATATCTTTTAATTCAATGAAACAAGAGTGAACACGTGTACTTAATTCTTCGCAAACAGAGAACATACCACTCAAATCCTGTAATAAGTTTTGAGTTTCTTTCAGGTCTGATAGAATGCCACCCTCATCGTTAACCAAATAGTGATCAGCTTTATAAAGTCCTGATTTGATTTCTTCTGCATGGCTCAGCAACTTAAATTCTTGTTCCAATTCTTCTTGCTCGCCATCTCTTAAATTGATGTTACTAAATTGCTCTAATTGAAAACGAATATAATCTTCTTCTGCCTTACTTTTTTCAGTTTGCGCAATCATATCATCCAACGCCTTGCAACACTTCTTATATATTGCAAACTGATTTTGATAACGGTGGAGCAACGAGGAATCTTGCGCAATAATGTCGACCACTCTAAATTGAAAATTTTCTGTATTGAGCAATAGATTTTGATGTTGCGAATGAATATCAATCAGCATTTCACCTAATTGCTTTATTTGATTTAATGACGCAGGGGTATCGTTAATAAAAGCACGGCTTTTCCCTGTAGACATTATTTCACGACGAATGATACAGACTTTCTCGTATGGTAGGTCATTGGATTCAAAAAAATCATGCATTTCATAATGACCAATTTTGAAATGAGCTTCGACGATACAACGGGATGCTCCTTTTTTAATGGATTTACTATCTGCACGTTGTCCTAATAATAATCCGATAGCACCCAAAATAATTGATTTTCCTGCACCAGTTTCGCCCGTAATAACGGAAAAACCGGAATCAAAACAAATATCGAGTGTGTCTATTAATGCATAGTTTTGTATAAATAACGATTGCAACATATTTCCAACTTAATCTCAAGTATTCAATTCCTGACAAAGATGATTTATGATATCAACAGCTACTTCTTTTTTTGGTTTGAGCGGATAAACTGTTGATGAATGTTTATCGATGATGGTTATTTTATTTGTATCATAACGGAATCCTGCGCCAGCATTCCGTAATGAGTTAAGTACTATAAAATCAAAGTTCTTTCGAGCTAACTTAGCATTGGCATTTGCGGATTCGTCGTCTGTCTCCAAAGCAAATCCTATGAGTTTCTGACGGGATGTTTTCATTTTTCCCAAACACGCCGCAATATCTTGTGTTGGTTTTAAGCGAAGAACAAGCTCATCAGAATTACGTTTAATTTTATTTTCTACCACGTTCACCGGAGTAAAATCAGCTACAGCAGCACATAGAATGGCAGCATCTATGCCTGCAAACTCATCAATGGCTGCTTTATGCATTTGCATTGCACTTTCAACGTCAATGCGTCGGATGTTTGGATGATGTGCCTCCAAGGATACTGGACCGCTAATAAGAATAACGTCTGCACCACGTCGGGCACATTCTTCAGCCAAAGCATATCCCATTTTACCTGATGAGTAATTTCCTATGAAACGCACAGGGTCTATTCTCTCAAAAGTGGGGCCGGCTGTAATTAAAATTTTCTTTTTCGACAACTGCTCAGAAACGGAAAAAAAGGTTTCCAACTCTTTTACGATATCATCCGGTTCTTTCATTCGTCCTTTACCGACCAAATGACTGGCTAATTCTCCTTCATCAGGTTCTATGATATGATTACCATAAGAACGTAAGATCTCAAGATTTTGTTGCGTTGATGGATGTGCAAACATATCAAGATCCATTGCTGGCGCAACAAAGACTGGAGCTTTCATGGATAAATAGGTCGTAACAAGCATATTATCAGCTATTCCATGAGCCATCTTACCTATGGTCGAAGCTGTTGCTGGAGCTATCACCATGGCATCTGCCCATAGCCCCAAATCAACATGACTATGCCATGTCCCGTCTCGTTGAGAAAAAAAGTCACTAACAACCGGCCTACGAGTCAATGCCGATAGCGTAATAGGAGTGATAAATTCTTTTCCGGCAGGCGTAATCACAATTTGTACTTCTGCTCCTTTCTTGATAAGGGCACGAATAAGATGAGCAACTTTATAGGCTGCAATACTACCAGTGATTCCCAATACTATTTTTTTATCTTTCAACATCTAATCTTCGTATTATTTACCGATCTCACGGAGCCGGATCTTTGTAAGTATCTGTTTCGTATTGAGAGCAAAATCTCCTTGCATGATCCAACTGTAATATCCCGGATCTCGATGAAGTACCTCTGCCACAGACTTCCCCTTATATTTCCCAAAATTAAATATTTCCACACCGTTCTCATCATATACCATCCGTCCTGCGAAATCGACATTCCGTCCGTAACTGGAATATTCCGACAAAAACACAACATCATTTTTCAGGATATCAGGATATCGTTCTAATTGTGCTTTCAATACTTCATAAGTAGCATGTGTATCTGCTTCTGCCGTATGAGCATCCTCCAGATTCTTTCCACAATAAAATTTATATGCTGCCGAAAGTGTACGTTGTTCAAGCTTATGATAGATAACCTGCACATCAATGAACTTATGGCGCTTAAGATCGATGTCTACTCCTGCACGCAAGAATTCTTCAGCCAGTAACGGAATATCGAAACGGTTAGAATTAAAACCGGCAAGGTCACACCCCTCGATGACGCGAGCAATAGAAACTGCAACTTCTTTGAAACGAGGACAATTCGCTACATCGGCATCATAAATGCCATGTAACGCACTAGCCTGTTCCGGGATATGCATTTCCGGGTTAACACGTATTGTCTTGCTCTCTTCACGACCATTAGGATAGACCTTGAGATAACAGATTTCAACAATGCGATCAGATATTATATTAGTACCGGTTGTCTCCAAATCAAAAAAGACAATCGGATTCTTCAGATTTAGATTCATAGTTGGTCTATAAAATTTGAAATATATCTAGGCAATAAAAGGCTTAACGAAATAAGCTTATCGATTCAAACCTCTAATTCAATCTGTCAGCGTGATAGGCATTACGAGCATCAGCAGATCGGTTTCTGGAGCCTGTTCCGAAGGAACAATGACACCCGCACGCGAAGGATCTGCTAATTCGATTACCACCTCGTTTCCAGGAATATTATTTAAGATATCGATCAGATACAACACTTTAAAGCCAATACTCATCGGAACACCGTCATATTGGCAGATGAGTCGCTCTTCGGCTGATGTCGAAAAATCAATATCCTGCGTAGAAACCGTTAACTGTCCCTGTTGCAAAGTCAGTTTCACAAGATTAACCGATTGGGAAGAGCAGATAGAAACCCGACGAAGAGCACCCAACAAAGAAGTTCGGTCGATCGTAATTTTATAAGGATTATTTTGCGGAATAACAGAATTATATTTAGGATACCTTCCTTCTACTAGACGACAGATCATACGATAGTCCGGCAAAACAAACACCGCGTTACGACTGTCAAATTCAATACTGATAAGCGTTTCGTCTTTTGTTAACAAGCTCTTAAGCAAAGTTGCCGGTTTCTTAGGAAAGATAAAAGCAGCTCGGTCTTTACCTTTCACTGTAACATTTTTCTCCCGTGAAAGCTTATAGCCATCAGTTCCCACAAACGTAATGCTCTCCGTGTCGATATCAACGTAAATACCCGTCATGATTTGACGCATCTCGTCATCTCCCGTTGCAAACAACGTATGCGTAATACAATCAAGCAACATTTTCGAAGGCAAATGAATCTGCACCGAACTCGATGAATCCAAAGCTGGAAGCTGCGGAAATTCATCAGGATTTTGTCCCATAACACGATATTGCCCATTCATATAATACAACGTAATCTCATAAGTAGAAGGATCCACTTGAAAACTCACCGGTTGTTCCGGAATCTCCTTCATCGCCTCGAGTAACGTGCGAGCAATCATGGCAAACCGACCATTACCATCACTTTCATTCACCTCAACAGAAGTAATCATCGTTGTTTCAGTTCCAGAAGCCGAAATAGTCAATACCCCATCAGTCAACTCAAACAAAAAACAATTTAAAATCGGAAGCGTATTTTTTGAATTAATCACACGGCTTATAGCCTGTAAATGAACGAGCAATGATGTGCTTGAAACAATAAATTTCATAGGTAGATAATTTGTAGTTTTTGAATTCATAATGAGACTACAAAACTACATATTTTATGCGTAATCAACACAAAAAATACTCGGAAAATTCGTTTCCTTAAGAAGAAACTCGTACATTCGCAACCAAAATAAAACAAAGACACAATGGAATTTACAGGAAAAATTATTGCTATCCTTTCCCCGCGCAGTGGCGTCTCCAAATCCACCGGCAACGAGTGGAAAGTACAAGAGTTTGTGATTGAAAACCACGACCAATACCCACGGAAAATGTGTTTTGAAGTATTTGGAACCGACAAACTCACACAGTTTAACATCCAAATGGGTGAAGAACTAACCGTCTCATTCGATATCGATGCCCGCCAATGGCAAGACCGATGGTTCAACAGCATTCGAGCATGGAAGGTGGAACGCGTAAATCCTGAAATGCCTCCCACGCAAGTTTCTATGAATCAATCGAATGTCTATTCGCCAGATGCAAACATCCCAGACTTTACACAGTCGGGAGATAACGACGACTTGCCCTTCTGATCGTCAAGAAACCGAAACACTTTTGAAGGGACCTCAGGAACTAACCCGAATCACCATCCCTTCAAAACGCTGGACTGAATTGGAATTCCGCTTTGCCGACCCGGCATAAACGGAAAGATTTGGTGAGTCCCAATAAAGCGTCGATGCTGACCCCCCCCCCTTACCACTGATTCAGGCTTCGGTAGGGTACTTTTTCGTCAGTGCCTGCCGTCTGATCTGGATGGGTTATCTATGGATAACGGAGCGATTTGCTATGCGGAGACTGGCTGATGGTCGCATGGGGTGTATCGTTCTGCCTGACAGGTGGTGGGTTTGCGTTTTAATGTGTACCTTTGTTAGGTAAAGAATCAAAAACCGGATTGTGAGATATGATGACGATACACAATGATGGATATGGAGCGGCAGGTGCTTGAGCTTGTGTTTCTGTTGCTTTTCCTATGTGGGATTCCGGGTTTTTCGATCGATGAGCGGACGGTCTGTGAATTGTGATGTCTGTAATGTGAGCAATCTTTATGGTTAAAAATGTATGCAAATAGGAGTTTTTTGTCTACATTTGACGTCCGAAAACCTTTAATAGATACAAGTTTTATGAGTGAAAAAAGAAAACGGTATATTTTACCGGAAGAAGAGATTCCACATTATTGGTATAATATACAGGCTGAGATGGTGAATAAGCCTATGCCGCCTTTGAATCCGGCTACTAAAGAACCTTTGAAAGCCGAAGATCTTTACCCGATATTTGCCAAAGAGTTATGTCGTCAGGAGTTGAATCAGAGGGATGTGTGGATTGAGATTCCGGAGGAAGTGCGCGAAATGTATAAGTTTTATCGCAGTACTCCGCTGGTGCGTGCTTACGGATTGGAAAAAGCTTTGGATACGCCGGCGCATATTTATTTCAAGAACGAGAGTGTGAGTCCGGTCGGGTCTCATAAACTGAATTCAGCTTTGGCGCAGGCGTATTATTGTAAGCAGGAGGGTGTGACAAATGTAACTACGGAGACGGGTGCAGGTCAGTGGGGTGCTGCATTGGCTTATGCCGCTAAGGTGTTTGGGATTGAGGCAGCAGTCTATCAGGTGAAAATCAGCTATGAGCAGAAGCCTTATCGCCGGAGTATAATGCAGACATTTGGTGCGCAAGTTACTGCTTCCCCTTCAATGTCGACGCGTGCCGGCAAGGATATTCTGACGGCTCATCCCAATTATCAGGGTTCTTTGGGTACGGCAATATCAGAAGCTATCGAGTTGGCTCAAATGACGCCGAATTGTAAGTATACGCTGGGGTCGGTACTTAGTCATGTGACGTTGCATCAGACTATTATCGGACTAGAAGCGGAAAAACAGATGAACTTGGCAGGCGAATATCCGGATGTGGTGATTGCCTGTTTTGGCGGAGGGTCTAATTTTGGCGGGATTGCGTTTCCTTTTATGCGTCATAACATATTGGAAGGTAAGACTACCCGTTTCATTGCGGCAGAACCGGCTTCTTGCCCGAAACTGACTCGTGGTAAGTTTCGGTATGATTATGGAGATGAGGCTGGATATACGCCGTTGCTCCCGATGTTTACGCTGGGACATAATTTTTCTCCGGCACACATCCATGCAGGGGGACTTCGCTATCATGGTGCGGGGGTCATCGTTTCTCAGTTGTTGAAAGATGGATTGATGGAGGCTGTTGATGTGCAGCAATTGGAATCTTTCGAGGCAGGTTGCCTGTTTGCGCAGTCAGAGGGTATTATTCCGGCTCCGGAGTCGGCTCATGCTATTGCCGCAACTATCCGCGAGGCAAAGCGTTGCAAGGAAGCAGGAGAGTCTAAAGTCATTTTGTTTAATTTATCCGGACATGGGTTGATTGACATGGCTTCGTATGATAAATATCTGGCAGGTGATTTGGTGAACTATACGTTGACAGACGAAGATATTCAGAAGAATCTGGACGAAATCGGTGATTTATCCGACTAACGAAACGGATGGGGAACTTCCATATGTTTTTTTCAAGCGAAAACATATGGAAGTTTTTTATTTGTCTACGTTGAAATTCCTATTTTTGCGTAGATACCTATAAGAAAATCAAATGAATCATTGACCGTTTGTGCGAATCATGCTTAAAGCAGATAAGAACTAAACTTAGAATATGAAATCATCGTCTCAAATCAGTAAAGCTATTGGTATTGTCGGGTGTTTTTGTTGTTGGCCTGTTATGCTCTCAGCACAAAATTTCCATCAGGTAGTCAAAGAAAAGTTCATTGAAGGAAATGCCGGATTCATGTCTCTGATAGCTATCGTTTTAGTCTTAGGGCTGGCCATTTGTATAGAACGTATCATTTATCTGAGTCTGGCGGATGTCAGTGTACGGCGGCTGATGGAAGAAGTGGAACAGGCGTTAGACCGGCTCGATGTGGAACAGGCAAAGGTCGTATGTCGACAGACGCGAGGCCCTGTGGCTTCGGTGTGCTATCAAGGTCTGATGCATGCAAATGAAGACATGGATGCTATCGAACGTTCGATGATGGCGTATGGCACAGTGCAATCCGGATATCTGGAGAAGGGTTGTTCGTGGATTACGCTGTTTATAGCCATAGCCCCTTCACTTGGCTTTTTAGGTACGGTAATCGGTATGGTGATGTCTTTTGACAGCATTGAGCAAGCCGGTGAGATTTCTTCAACAATTGTAGCAGGAGGTATGAAGGTTGCATTGATTACAACCATATTCGGTCTGATTGTGGCTTTGATTCTTCAGGTGTTCTACAATTATATTCTCTCGAAAATCGAAACGTTGAATGTCGAGATGGAAAACGCAGCGGTGACCCTGCTTGATTTGCTGGGGGAATATCAATCGCGTCGTTCCTGACCTGTGAATGATTTACCTATGAGTCTGGATGTGTTGATATATGCCATGTACGCTGTGCTGATTTTGGGCATAGTTGTTCTAATCGGCGCTGTGATCGTCCGTTTTATGTGCGTCTGGCATCGGAACCGCCGACGGGCATTGCGTTTGATATGTGGCATTTCTGCCTTTATGGTGTTACTGGGTGGGAGTTATTTGTTGGGTTCTGATGCCCCTATGCTATCGAACGGACAGTTATATCAAGAATCTTTTTGGCTGAAAATCACGGATATGTTGCTCTATGCCATTTATCTGTTATTGGGTGTATCGGTGTTGTGCGTGGTGTTGACCGTGTGCGGTGTTTTCCGTAAAATGAAGTAGGGTGATGAGAACGCGTAGATTTTCCCGGCGATCAGTGCCTGAGATAAATGCAACCTCAACGGCTGATATCGCGTTTATTCTGCTGATATTTTTTCTGGTATGTACGTCTATGGGACAATTGAAGGGTCTTTCCCGCCAGCTTTCACTGCCGTCAGATTCCTTGCGGAATACACCGGTCACGGTGAAAGAGCGCAACCTGATGATTATATACGTTGCTGCAGACGGAGAAATCACTTGTCGGGAGCAAGCCGTGTCGTTGGATGATTTGTCTGTTCAGGTGAAACATTTCATTACGAATCCGGATGAGGAGGCACATTTACCCGAGATTTCATGGAAAGACGATCCGTTGTTGGGGCGTGTGCGCGTGACAGAACAGCATGTCTTGTTGTTGCGTTGTGACCCAAGCGTGAAGTATCAGACCTATTTCCGTGTGCAGAATTGTTTGACTCGTTCGTATGCTGCCTTACGTGAAGAGTATGCGCAGACATATTTACATCGCCCTTTTGACCAGTGTACGTTGAGCGAGCAAGAAGCGATTGCACTATGTTGTCCGCAGCGCATCACGGAGGCACAGTTGCTTGTAAATGAAGAAGGAGGTGAGCCATGAGTCGGTTTTTTTCCCGGTCCCGACGTCGGATTCCTGTTCTGAACACGGCTGCCTTGCCGGATTTAATCTTTACGATGTTATTCTTTTTCATGATTGTCACTCACATGGATGAGTCTCCTTCTGTGGAGGTAGACTTGCCGGAAGATGCACCGCTGGAAGTCTTTGACCGAAATTTGTCCGATTACACTATTTATATAGGTAAACCTTTACAAGCAGACAATCAGCTGTCGGTTAGTTTGCAACTAAATCAATCTCGGGTGTCCTTGTCTGAACTGGAAGATGAATTGCAAATGTTGGGACGGTCTTTATCTGCTGCGGAACGTTCGGAATTGGTCGTGACGTTGAAAGCTGACGCGGAAACAGAAATGCGTGTACTGGAACATATTAAACAGTTGTTGCGCCAATCCGGAATTACAAAAATCCGTTACGCGGCAGAAGAGCCGGATGAAAAGCAGGAATAGGGGAGAGGATAGGAAACTTCGCATACCGGTTTGACTCGTTTCGCACGGACGAAAGAGTTCGTTTTAATAAATTTCGGCAATCATAAACATCGCAAATCACGGCATGCTGCTTCTTTGAAAAGAAACCCGCCATCGGTGTGGACTTTATCGATGACGGGCGACTGACCTCGTTTTGGTCTTACGTTGAACTCGCGTTAAACAGTTGCGGGGATGGGTGGCTGGTAACGCGTTAATTTAGAAAAGGTTGTGTTTCGCTCAGTAAAAGCCTACTTTTTACTCAGTAAAGTCCTACCTTTTACTCAGTAAAGTCCTACCTTTTACTTGGTAAAAACCTACCTTTTACTTTGCAAAAGCCTGCCTTTTACTTTACGGCCCATATCCTTTCATGACTGACACGTTAAAAACAAGGTCGATTATGGGACTCTTATCATCCAATACCTACTTAAACAATACGCATAAAAAGGGGTTTTGATTGATTCGAAAATGTGTCTAAGCATCAGAGTTTCTGAATATCCGTGTTCTTGGTAATGCGTCGGCCATGCCCGATTCGAGAATGGACAAGCCTGTCTGATTCGTATAGATAACGGCTTCGAAGTCAAAACTGAAGAAGGGCACATCAGACAGATGCACCCTTTATGACCGGTTGTAGTTGCGTTGTTTCTTATAGCTTGTGAAGCAAGAAGCCGAGACTCAACAGCAATCCGAAAATAAAGATATTGCGCGCCGTGAGTCCGAGAATGCGATTCAGCGCTTTTCCCTGATAGATTGCAATCATTTGTCTCCATGTTTTCAAGTGGAGAAACAGATAGAGCAGGGGTAGGATGGCCGCCCATAAATGTCCGTTGATTAAGAAGCTCAAACAGGCCAGGCAGGGAAGCAATCCGAGAAAGAGGTAGCTCAGGCTGCCCGCTCGGACTCCCCATCGGACGACGATTGTTTGTTTTCCGCTGAGCTTGTCTTGATCGCGGTCGCGGAAATTGTTTACTATGAGTAGGGTGTCTATTACACATCCGCATGCCAGCGAAGCAAGTGTGGTCTCCCATGTCCATGTACTGGTTTGCAGATAATAGGTTATGCCGACCGGGATAATGCCGAAAAAGACAAGGACCAGAATGTCGCCCAAACCGAGATAAGACAGCGTTGTTGTGTAGAGAAACGCGAATATCACACAGAGTACTCCGATGACTATCAATCCCTTATCGCCATAGTAGAGTAACGGTAATCCGCACAGACAGGCTAGTAGCGTGGTGATGACGATGCCCTGTTTCATGGCTTTGCCCGTTATCCATCCTTGCGCGCAGGCACGTAGGGGACCGAGTCTGTCTGCTCTGTCGCTTCCTTTTTTGAAATCAAAATAGTCGTTGATGAAGTTGGCATCTATCTGCATGATAAAAGCAAATAGAAAACATAGTAGGCATGGCACCCATCTGAATCCGGTTTCGAGGTCGGTTGCCGCAAGTGTACTGCCTGTCATGACGGGTACTGCGGCTGCCGTCAATGTTTTGGGGCGTGCGGCCAAACCCCATGCTCTCAGTGAATTGGTTTTTACTTCTTTCATACTGTGGCTGTGGTAGTGTAAATAGTCTAACGAAGCCAGTTGTTATCGAACCATTTTCCAATGAACAGTTTCCGGTTTTTACCGAAGAGGACTCCGTAGCCATTGCGTATGTTGTTTCGATATTGGCCGTACCAGAACTGTCCGTCAGCCCAATAATAAATGCCGTAACCGTGTCGTTGGCCGTTGTATGTCTCGCCTACGTAGCGATCTCCGTTTGCATACGTCAGCGATTCAAAACGATAGTGTCTGGCTGTTTCGGCATCGGGAGTAACCGGTCCGTCAAGCGTCTGGATGCGAATCAATTCGCCGGAGTGCAAGTCGTAGAGTGCATAAAATGTACGTGAACCTACGTTGGCGGTTTGGTTGTCCATGAGGATGCCAAAGATGCATTCGCCTTCTCGGTATTGGCCAATCCATTGTGAACCGTTGTTGTTGATAAAAATGCCATATCCATAGAGAATGCCGTCGCGCGAATGTCCCCAGTATTGTCCGCTGGCAGTGTTGACAATGCTGGTCATGCATTCTTTACACATATCGTTAAAGACCAACTGAAAATTATCGGGGATACGGTCATATTTATGGAGTTCGTCTTGTGCAAAGTTCCGGCAAACCATACATAAGAAGATGAGGAGCAGAAAGAGTCTTTTCATAGATACCATTTTTCTTGTTTAATTGTTGTGTATACTGATTCCGGCATAAAGAACCTGAGGTCTTTTCCTTCTTTGATGCTTTTACGGATGAAGGTTGAACTAATGTCCAATAGCGGAGCTTGGATGAGACTGACGTGTGGAGGTAGCTTCTCGTTAGGGGGTATTTCGAAATGTGGACGCGGATAAATCAATATGTCATTTTCGCTAATTATGCGTTCGTAGGCATACCATTGGTTGAAACTCTTCCAATTGTCACTGCCGATGATGAGGCTGAACTGTCGTTCGGGATAGTTTTCGCGAAGAGCCTGCAAGGTATGTACCATGTATGACGGACGCGGTAAATGGAATTCAAAGTCGGATACGTGGAAATGCGGATAGTCTTTGATGGCTATGCGGGCAAGTTTTAGGCGAGCTTCATCGCTGAGCAGGTTGTCGGGCGATTTGAATGGGTTTTGAGGACTGACCATGAACCATATCTCGTCGAGTTGCGTGTATTCGCGTAGATAGTTGGCTAGTGCCAGATGGCCGATGTGAATCGGGTTGAAAGAACCGCCGAGAATGCCTGTTTGGATGGATTTACCGTCCATGTCTGTTCTTTTTGTAGTTGAAGAAATTGGAAATTTGCAGCGCAATAACGAAAAACATGATGAAAGCAATGATGTATTCTTCTTTCATGATTCCCCAGATGCCTACGGCTAAGGCTGCTAAAGCAATGATGCAAAACAAAATACGCATAGTGGTGGTTTTAATTGTTGATGAATCGGGTGATAACTGAGAGTGTCTGCTGTTGGGCTTTTTCGAGTGAATCGTTGACAATGATTACATCGAATCGTGGAGCAAAGCTTAGTTCGTATGTGGCTTTGGCGATACGGTCTTCGATGGTCTCGGGTGTGTCTGTGCCTCGCATAGTCAGACGACGACGCAATTCGTCTATCGATGGCGGCTGGATGAAAATGGATAGTGCACGCATTCCATAGTAGTTTTTGATGTTACATCCACCTACAACATCAACATCGAAAACAATGTTTTGTCCGGCTTCCAACTGTTTTTCTACTTGTGATTTCAGTGTTCCATAGAATCGATTGGGATAGACTTCTTCGTATTCCAGGAACTCATGATTGGCAATGCGCTGGCGGAAATCTTCGGGAGACAAAAAGAAATATTCAACTCCTTCCTGCTCTTGTCCGCGCGGTGGACGACTGGTGGCAGATATGGAGAACGCGAGCCGAAGGGGTTGTTTCAGTAAGTAGTTGATGATGGTTGATTTTCCGGAGCCGGAAGGTGCAGAGAAGATAATCAGTTTTCCTTGTGACATAATGATGGTCTATCTACATTACATTTAATACTTGTTCTTTGATTTGTTCTAATTCGTCTTTCATCTTTACTACGATATTTTGCATTTCGGCATGATTCGATTTGCTCCCGGTCGTGTTGATTTCACGTCCCATTTCTTGAGCAATAAAACCTAGTTTCTTGCCTTGTCCGGATCCTTCTTTCATGGTCTCGCGGAAATAGCGCAGATGATTGGTGAGCCGTTGTTTTTCCTCGTTGATATCCAGTTTCTCGATATAATAAATCAGTTCCTGCTCCAGTCTGTTTTTATCGAAATCGATACTTAGTGTTTTTTCAAGTACGTCAGTGATACGTTCGCGAATCTTTGTGATTCGTTCTTGTTCGTAGACTTCAATGGAGGTCAGCAAGGCTGCGATGTTGTCTAACTTTTTATTGAATATTTTTTCAAGTGCACAACCTTCTTGGCATCTGAATGCGATTAATTGTTCGAGTGCCTGGTGGATGGTTTGACTGACGAGTTGCCATTCTTCTTCATTGAGTTCTTGTATTTCAGTTTTTGACATCACATCGGGCATACGGAGCAGGACAGAAAACCAATCAGTGGGTAATGGGATGCCGGTGGTTTGCGCTATGTGATTGATTTGCTTGTAGTAATTTTCAAGAATAGCTGTGTTGATGGGAGTTGCCGTATCCGCAGCGTCTTTTTCAACCCAGAGCATAAAATCAATTTTTCCGCGTTCCAAGGTATGTGTTATCAGGTTGCGGATTTCCATTTCTTTTTCGCGATAAAAAGGAGCAATGCGTGTGGTCAGGTCGAGTGCCTTGCTATTAAGTGATTTAATTTCTACGATAATTTTCTTACTTTCAAAGGTGGCAGTAGCTTTGCCATATCCTGTCATTGATTGTATCATACCAACTGTGTTTTTTGCAAAAATAGCGTATTTCTGTTATCCGACAATGTTTCTTAGTGCTGCTTTTGCTTGTTTTGTTAATTAGGGATATGCTGTTCTCGAAAGGATGTAATCTGTTGCGAAGAAGGGGATCGTTCTGGACAGTGAGTGATATAAAACGGGATTTTTATTAAAAAACATGCTTTGAGCTCATAAAGCTGTGTAGTTTGATCTGAAAAATATAACTTTGCACCATCTTGCTAAGATGAAACAGAATAGAATATGTCGTGTATTTTACATATAGAGACCTCGACGTCTGTATGTTCAGTGGCGGTAAGCCAAGACGGACAGTGCATTTTTTCGAAGGCAGATATGACTGGTCCGTCGCATGCTGTAGTGTTAGGAATGTATGTTGACGAGGCACTTTCGTTTATAGATAGTCATGCAATACCTCTTGATGCCGTAGCGGTAAGTTGCGGTCCGGGGTCTTATACGGGATTGCGCATAGGCGTTTCGATGGCTAAAGGCATCTGTTACGGGCGTGATTTGCCTTTGATTGCCGTTCCTACGTTGAAGCTTTTGTGCGTGCCGCTTTTATTGCAGGAAGAACTACCGGACGATGTCTTGTTGTGCCCGATGATTGATGCACGTAGGATGGAGGTTTATGCCGCTGTGTATGACAAGTCTTTGTCTGAGAAACGTGAAGTATCGGCTGATATTGTGGATGAACACTTGTATGAAAGATTCTTGTCTGAACATCCAGTATATTTCTTTGGAAATGGTGCAGCAAAGTGTCGAGAAAAAATTGTTCATTCACATGCTCATTTTTTAGAGAATGTTCATCCGTTGGCCAGCTGGATGTTCCCATTGGCGGAAAAATCGTTGGCTTGTCAGGATTTTAAAGACGTAGCTTATTTTGAGCCCTTTTACTTGAAAGAATTTGTGGCTTCTCATCCTAAGAAATTGCTGTAATATATAGAACGAATAACAAAAAATAAATTACGAATGCAGTATAATTACAATACCCAACGTAAGCGTATGGCTTTGCCTGAATATGGGCGAAGTATACAGAATATGGTTGATTATGCTTTGACATTAACAGATCGCTTGGAGCGTCAACGATGTGCTAATACTATAGTTAATATCATGGGTAACATGTTTCCTCACTTGAGAGATGTATCTGATTTCAAACACAAATTGTGGGATCATCTGGCTATTATGTCAGACTTTAAATTGGATATAGATTATCCATATGAGGTCGTATGTCTTGATTCGTTAGATGTAAAGCCGGATTCGATTCCTTATTCATCTGAGCCTATCCGTTATCGTCATTATGGGCATACAATTGAACAGCTGATACGAAAAGCCGTTGAGATGCCTGAAGGAGATGAGCGTGCACAGTTGATTCACATGATTGCCATTCAGATGAAAAAGGATTATATAACATGGAATAAGGATTCGGTAGAGGATCAGAAGATTGTGGATGATATTAGAGAGTTGTCAGAAGGGGCTATTCAGGCCGATGAGATCTCATTCTGTCAGCGTTCGCAAGCTCAATCGAATTATCAATATAACCAACGTCGTCGCTATAATAAAGGTAATCAGAAACGTAAATATTAATCAAAACCAAATCTAACCATGTCAGCATTTATAATCGAAGGCGGTCATCGCATGCACGGTGAGATTGTCCCACAGGGAGCTAAAAACGAGGTGCTCCAAATCCTTTGTGCCGTACTCTTGACAAAAGAAAAAGTAACAGTACACAATGTTCCCGATATTCTAGATGTCAATAATCTCATCCAGTTGTTGAGAGATATGGGTGTGATTGTAGTAAAAGAGGGAATAGACGCATATAGTTTTCAGGCAAAAGATATTGATTTGGAGTTTGCACAAAGTGATGCGTTTCTGAAGAAGTGCGCTAAATTGCGTGGCTCGGTGATGTTAATAGGAGCAATGATGGGACGTTTTCATAAAGCGATTTATGCGAAGCCTGGCGGAGATCAGATTGGACGACGCCGATTGGATACGCACTTCATGGGAATCCAGAAATTAGGCGGTATTTTTGATTATGATGTAAACAAAAAGGCTTACGTAATTACCGCAGATGAATTGAAAGGTACCAATATGTTGCTTGATGAGGCTTCGGTTACGGGTACAGCCAATATCATCATGACTGCTGTTATGGCCAAGGGAACTACTACGATTTACAATGCAGCGTGTGAACCTTATTTACAACAACTTTGCAAAATGCTTAATCGTATGGGAGCTCGCATTAGCGGTATTGCTTCTAATCTTTTGACCATCGAAGGAGTAGAAGAGTTGCATGGTTGTGAACACACGATATTGCCGGATATGATTGAAGTAGGCAGTTTTATTGGTATGGCGGCGATGACTCAAAGTGAGATTACCATAAAAAACGTTTCTTATGAGAACTTGGGTATAATTCCTGAGAGTTTCCGTCGGTTAGGCATTAAACTTGAGCAGCGGGGTGACGATATCTATATTCCCATACAAGAAAGCTACGAAATAGAATCTTTCATGGATGGTTCGATCATGACAATTTCCGATTCACCATGGCCAGGACTCACGCCGGACTTATTGAGTGTGATGCTGGTTGTTGCTACGCAAGCCAAAGGCAGTGTGTTGATTCATCAGAAAATGTTTGAAAGCCGATTGTTTTTTGTTGACAAACTGATTGACATGGGTGCCCAAATTATCCTTTGTGATCCTCATAGAGCAGTAGTAATTGGTCATGATCGAAAGTTCCGTTTGCGTGCCGGTACGATGGCTTCACCTGATATCCGTGCCGGTATTGCTTTGCTTATAGCCGCTATGAGTGCTGAGGGCGTAAGCAAAATAAGTAACATTGACCAAATAGATCGTGGTTATCAGAATATCGAACAACGTTTAAACGCAATTGGAGCCGTTATAACTCGTATCGCATGATTCGACAAGAAGACGTATATAAAATAGGCATATTTACCAAACCGCATGGTGTGCGGGGTGAGATTGCTTTTTCGTTTACAGACGATGTGTTTGATCGAGTCGACTGTGATTACCTTGTATGTCTATTAGACGGTATTTTAGTGCCCTTTTTCATAGAAGATTATCGTTTTAAGAATGATTCAGTAGCACTGGTGAAATTTGAAGATATCGACACGGCAGAACAAGCCAGACGATTTACGAACGTCGAAGTCTTTTTCCCCCTTCATTTGCGTGACGACGTTGAATCAGATGAGCTTTCGTGGGAACAACTTAGTGGTTTTGAGATCGAAGATGTGACTTTTGGCAAGTTAGGAATATTGAAATCAGTGGATGATTCCACCATGAATATCCTGTTTGTCATCGACCATCAAGAGGAAGAATTATTGGTTCCTGCACATGAAGAACTTATTGTTGAAATTAATTCGGATAAACGTTTGATAACTCTTCAGCTCCCGGATGGATTGATAAATATAGAAGAAGCTGCAGAAGCGTAAATGTGTGAAAGTAAGAAATGAGATATGGTAGCGGCGAAAAGAAAAAAAGCATTCTGGAAAAATCTGAAATTCAAATACAAATTGACGATAGTCAACGAGAATACTCTTGAAGAAGTCATAGGCCTGCACGTGTCGAAATTCAATGGTTTATCCGTATTGTTGAGTGTCTTTCTAATCTTATGCGTCATTGCTGCCGTTATTGTTTCTTTCACCCCATTACGAAACTATCTGCCTGGCTATATTAATAGCGATGTGCGCAAACAGATTGTAGACAATGCCTTGCGTGCTGATTCCTTGCAGCAGTTGTTAGAGAAACAAAACCTCTACATCATGAATATACAAGACATTCTAAGAGGTGAAGTGCGTGTAGATTCTGTGTCTTCTCTTGATTCGCTGGCATTGAGTCATTCGGAAGAACTGATGGAACGAACTTTAGTCGAAGAGAAATACCGTAAGGAGTTTGAGGAGCAAGAAAAGTATAATCTTGCGTCGGTAACCAATGCTACCGGAGTGAAAGAGGTTATATTCTATCATCCAACACGAGGATTGTTATCTGTTGGCTACGATCCGAACAAAAAACATTTTGGTGTTGATATTTCAGCCAATTTGTCTGAAAGTATATTAGCTACGCTCGACGGCACGGTGATTTTTAGTGATTACACGGCTGAAGATGGATATGTCATTCTGTTGCAACATAGTAGCAATCTGGTATCCGTATACAAATATTGCGGTTCCTTGTTAAAGTCAGTAGGCGATAAGGTGACTGCCGGTGAAGTGATTGCTCTGATAGGTGAAAGAGAACTGGGGGATCACGGGCCACATTTGCATTTTGAGTTATGGCATCGTGGTCAGTCTTTAGATCCTCAACAATATATTGTATTTTAACAAACATGAAAAAACAGATCGCAATTCTAGGTTCAACCGGTTCTATTGGGACGCAGGCCTTGCAAGTCATCGAAGAGCATGCAGACTTGTACGAAGTTTATGCTTTGACGGCCAACAATCGTGTTGATCGACTGATTGAGCAAGCCCGAAAGTTTAAACCTGAAGTCGTGGTTATTGCTAATCCTGATAAATATTTGGAATTGAAAGATGCACTGGCTGATCTTCCCATTAAAGTATATGCCGGTGAAGAGTCGGTTTGTCAGGTTGTAGAGTTGGGTCCGATAGATATCGTACTGACGGCTATGGTGGGATATGCGGGATTGCGTCCGACGATGAATGCTATTCGTGCGAAGAAAATCATAGCCCTGGCCAATAAAGAAACGCTGGTAGTAGCGGGGGATCTCATCAACCGATTGGCAAACGAGTACCACACGCCGATACTTCCCGTTGATTCCGAACATTCTGCGATCTTCCAATGTCTTGCGGGAGAGGGCGACAACACGATAGAAAAAGTCATACTGACAGCTTCTGGAGGCCCGTTTCGCAATTACACGTTAGAGCAGCTTGCTTGCATAACCAAGGAGCAAGCATTGAAACACCCGAACTGGCATATGGGGGCAAAAATCACCATTGATTCGGCGTCAATGATGAACAAGGGTTTCGAAGTTATCGAGGCCAAGTGGTTGTTTGGCGTGCATCCAGACCAGATAGAAGTTGTGATACATCCTCAATCGATTATCCACTCGATGGTGCAGTTTGAAGATAGTTCGGTAAAGGCACAGTTGGGAATGCCCGATATGCGTTTGCCCATTCAATACGCTTTCTCTTATCCATCGCGCATTAAAGCCTCTTTCGAACGCTTAGATTTCAATGTCTGCAGGCAACTGACCTTTGAACAGCCGGATACGAAACGTTTCCGCAACCTTGCTTTGGCTTACGAAGCCTTGCATCAGGGTGGCAATATGCCTTGCATTGTCAATGCAGCCAACGAAGAAGTCGTAACCGCTTTCTTGCAAGACCGTATTTCTTTTTTGGGCATGAGTGGTGTGATTGAGCGCACGATGCAGCAGGTATCCTATTTGTCCGTACCCTCTTATGAAGACTATGTGGCTACTGATGCCGAGGCGCGTCGGGTAGCTCGGGAAATGATATAAATTGTAAAACTTAATATTTTAGTATTTAGCTAGACAGTATGGAAACATTTTTGATTCGTGCCTTGCAGTTGATGATGGCTCTTTCATTGTTGGTCATCATTCATGAAGGTGGGCACTATCTCTTTGCACGTTTGTTTAAAATTCGTGTGGAGAAGTTTTATTTGTTTTTCGATGTATGGTTCGCTTTGTTTCGTTTCAAACCGAAAAACAGTCAGACAGAATATGGTCTTGGCTGGCTTCCACTTGGAGGCTATGTGAAGATAGCCGGAATGATAGATGAGTCGTTAGACAAAGAACAGATGAAACAACCGCCACAACCGTGGGAATTTCGCTCGAAACCCGCATGGCAGCGACTGTTGGTGATGATTGGTGGCGTGTTGTTCAATTTCTTGTTGGCTTTGTTCATTTATTCTATGATACTTTTCACATGGGGAGATCGTTATTATGCGTTGCCGGAAATGAACTACGGTATGAAATTCAACGATCGTGCCAAAGAAATTGGCTTCCGCGATGGTGACATTTTGTTGCGTGCCGACGACAAACCGTTTGAACGTTATGGAATGGATATGTTGCGCGACATTGTGGATGCCAAAACGGTGACGGTGAAGCGCGATGGACGGGAACAAACAGTCTATATTCCTGAAGATTTAAGCCTCCTGACCATAGGCAAGGAGAAGCCCTTTTTTGTGGAAATGTTAATTCCGGCTGTTGTCGATACGGTGTTGCCTAATTCAATAGCCGAAGTTGCCGGATTTGAGTGTGGAGACAGTCTGGTAGCCATGAACGGTCAGCCTTTAAGTTCGTGGAATGAATTCGTCGAAGGGTTGGGGCTGTTGAAAAACAAGGCCCAGATAAATCCCGAAGCAATGGCCGAGTATGCTGCCGTTGAAGTCTGTGTCATTCGCGATGGATTGGTTGATACACTCAGAATGCAAATGGATTCTACCTTTGTTGCAGGTATCGGTGCGCGTTCGCTCGCGCAAGTCTATAAGCCGCACGAACTCGAATATAATTTCCTGTCGTCTTTCCCGGCAGGTATAGAGTTAGGAGTCAATACGCTAAAAGGATATGTCAGCGACATGAAATACGTGTTTAGCAAAGAAGGTGCCACGAGTCTGGGAGGTTTCGGAACGATTGGTAGCATTTTCCCTTCAGAATGGAATTGGCCACGCTTTTGGGAGATGACTGCTTTCCTCTCCATCATCTTAGCCTTTATGAACATTCTGCCCATTCCTGCGTTGGATGGCGGCCACGTGCTGTTTTTGATTTACGAGATTGTGGCACGTCGCAAACCCAGTGAGAAATTCATGGAGCGTGCACAGATAATCGGAATGTCGATTCTTTTCTTGTTACTGATTTGGGCAAATTTCAACGATATCGTTCGCTTCTTGTTCTAGAAAGGAGATAGGAAACCAATCCTGAAATATATGTCTACAAATGGTTATTCGTATGTATCATGATTTTAAGTCATATCAAGAGTTTGTCATAGGCAAGGCGTGATACTGACAAAGAAGATTCCTTTCTGTTAGAAGCCACGAATATAAATCACTTCTGGAATACGGCAATGTAGATGTATGTAATGAATCTGCATTGCCTTTTCTTTTCTTTTCTTTTCTTTTTAGTTTGCTGGTAATCCTGTTTGCCTACATGCTCCGGCAATGCCGACAGCAGTCCTAATTGTTGTGCCGACAAAGGCTCTTTCGGAGGCTGGACACGGCCGTTTGAGCAACTGACAAAGGCCGGATATCGGAGTGACCGGGTGTCTGTGTCGTTTCTCATCTGAAAAGCTATTCTGCGGTGTGGCTTTTTTGTATCTTTGCATGTAGTTTAAACCATACATACACTATGCCATTAAATTTACCCGACAGGCTGCCTGCTATAGAATTACTGAAGAAGGAAAATATTTTCGTTATTGACCATTCGAGGGCTTCGCGGCAGGATATTCGTCCGCTGCGCATTGTCGTTCTCAATCTAATGCCCTTGAAGATTACGACGGAGACTGATTTGGTACGTTTGTTGTCGAACACGCCGCTTCAGGTGGAAATCTTGTTTATGAAGCTCAAGAGTCATACGCCTCGCAATACGCCCATTGAACACATGCGGGCATTTTATAAAGATTTTGAGGTGATGCGCGACGAACGTTTCGACGGGATGATTATTACAGGAGCGCCGGTTGAGCAGATGCCGTTTGAAGATGTGACATATTGGCCTGAGGTTTCGACCATTTTCGACTGGTCACGGACGCATGTGACCTCTACACTTTATATTTGCTGGGCAGCACAAGCCGGACTCTATCGCCATTATGGCATCCCGAAGTATGATCTGGATCATAAAATGTTTGGTATTTTCAAGCATCGTGTCAATGAACCGTTGTTGCCTATTTTTCGCGGATTCGATGATGAGTTCTATGTGCCTCACAGTCGTCACACTGAGGTACGTAGGGAAGATATTCTGCGTTGTCCTGAGCTGAAACTGATAGCTGAATCCAAAGAAGCAGGTGTTTACATGGTCATGGCTCGTGAGGGACGGGAGTTTTTCGTGACCGGGCATTCAGAGTATTCTCCCTATACGCTTGATGATGAATACCGACGTGATTTGGCAAAGGGCTTGCCCATTGATATGCCGAAAAATTACTATCGCGATAATATTCCCGGGCGCGGACCGTTGGTTCGTTGGAGAGCACATGCCAATCTGTTGTTTTCAAACTGGCTCAATTATTATGTTTATCAGGAAACGCCGTTTGATATTAACCAAATACGTTGATAAGTTATGGCAGTTTCTAGACCGAGATCGATCGAGTTGTTGGCGCCTGCAAAAAATCTGGAGTGTGCATTGGCTGCTGTCAATCATGGAGCCGATGCGGTCTATATTGGTGCGCCGAGATACAGTGCACGTGCAGCCGCCGGTAACTCGTTGACCGATATAGCGACACTGACGTCCTATGCGCACCTCTATAATGTGCGGGTGTATGTTGCGATTAATACAATTCTTACGGATGAAGAGTTGCGTGAGGCTGAACAATTGATTTGGGAACTTTATCGTGTGGGTGTCGATGCACTCATCATTCAGGATATGGGAATTCTGCAACTGCAACTTCCTCCCATTCCGTTGCATGCCAGTACGCAAATGGACAATCGGACGGTGGCGAAAGTACAGTTTCTGCAGAAGACCGGTTTCCGTCAGGTTGTATTGGCACGCGAGTTGTCGCTGACGGAGATTCGTCGCATTCACGATGCTTGTCCTGATATTTTGTTGGAGGTTTTTGTTCATGGAGCGCTTTGTGTCAGCTATAGCGGTCAGTGTTATGTTTCGCAGGCTTGCTACGGGCGGAGTGCCAATCGGGGAATCTGTGCCCAGTTTTGCCGGCTGGCTTTTGATATGGAAGATGCTACCGGACGTAGAATAGTGACGGGTAAACATTTGTTGTCTTTGAAAGATTTGAATCAGCTTGAGGTGCTGGAACAGTTACTCGATGCGGGTGTTTCATCATTGAAAATCGAAGGGCGATTGAAAGATGTGGTCTATGTCAAGAATGTAACGGCTGCTTATCGGCAGGCGTTGGATGCGATCTTGAAACGACGTCCGGAGTATGTGCGAGCTTCGTCGGGGCATATTCATCTGAATTTTAATCCGCAATTAGACAAGAGTTTCAGTCGCGGATTTACGCATTATTTTCTTTACGGACGTCGGGCAGACATCTTTTCGCTTGATACGCCTAAATCATTGGGCGAAAAGATGGGAGAGGTAAAAGATGTGCGGACAAACTATCTGATAGTGTCCGGTATCAAGTCTTTTGCCAATGGCGATGGTGTTTGTTTTTTGGATGAGCGTGGAAAATTGCAGGGGTTCCGTGTTAATCGGGTAGAGGGAAACCGCCTCTATCCGAAAGAGATGCCTCGTGTGAAGCGTCATATGGTGTTGTATCGTAATTTTGACCAAGAGTTTGAACACCGGATGATACGTAAATCGGCCGAACGGAAAATTCAGGTTGTGTTTGAATTGGGTGAATACGCTTTGGGTTTCACGCTCGGTCTGACCGATGAAGACGGTCATCGGGTGCTGATGACGTTTACATATCCGAAAGATCCGGCACACACTAGTCAGCAAGACAATTGGAAAACGCAACTTATCAAACTGGGAAATACACCTTTTGAAGCAACGGACGTCACGGTGAATCTGAGAGAGAATTGGTTTATTCCTTTGTCGATTTTGGTCGACTGGCGTCGGAAGGTTGTTGAAAGATTGCTGATGGTTCGCCGCATCTGTTATCCGCGTAAGACGGTTCGTATAAACGCTGTTGGGGTGACTTATCCTGTGAAAGAACTGACTTATCTGGGTAATGTGATGAACGAACAGGCAGCTACTTTTTATCGGACTCATGGTGTCAGTCGGATTGCGACTGCATTTGAAAAACAAGCTGTGGCAAATGGGGTGTTGATGTTTTGCCGGCATTGTCTGCGCTATGTTTTTGGTTGGTGTCCGGTGTATCAGAAGAAAACTTCGCCTTATCGGGAGCCTTATTTTCTGGTGACTTCGGATGGACGTCGTTTTCGTTTGGAATTTGATTGCAAGCGTTGTCAAATGAAAGTGATGTATGGATAAGCTGTTTCATGTAAAATTGGGTATACGGTTGCTGATTCGACTGGGGATGGTCTGGATACTGGGTGTGTTGCTGTTTGGGGCGTGTCATTATCCGGAACCTGATCTGACGCGTTGGGATTTGTCTCGCAATCAGCGCGATTCGTTAGAGTTTTGCGCAACACATCACTATGGTACAAACTTTAATTTTAAGGTAACAGCCGATTCTTTATTATTGAGGCAGGTTATGGAGCCGGATTCGCTCGTCGTTCGTCGCGGCGATGTGTTGGTAGTAGCAGATTTCGTACATGCTGATGCAGACAGTATAGATACTTATTGGATACAGGTAGCGCGTGATCAGGAAACCATGGGGTGGATTGATGAATCCGTGTTGCTTGAAAACGTGGTTCCGGTCGACCCGATTTCACAGTTTATCCATTTATTTACAAGTTGGCGTACGGTGTTGTTTCTGGTTGTCTGCGGCTGTTTCGTTCTTTTCTATCTCTATCGTCGTTTGCAAAGCCGTATGTTTCGCATCATATTCGAATTTCCGATTGATTCTTTTTATCCTACGCTTTTTTGTTTGTGTGTGGTGCTTTCGGCTACGATTTATGCCAGTATGCAGCGTTTTGTACCCGAGACTTGGGAACACTACTATTACAATCCTTCGCTTAATCCATTTGATCTGCCGTTTATTTTGACTCTGTTTATGATTTCAGTATGGGCTATTGTGTTGGTTGCTCTGGCTCTCGTGGATGATATCTTTCATCAGGTCAGTTTTTCTACGGCGTTCTTCTATTTGCTTGGTCTGGGTACGCTTTGTCTGTTCTTCTACCTGATTGTCAACCTTACCGTTTATTATTATGTAGGCTATTTGTTCGTGGGTGGATTTGTTTGGATAGCTATTAAGCGTTTGTGTCGCAAAGCTTCAAACAATTATGTTTGCGGGCATTGTGGTATGTCCCTTCACCGACCGGGAGTTTGTCCTCGTTGCGGTTATTTAAATAAGTAGGGATGCAGGCCAGAATTAGATTGTTCGGATAGGGGTGGAAAGAGGGAACTGACGAATGCTTTGTTGAGACATCGGTGTGTATGAAATGGTAATTGTTCTGCCCATTCGCATTTGCGAATGGACAGAACAAAAGATAGTTAGAGCAGACTCCATGTAACGGTCAGTCCGGCCATAACAATGGCTACCATGCTCATGAGTTTAATTAGAATGTTCAAACTTGGACCGGAAGTATCTTTGAAAGGATCTCCTACGGTGTCGCCTACAACGGTTGCTTTGTGGACTTCGCTACCTTTTCCTCCCAAGTTGCCTTCTTCGACATATTTCTTGGCATTGTCCCAAGCTCCGCCAGCATTAGCCATGAATATCGCCAATACGAAACCGCAACTCAATCCTCCAATTAACAGACCAAGTACTCCGGCTACACCAAAAATCAATCCGGTTACAACTGGAGCGATGATAGCTAGCAGAGAGGGGATAATCATTTCCCGTTGCGCTCCTTTTGTAGAGATGGCTACACAACGTTCGTAGTCTGGTTCGGTCTCTTCGCTTAGGATGCCTTTGATTTCGCGGAACTGCCGACGTACTTCTTCTACCATTTTGGAAGCTGCACGTCCGACTGCATTCATCGTTAATCCGCAGAATAAGAATGCCATCATGCTGCCGATGAACATACCGGAAAGTACTTTCGGATTCATCAGCGTTACGTCATAGTAAAGCATGAAGTCAGTGAAAGAAGCATTGGATGTCGCTATGGTCTGGCCGTTGCCCAAATCTAAGATGCTCGTACCAATGCGGTTAAGTCCGATACGTATTTCTTCAATGTAGGAGGCTAATAAGGCCAAACCGGTGAGTGCGGCCGAACCGATGGCAAATCCTTTTCCTGTGGCGGCCGTTGTATTTCCCAATGAATCGAGTGCATCGGTACGTTGACGTACTTCTTTTCCCAGTCCAGACATTTCAGCGTTTCCACCTGCATTGTCGGCGATGGGACCGTATGCATCTGTGGCTAGTGTGATACCCAATGTTGAAAGCATTCCTACCGCTGCAATACCGATACCGTAAAGACCCATGCTGACATTGGTAATATCAAAGTTGGCAGCAAATAGATAAGAAAGGATGACGCCTATTACGACAGCAATGACAGGAATTGCGGTTGAGAGCATTCCCAATCCGATACCGGAAATAATTACGGTAGCCGGACCCGTCGTGCCACTTTCACTCAGGCGGCGTGTGGGTGCATAAGACTGTGATGTAAAATATTCTGTAGATCGTCCGATAATAATTCCCACGATGAGACCTATGATTACCGAGCAACTAATCAGTGCCCAATTATCTATTTGGAGTAACCACATGATGAGGAAAGTTGCTACCACGATTAGTGCCGAGCTGAGGTTGGTTCCGACAGAAAGCGAGCCGAGCAAATCTTTGATGGTTGCCTTTTCTTTTGTTCGTACGGCAAAAATACCGACAATCGAGAGGATAATGCCAACGGCTGCGATAAGCATTGGAGCAATGACGGCTTTGAATTGCATCGTCGTGTCATCACCATGTAAGAA
The DNA here is from genome assembly GCA_964514145.1 of uncultured Bacteroides sp. GTDB lineage: Bacteria > Bacteroidota > Bacteroidia > Bacteroidales > Bacteroidaceae > Phocaeicola_A. The sequence continues at coordinate 29,712 of CAZEPM010000002.1, forward strand.
TGCAGCCGCACCTAATGCTGAAGTTGCAAGGATAGAACCACAATAAGATTCGTAGAGGTCAGCTCCCATTCCGGCTACGTCACCCACGTTGTCGCCTACATTATCAGCAATGGTGGCCGGATTACGCGGATCGTCTTCAGGAATACCGGCTTCTACTTTTCCTACCAAATCAGCGCCAACGTCTGCTGCCTTTGTATAGATTCCACCACCTACACGGGCGAAGAGGGCTTGTGTACTGGCTCCCATACCGAAAGTCAACATGGTGGTCGTGATGATGCAAAGTTTATGTGTTGGGGTTAGAGCATCTTCCGGAATGACGGCATTGAGTAATAAATACCAAAATGAAATATCAAATAAACCTAGTCCGACAACAATTAGACCCATCACCGCTCCACTGCGAAAGGCAATACGCAAACCGCTATTGAGTGACTCACGTGCGGCATTGGCTGTACGGGCTGATGCGTAGGTAGCTGTTTTCATTCCTAAAAAACCTGAAAGACCGGAGAAAAATCCGCCAGTCAAGAATGCTACGGGCACCCATTCATTTTGGACATGGAAGCCATACGCCATAATGGAAAAAATGATGACAAGTCCGATGAATACTAAGCCTACAATTTTGTATTGCTGTTTGAGATAAGACATTGCTCCTTTGCGGACCGCTGCCGCTATGTAGACCATCCGAGGAGTGCCTTCGCTTACTTTCTTCATTTGTCGATAAAAGTAGTAAGCGTAACATAATGCTAATAACGATGAAATCGGAATCAGCCAGAAAAGTAAATAATCCATGATATTTTAATATGTTAAGGGTTTGTGTCAAAGGTAAGAAGTTTGTTCGATTTTAAAGATGAGCAATGTGTGAAAGTTTACTGACTTTGGCTAAAAGATGTGCAAACTGTCATTATGGATAGCCTTTTTTGACCGGCAGGAATGTGGCGTTTGGATATCTGTGTGTATTTAGGCTATCATGCTTAGCTTGACCGCAGCCCAACGATTTTTTTCTTTATAATGGATAAATTTCATGCCAAGTCGTTCTCCTTCTTGACGAATGTAAGGAATGTCGTCAACATAGAATCCGCTCATGTAGATATCCGACTGCGGATGCATGCAGGCTGCATAGTGTGCCATGTCAGCGAGCAAGATGTTGCGATTGATATTCGCAATGATGACGTCGAAAGGAGTGCGGCCTTTGAGTAGTGAAGCATCACCCAATTCAACGGTTATGTTTGTTATGTGGTTGAGTGCAATATTATCTCGCGAATTGTTTACGCACCAATCATCAATATCGATAGCCGTTATCGGATTTGCGCCACGCATGGAGGCCAGAATTGCCAAGATGGAAGTTCCGCATCCCATATCTAGAAGTGATTTGTCTTTTAAGTCTGCATCGAGTAGTTCTTCTATGATGAGGCTCGTTGTTTCGTGATGCCCTGTGCCGAAAGCCATTTGCGGGTTGATAATGATGTCATACGCAACTTGAGGGATATCATGGTGAAAATCGCTGTGTATCACACAGCGATTACCGATAACGATGGGTCGGAAGAAATTTTTTTCCCACTCTTCGTTCCAATTCTTGTCTTCAGTCGGATTTGCCTTATAGCTTATTTCCGTATCTGCTAGTGGAAAGTTCGCTAAAATATTCTCCACGTCATTTGCATGAAACTGAGATTGGGGAATGTAGGCCGCAACTCCGTTTTCTGTTTCAATAAAACTTTCAAATCCGATGTCAGCACAAAGTGCAATGAGCGTGCCGTTGACTATTTCCGTACAGGGTTGCGTATAAAAAATAACTTCTACGTATTTCATGTCGATAGATTGATTTCTTCGCACAAAGGCTGATGAAATGTACTTTTTTAAATTGCCACAAAGATAAAAAGATAATACGAAAATAGGGAAAGTCCTATAAAGAAATAGGGAAAATCCCCTAATTTCTTTGTGTTAGCTTTTTATCTTTGCATAAGAATAAACACTATGACAAAATAAAGAAAGGAGAATACCGTCATGAAGAGAAATGTTGTAAAACTAATGGTACTGCTGTTCATACTCTCTGGGACGGCTGTTGCCCAAAGCGAAGTAGACGATGTTTACTTCGTTCCTACAAAAAAAGAAAAGGAAACGGAAACGCCTGCCAGCCGATTGGTCGAAACCGCTAAGTCGGTAGAAAGCGAGTCGACTGTCAATAACTCAATTAACGTCGTGGTGCGTAATTCGCAAGGTCGTCAGGTCGATATAGATGAGTATAACCGTCGCTACACAAGCGATAAAAACGACTTCTCCATAGAGAACGACACACTTTATATAGACGAATTGCCGGACAGTGATTTGGAAGGTCAGTGGGTAAATGAGTTTCAGGGCACGCGTGACGATTACGAATATGCCGTCCGATTGATTCGTTTCCACGATCCGGCCTATGCCATTCCCGTAGGCAGCCCGCTCTATTGGGATGTGGTTTATGGGGTAGGCTTATTCCCGTCATGGGATTGGAATGTGTATTATGATGGCATGTATGCGTACGTATTTCCTACGTATAGCAATCCATTGTGGTGGGATTGGCGTTACAACTCATGGGGACGCTGGCGCTGGCGCTGGACTTATTGGAGTTGGTATGATCCTTGGTGGGGTTGGGGATATCCGTATTATGCCTATTATCCGCATTCTCATCACCACTATCATTATTGGAGCGGTGGCGGTCATCTCAACCATCCGACTCCGTTGAGATCATCATTGGCTGGTAATCGGGAACGTTGGCGAGGTGCTGCCAGCCGAACTCAAACGGCGACAACGGCTAATGGTAGCACTCGGGGTGGCAATGATCGTTTCAACTATGGAGGACGTAGACCAAGCAATACGAATGTAGCTAATAATCAAGGTGGTACTAACCACACGTCAAACAGAGTTGTACAACCCGTGAATACCAACTCTTCCATACGTCAACAGTACGTTGACCAAGCCCGTGAACGATTTCGTGTAAACGGAAGTACTAATAACAGTTCGACAACGAACACAACGCGTAGCACTTCACGCTATGTCCGGCCAAGCACGTCACGCCCGCGCAGCATGGATTATACTCGTCCGAGCAGCACGCGTCAGTCAACCAACTATTATCGTTCTACGAGCGAAAGCAAGCAGTCTACTAATTATAACCGTAGCAGTAACGTGAATTCTAACAGTTCTTCCTATAACCGTTCTTCGAGTGGCAGCAATCGGGGTACAGTTTCCGGCGGAGGATCAGGAAATCGTGGTCGTCGTTAATGAGATAAAATAGAGACTGACAGTTAAAGGCCATACAAAGTGTATGTATTAAATAAAAAGGCATATGAAAGCATTGTATAAATTCTATATAAGTACAGCTTTGGGTTGTTTGGGACTCGCTGTACAAGCTCAGACGGCATATAATGCCGGAACTGTGATGCAAGAACAATTGAGTGGAACGGCACGCTTTGTGGGTATGGGAGGAGCCATGAGTGCATTGGGTGGCGATCTCTCGGTCATGGGAACCAATCCGGCAGGTATCGGCTTGTATCGGCGTAACGATGTGGCTGTGACATTTGGCTGGTACGGGCAGAGTGCAAAAAGTAACTACAATGGCCAATCGGCCGGCGACGATGTATCTCGTTTCTCGTTCGACCAAGCCGGTTTTGTCTACTCGAGCAAAATCGGTGACCATACGTCCATGCGTTATTTTAATATCGGTTTTAACTACCGCAAACAGCAGAACTTCTATAGTAATATGTATATGGAAGGCGCGGTGAACGGTGAGTCGTATTCACAAAATATTGCTGCAGCTCTTACTTTGGCTGGCAGTGGTGGTTATGGCTTGTCGTCTTATACGGCAAATGATTTCAACAAATTGCTGAGTGGAAACATGAATCCCTATTACGATGATGACCGTTTTGGCTGGATGAGTGTGATGGCCGGTCTGACGGGTTTGGTAAACGGCTATGTAGATGAAAATGGAGTTTCTGTCTATGAAGGTTGGGGAAGTAACTGGAACTCTTTTCGCAGTCAAAACAGTGGTGGAATCCATGCATTCGACTTTAATATTTCTACTAATATCGAAGACCGCTGGTATTTAGGATTGACCATCGGAGTGTATGATGTGGATTTTCGCCGCTATTCTTCTTATGTAGAAGAAGTTTATTCGTATGCCAGTGATGCGCAGCCGGGTGCCGATCCGGACTATGCCGGCGTGATGCAGTTAGAGAACTGGTACAATACGGAAGGTTCGGGAGTTGATATCAAATTAGGTGTTATTTGGCGACCATTCGAGTATTCTCCTTTCCGCATAGGGTTGGCTATTCATACACCCACGTGGTATAATTTACGAGATACTTATTCTGCACGCATGACTATGTTTGATGTCAATGGTAACGGCATAATGGCAGATACACGCGATGGCGGATATGGAGATACGTCGTATGATTACGAATTGCGCACACCTTGGAAGTTTAATCTCAGTGCGGGCTATACTTTTGGACAGCATATAGCTGTAGGAGCAGAATATGAATATGCAGACTATTCATCGACAGACGCTCGCGATCCGAAAGGTTGGGATCTGTCTGCACTCAATGAGGAGATAGAATCTTCATTGGAAGGCATGCACACTTTCAGAATCGGTATGGAAGCCAATGTTTTCGATGATATTTGTTTGCGTGTCGGTTATAATTATCAGAGTGCACTTTATAGCAAGGGTGCATATAAATTCAATGATCCGCAGGGAACACGTACAGACATTGACTACGAAAACATGTATGGCGCTCACAACATAACGGCCGGATTGGGTTTCCGTTTTGGCCGTTTCTATGCCGACTTGGCCTATGTATATACTCATCAGAAAGCCGACTTCTATCCTTATTCAAATCTTATTTTCGATGAGGCAGACCCTGTGGCACGTATGACTTATACGAATAACCGCGGATTACTAACCTTGGGTTATAAGTTTTGACGACTTTTCAATCAAGCTTTTTTATAGATCAAACGCTCCGATAAACTTATACAAGTTTATCGGAGCGTTTAACTATATTCCGTATAGCTGTTGTGTATGTTGTTTTTTAGTTTAATGGCTCTTTCCGGCGATTCTTCAGTTGGTTGAACGCTTGTCTCAAGTGATTGTGTGCGATTAAAGAAGTGTTCGAGCAATGATTTCATTAGGTCGTTCAGTAGGGGAACTTCCTCAATAAATAAAGAATCGCAACGCGAATGAATGCCGATACGCCCGCCCTTTTGGTCTACAGAGTAAATGACATGAACTAAGGGCATGTTGTTATTGATTAAGTTTATAGCTTCTTTGAGCGGAATTACATCCGGATTTCTTAGATCCATGGCAAACCACCATGGATCCCAGATGGTGATGAATTTTATGTTATTGTCTGCTGAAACAAAAAACGACTCGCCTTGATATTTGAAACAAATATTGTCTTTGTCGTCTATTTCGGGCTGGCAACCTATTTGTTTTAATGTTTCAATTACTAAATCTCTAGTTTTCATATTTTCTAATCATATTAAGTGAGGCCTTACATTCGAAAGGCCTCACAAATTTATTTTATTTCGCATGTCAGACGATCTTTAGTCTGATATATTAAGCTTGTTTAATACTTACGGCTTTACTTTCAGTTTTGTCAAGTTCTTTCAATAATTCGTCAACAGCCGTTTTCAGCTGTGTATCTTCACCTTTGATAATCGTTTCGGGAGCGTTGAGCACTTTGATATCCGGCTCCAACTGAGTGTTTTCCAGATAGCTTCCGTCCGGTAAACGATAGCCGATGATGGGAATACCGATAATGAGTGACGGATCTTGGAGTGTTTCCCATTGTACGCTTGTCATAGTGCCTGGAACGGGAGCTCCGACTAACTTTCCGAGTTCATTGTGACGATATACCCAAGGAGTTCCGTGTGCATTCGAATAGTTGGCTTCACATTGCAGCATGATCGACGGTTTGTTCCAACGGCGACTTGGCATATCGCAAGCTTCATGTCCTCGGATGACTTGGGTGAAATATTTCTTCCCGCTAAACAAAATTTCGATGTCTTCATGCAAGCGTCCACCACCATTGAAGCGCGTGTCTATGACGATACCCTCACGGTCGTTATATTTACCGAGAATATCCGAATAGATATTACGGAAGCTGGCGTCATCCATAGACTTGATATGTACGTATCCTAATCGTCCGCCAGACCATTTGTCAACATCGTCAGTCCGTTGTTTTACCCATCGTTGATAGAGCAGATCGTTGAGTGTACTGATACTGATAGGCTTAACCACTTCCTCCCAAGTCTCTTTTGTCTCGGGATTAAGGAATGAAACCAATGTCTTCTTATTGGTTAATCCGTTAAGCAAAGCATACAAATCATTGTCTTCCGTGATTTCTTGTCCGTTGATTTTCTCTATGATTGTTCCGGATGTGACTTTTGTTGAAGCACGATCAAACGGTCCTTTGTCTACAATCTCTTCAATGCGAAGTCCTTTTCCTTCATAGTTCCAGTCGTAAAGCAGACCTAATTCGGCTGTCGGTTCTGTGCTACTTCCTCCCCTGTATCGGCCTCCCGTGTGCGAAACATTCAATTCGCCAAGCATTTCGCTGAGCAGTTCCGCGAAATCCCGGTTGTTATTGATGTGTGGTAAGAATTTCCGATATGCAGCTGTTATGGATTTCCAATTTACGCCGTGCATGCGAGTATCGTAAAAACGTTTGGCTTCTTGTTTGCATACATGGTCAAACATGTATTCACGTTCTTTATACAGATCCAGCTTCAGGGTAGCTTGGTATGAGATGGATTGGAGTCTTTCGTTTGTGGTATTCATGCTTTGCATATTGCCGCTACTGAGCAAGAAAATGTTTTTTCCGCTTTTATCCATTTCCATGTTAGCCCAGCTGGAGTTCAGTTTATGGAGCAGTTTGATGTCTTTGTCGCGCAAGGTGATTCTCCACAAGTCGAAGCCTTTTTCAAACGATGACAGATAGTAAAGTTTTTCGCCATCTTTAGACAGGATGGCCGATGCAAGTTTTGAAGAATTGGGAGTCAGACGAACAATGCGGTCTTCAATGTTTTTAAGTTCGATGTTGATGTGTTTGTCGTCGGGCTTTTCTTTGTTTTCATCTTTCTTGTTTTCGTCCTTTTTATCTATTTCCTTTTCCTTTTTTTCTTTAGCAGTCTCTTTTTTCTGTTCGGCTTCGAAGGCCTTTTGCAGTTCGTAGTCTTCTTTGTTCAGATTAAATTTGTCATATGCATCTTGGTTGAGGAACACAATCATAACATCGCTTTGTGATCCCCATGAAGCATGACTGCGCATACCGTAGCGGTCTGTTATAAAGAGAATGGCATTGCCATCGAGTACCCAGCGAGGAGAAGTGCTGAAATAACCGCTTTGAGTGAGGTTGATGATTTCCTCTTTTCCGTCAGCTTTCACAATGCCGATGTCAGTATAAGGATCGTGACCATTTGCAATATATTCGAGTGTAAACCATTGACTGTCAGGAGACCATGAATAGTTGAACTTACCTTCGGTGCTAGGCCATGTCGAACCGTCGGTTATCTGGCGGATTTTTTTTGTCTGGAGGTTAAGTACCATCAACTTGTTTCGATCTTCAATGAAAGCCAGTTCTTTCCCGTCGGGCGAGAATTGCGGACAGCTACGTTCTATATCTGAAGACGGTATGAGCGCTTCTTCCTCTATGAGAGTGGCGTTGGGGAAGTTCGGGTCGTCTTCGCGACTGATTTTCGCTTGATACAGTCCCCAGTTGCCATTGCGTTCGCTGGCATAAACCAGTGTGCGGTTGTCCGGAGCAAAGGTGATGCCTTTTTCTCCTTCTGGGGTGTGAGTGATTTGTTTTGTCGTGGGGTATTCCGTGGAAGTGACGAATACTTCTCCGCGTGTGATAAAGGCGAGTTGTTTGCCATCAGGCGATGGTGTAGCATCTGTTGCGCCGCGTGTGATATTGATTCTTGTTGGAATATTTTCGTCATCGCGAATGAGTTCGATCTTTACCTTGCGTGGTTTGCCACCATTGCTTTTTTGCGTATAAATTTCACCGTCGTAAGTGTAACACAATGTGCCGTCACTTGCAATTGAAAGGAAGCGAACCGGATGTGTGCGGAAAGAAGTTACGGCTTTGGCCTCTTGTGGACGGTCTGTTGGCATGACGTAAACATTAAAAGAACCACCATTGCGTTCGCTCAGGAAGAATACCTGTTGTTCGTCTGGTGAGAACACAGGGTTACGGTCTTCACCAGCCCTGTTTGTCAGGTTGATATGCTTTTGTTTGCTTACGTCGTAAAGCCAGATATCTCGTGTTACGGAGGAGGTGTGGTGCTTACGCCATTCATTTTCCGAGCCTTTTAGGTCTTGATAAAGGAAACAGTTTCCTTTGCGGTTGAAGCAAATCATTTCGGCCGGAGTGCCCAATACTTGTTTGATGCGTCCGCCTTTGGTCGATACCTGATAAACTTCAGTCATAGTTGTTGAAGGGAATAAGGCGCTCTGTGCCGGGTCTTGGATGTTTGCTGAGAAAACTACATATTGTCCGTCGGGAGTGAATGCTGAAGGAATCTCTGTGCCCGAATGTGTTGTCAGTCTTTGTGCATTGCCCCCGTCTGCCGACATAATGAATAGGTCTATTCCACCGTTTCGGTCGCTGGCAAAAGCTATTTGTTTGCTGTCAGGTGACCAGATAGGATTAGATTCATACGAATCTTGGGTTGTGAGTCGGACGGCCTCTCCGCCACTGACTGCTACTTTGTAAATGTCACCTTTATAACAGAAAACGATTTGTTGCCCGTCTGGTGAGATCTGTACATCGCGCATCCAGAGCGGTGTGTCGGCTGACGCCGTTATCCAGCTTACTCCGAGAGCTAAATAAATAAGAAGTTTTTTCATATGGATTTTATTTTAAGAATATATTAATTTAGATAGATTGTGGCAGCTATATGCCATTGATGTTTGTTATGATTATGATCGTTACTTTTTGTCTTTCGAGCAGTTAGCTGAGTAGTTCACCTTTGCCATCGCGAATGATTTCCGGTTCACTTGTGGTGCAATCGACAACGGTGCTTAATTCGAAGCCACCGATGCCTCCATCAATGACTAAGTCTACGATATGTCCGAATTTCTCGTCTATGAGTTCGGGGTTGGTGAGGTATTCAATGTCTTCATCTTTCTGATAGGGTAGTGTTGTGGTCAGTATCGGTGCTTCGAGCAGGCGACATATTTCGCGTATGATGTCGTTGTCGGGGATACGGATACCGACTTCTTTACGGTTACGAAAAATCTTTGGCAAGCGATTGCCTGTTGGCAAGATGAATGTAAAGGGGCCCGGCAAATTGCGTTTCATGAGCTTGAATGTATGATTTTCTATCTTGGCATATTCGCTGATATTGCTTAGGTCGTAACAGATGATAGCCAGGTTGTTTTTCTCGGGGTTAATGCCTTTCAGCCGACAGATGCGCTCGATTGCTCGTTCTTTCAGTGCATGGCAGCCGATAGCGTAGGTTGTGTCTGTGGGATAGATCAGTAGTCCACCGTTGTTAAGAAGGTCGATAACTCGTTGTAGTATGCGTGGATTATTGTTTCGATTATAAAGTTTTAATATCATAGTAGTAAGGTTTGATAATGGTATGCAAATGTAAACGAAAAAAAAATCTAATCCCCTTGTTTCTCACGTAATTGTTCTGCAATAGTCCATTGTTGAGCGGCTTCTTCTGTTTTGCCGGCTCTTAAGAGTGCATCGCCATAGAGCTCGTGCGCACCGATGTGTTCAGGTTTGAGTGTAGTTGCCCGGTCAAAATCGGCAATAGCACCTTCTATATCGTTCATTGCCAGTCGGTTTTTTCCTCGATTATAGACGGCTTTAAACAAACGTGGACTTAATCGAATCGCTTCGTTGAAGCAAGCCATGGCTTCATAATACTGTTTGTCGTTGTATAGCGTTACACCTTTGCGCACCCAAGCATCTACGTAAGTGGGATAGAGTGAGATGGCTTTGTCGTAATTGGCTATGGCTGCACGCGAGTCGTGTGCCAATGTGATGCAGTCATTGCCCATTTCATAATATTCTTTGGCGTATTTCTTTAAATGACGTTGTTGTTCGTTCATCTTCTCTTTGAGTCGTTTGTTCTCGGCTTTCAGGGTGTTGATGATGCTTAGTTTTTTGCGGATAAACCGTTTGGCAATAGGCTTTTCCAAATCGTAGCGGGCATGAATGGCACGAAACAGACTGTCCAGACAATCGGCAAAATTTCCTTTGTCGAAAAGTTTGATGGCTGCCGTGTATTCCACATCTGCCTGTGCTTGTTTTAAGGCTTGGTTGATGAGTTGTTGGTTATTAAAGCGCGAAGCGAATTTCACAATTTCCGGTTTGACGAAAATGTCCGATCGTACAATAGGCTTTCGCAGTTGGATTCCCTGTAATGATGTGCACCGACTAAGTGCCACATAGGCTTGTCCGCCGGCAAAAGTGCCTCCGGTAAGATCTATGGCAATACGGCTAAATGTCAGTCCCTGACTCTTGTGGATGGTAATAGCCCACGCCAGCCGGATAGGATATTGAGTAAACGTGCCGAGTTCTTCTTCCTCGATTTTTTTCTCTTGCTCATTGTAGGTATAACGTATGTTGCGCCATGTTTCACGCTTGACATCGCATTCGCGTCCGTCGTCGGTCATTACGTAAATAGTTTCTTCTTCTTCGTCTATTCCTGAAATGATACCGATTGTGCCGTTGACCCACCGTTTGTCGAAGTCGTTTTTGATAAAGATAATTTGTGCTCCGAGTTTTAGCTGTAAATCTATCGGCGTAGGTAGGCTGTTTTCCGGGAACTCTCCTTTAATCTCTCCTGTAAAGATGGTCGGTTTGCCTGGCAATGCGGCCAGTCGTTTCTCGTTGATGTAGTCAACTTGGTCGCGACGTGTGGCTAAAGTCACATACATATCGTTGGTGGCATGATCAGGGGTGATATCGGGATGTATGCTTACGCGTGTGTTGAGCAGTTGCAGGTCTGCAACGTCAGCCGTGTTGGTGCGTATGCGGTCGAGTGTACTGATAAAGATCGGATCGATTTGCCGATAGACTTTCTTCAGTTCGATACTGACTAGCTTAATCTCTCTGAATACGTTTGCTGAGAAGAAGTAGGGTGTGGGATAAAAGCGGTTGAGTATGTCTCGTTCATCGTTTTTGACGACAGGTTCAAGCTGATAGATATCTCCAACCAGCAATAGCTGTTTGCCGCCGAACGGCTCGCGGGTGTTTCGAGAATAAACTCTCAGCACTTTGTCTATAAAGTCGATGATGTCGGCGCGAACCATGGATATTTCGTCAATGATAATCAGTTCGACTTCCTTGATAAGTTTGCGATGGCTGGAAGAATACTTCAGGAAATCTTTCAACTTGCGGTAGCTGAAATTGGGATCGTCAGGGAGTAGTGGATAGAAAGGTAGCTTGAAAAAACTGTGCAGGGTACTTCCACCCACATTGATAGCTGCAATCCCGGTAGGTGCTAGTACGACGTATTTCTTCTTAGTATGCTTACAGATATATTTCAGGAAGGTAGATTTTCCTGTACCGGCCTTGCCGGTGAGAAATACCGACTGGCGGGTATATTGAATAAGTTTCAAGGCATTTTGAAACTCAAGGTTGTTTGTGTCGATAGAAATTGCACTCATATTTTGGGTTGGAAAGCAAAGATACGAGTTTTGACAATACCTCTACAGTGTTCTGTGATAGAAAAAGAGGTTAGTTGTTGGTACCGTATTTCCAGCCGGCATGCCGTTACGAAAATCGCCATGCCGGCTGGCTTAATTATTGTCTGGTTTATTTCTCATTGAGCAGTCGTCGGAGTACGGATTCGTCTACCGTGAAGGCGGTTCCGTGTCGGGTGCCGGCCGGAAAAGATACCTCGTCTGATGCGTCTTCCCAATGTTGTCCGTCCACCGACCGAACAGCTCCGTACGTGTGTTCCCTGTATTTGTCGAAATAAATATAAAGCGTGTCGTTTACAAACAGCGGAGCTGGCCCTTCACACCAGTATTTGCCTGTAATCGGTTCTGAAACGTCTGTAGGGAATCCGTCTGAAAGGCTTGCAGTACGTGTGATACGCAAATTTTTTTCGGGTGGCAGAGAGTTTTCGTTTTTGACAACCATAATCCAATCATTCCGTATCGGATCGCGCACAATGGCGGCATCGATGACACTGAAATCGGGATTGAAGAACATTGTCGTTTCGGAAAATGTCTGAAAATCTTTAGTCGTAACGTAATAGATGCGATGATTCCAACCTTTTTCGCTTTCAGACGTGGGCACTTCTTTGTGGCGTCCGGGAATGGTTGTTGCCCAAATGATGTAGAAAGTTTGTGAAGTTTCGTCGTAATACAGTTCCGGAGCCCAGCAGTTGAGGGCTTCTGGTTCATGCATCATGACGGGGATGCTGCATTGTTCAGACCAATGAATCAGGTCTTTCGACGATGCGTAGCCAATGATGCGGTCTGTCCAGCTCGATGTCCACACCAAGTGGAATGTGCCGTCGGGCGACTGACAGATACTGGGATCGCGCATGAGTCTGTCTTTTCCTACTGTAGGAACGAGAAACGAATCTCCGTTCTTGAGAGCTGTCCATGTGCGACCATCTCGGCTGTAGGCTAAGTGAAGTCCGTCTTGACTTTGTCCGGTGAAGTATGAGAACAAGTAGACTTTCGAGTCTTGTGCCCGGATGTTAAGTACCAGACATATCAAGCAGACAATGATTACCAGTTGTTTCATAAGTCTTGTTTGTGTGTTGGTGAATAATGGGTTGTGAATGTTTCGCGGGTTGACAGGTCGTCTGATGAGGCTTCAACTGATTCTAGAAACTCGATTTCCACGATGCGCAGATCGTTTTGTTTCTTCTGGTTGTTGGTCACTACATCGAGTTCTCCGGCTTGTGCGGCCGACACTTCGGTGATTTGTTTGAAAGCGTCGCTATCATGGGTCGATCCCTTGAGGCGGATAGTGAATTCTTGGGCACTTATGGGGTGCTCGATAACCAAGTGTACGTAGCCCAGTGACCGAGGCGTGTCACCCTGCCAAACAAGGCTGTTTCCGGCATAGACTTCCAACGGATAGGAACGTTGTCGCCAGCCGGTCAGTTTGATGCAGATATCATCGATGAGTGCTTCGCGTTCTAGGGTATATGTGACCCATGCAGTCGACAGTTTGCCATCGTTGCGCCATTCGCTGAGCTCGTTGTCGTCATAAGCTTTGTCAGCGTCTTCCTGATTGGTTCCGGCTTGGGCTGAAACGATTTCTATGCCTCGTTTGCTGTCTGTATACGAAGGGGTAGAGAGTGTTTCGCCTTTGGTCAGTTGTCCTTTCAGGGAGGCTTGCGGCAGATATTCGCTTAATCCGTTGGTCACGCTAACGGGGATAGTCTGTAGCGTGAGTGTGGCTGCTGGTAGTCCTTCGGCTTCGGCTTTCACGGTGATGGTTCCGGCTTGTGTTGTGCTGCGTATGAGTGCACGGTTAATACCACATTCTACGGGGAGTGACAGGCTGCGTATGTAGTTGTCTGTTCCTTGTGCAATACCACCTCGCCATTCGGCTTCACCGTTGAGAGTGAAATGTATCGTACGATTGTCAAGCGGGCAGCGGTGTCCGTCGTTGTCGATTACTTCTATTTGCAAAAGTGCCATGTCAGCTCCGTCGGCATGAAATCCTTCAGGGTTTTGTATGGCCGTCAGTTTCAACTGAGCAGGCTCGCCTGCAGTGACAAGTTTGTAGCGGCTGACCTCCTTACCGTTCATGCGACTTATGGCTTCCAGCTTTCCGGGTTGAAACGCAATGCTATCGAAGGTGAAAAGAAAGTGATAGTCGCGTTTGCCTGTTCCGAGCGATTGCCCGTTGAGGAAGAGCTCGACTTCTTCGGCGTTTGATACGACATAGACCGGTTTAACTGTCTGTTCCGGATAGTTCCAATGACCAATGATGTAGGTTTGATATTGGTCTGTGTCTACCCAACCGTTCCACATCACTTGGTGGGCGAAATAACCGTCTTTGGGTATGCGCATGGGATCGGTCACACCGCTTCGACGATAGTTTTCTACTCCGCGAAAATGTGTGTTTGAATCAGAGAAGATGATTTTGGCTCCTCCGGAACTGACTCGCGTACCGGTGCCAGGGCGTTCGCGCCAATAGTCGTACCACCGGCGCACGAGCTCTACGGCAAATCTGTCTTGATTGTGGTTATAGGCACTGGCATCTTGTTTTTTTGCGGTTTGATTGGTTACGGTCGATTTGTAGTCGGTGTTGCCATCACCTTCTTTATGGAAAGGATAGGAATATTCGTCCCAGTATTTGCGCAATCCTTCGTCCCGACAATATTCGGTTGCCCACATGGGGTGGTGTTTACTTTTGTTGATATAGAGCATCTCGCCACCATATTCAGCTTCGCGTATGTCTAGCATTTCCCGTGATCCGATGGCACGTCCACCATAAGGGTCGTACTGGTCGCGTATTTTTTTCATTTCTATCATGTGTTCGCGGCTAATCGATTCGTTTCCGCATTCATAAAAGAGGATGCTCGGATTGTTGCGGTTGTATATGATTGCATCTCGCATCAGTTCGATGCGCTGTTCCCATTGTCTTCCTTGACTGTCTTTCTCAGCGTCTCCGGCTGGCATGGCTTGGATTAGCCCTACGCGGTCACACGATTCTACGTCTTGCTTCCACGGGGTTACGTGCATCCAGCGTACGAGATTGGCATTGCTTTCTACCATGAGTGCATTCGTGTAGTCACTCAACCATGCAGGTACAGAAAGTCCTACCGCAGGCCATTCGTTGCTTGTTCGTTGGGCGTATCCTTTCATTTGTATGACGCGGTCGTTGAGCCAAATCTTACCTTCCTCGAAACGTGTTTTTCGGAAGCCGGTTCGTGTGGAAACTTCATCGAAGGTGTTTCCTTGCTTGTCTTTTAAAGTCGTCTTTACGGTGTAGAGATAGCCATATCCCCAGCTCCAGAAGTGTATATTGTTGAGCTCGAATGAGATACTGACTGTTTTTGTTTCTCCGGCATTGACGATAGTGGGCGGATTGTTGAATTGGGCTACTTGTTTTCCTTCATTGTCGTAGATCGTGACTTCATAGCTGAACTGACGTGCTTCGTGACTGTCGTTCTTGATTTCAGACTCTGTATGGATGGTTGCCTTGCGTCCTTTGATGTCAAAGTCTGTGGCGTAAACATATACGCCTGTGGTTTGCAGAAAACTGTAGAGAGGAAGCGTTTGATATACTTCATCAGTGATGTGCAGGAATACGTTCTTGGGAATACCTCCATAGTTGGCGTTGAAGTTATGATCGTTCCATTGGAATCGGGTGCCCGTGGCACGTTCGCGGTATTGCCAACTGTTGTCGATTCGTACGGCTATTACATTATCTTTGTCTGTCAAATAGGGAGTAAGGTCGAATCCGCATGCCATGACTCCGTTTTCGTGTAGCCCGAGGTGATGTCCGTTTAGATAGAAGTCTCCTCCCATTCGGATGCCTTCAAATTCAATGAATACTTTTTTGCCTTTGAGGTCGGGTAGGCAGAAGTGTTTTCTATACCATACGATGGTGTCGGTATGTTGATCTATGGCTACTTTAAAAGCTTCGTCTTCATTAAAGGCACGTGGAAGTGTGATGGACTTCCATTGTGAATCGTCGTAATTTGGGTCAGACATGCCAGGGGCATCACCTATATGTAATAACCAAGTACTGTTGAAGTTGTATTTCTTACGTTCGGTAGCTGATAGAGTAGTGGTAAGAATGCAGAAGAATAGGAATACTGTGAAAGCTAACTTTCTTTTCATGCGTAGTGGAATTAATTGGTTGGTCTGTTTGGTTGATGGCAAATAGCTATGTAAAGGTCTTTAAAAAAGCGTAATGACGCGGATGTATACAAGCAATATATCCGCGTCATTTACATGATTGATAGAGTTAAAAGTATGGTTGGTCACCAAACTCAGGCTTCACGATCGATTCTATTGACAGTAATTGGCCAAATCGTCAGCTGTGAATTGAGTAATGAAAGCATAATGTTTCTCGATTTCAGCCTCTGCATACCGTACATAGACATTCGCTGATTTAGCGAAGAGTTCCGGAGATTTGGTTGCTTCAAGAACCAATAAATGTCCCATGATGGTGTAAGCAGAGATTTCAACCAACCGTCGAGCGACGAAGTCTAGGTATTCTTGATTCTTCAGTTTGCTTACTTGTTCTGTGACTTCTTCCAGCTTGTCGGCCATCGATTTCAGGCGGTTTCTTAACCCCTCAAGCTCTGGAGCACATGGCGTAGCTTCGTAAACACGTATTTGGTTGAGGTAAGCACCGGTGGTTACATACCGAATAGCTGCAACCGTCTGAAGCTGAGTTGTTCCCTCGTAGATGGAGGTGATACGTGCATCACGGTACAGACGTTCGCAAGTATAGTCTTTCATAAATCCCGAACCACCGTGTATTTGGATACAATCGTACGTGTTTTGATTAGCATATTCACTGCCCATTCCTTTGGAAAGCGGGGTGAAACTGTCAGCCAATTTCGCATACTTCTTCTGTTCTTGACGTTCTTCAGGAGTCAGCTTACGCTCCCGTGCAATATCATCTAAAGCTTTGTAGACATCTACAAAACGGGCAGTCTCGTACAAAAGTGCACGTGAAGCGTCGAGTTTGGCTTTCATGATAGACAGCATGTCATAGACAGCAGGGAATCCGATGATAGCTTTACCAAACTGTTTGCGGTCTTTGGCATAAGCCAGTGCTTCGTTATAGGCAGCTTGCGACAACCCAACACTTTGTGCTGCGATACCCAGACGTGCTCCATTCATCAGTGCCATAACATATTTGATTAAACCCAGTTTGCGATCGCCGCAGAGTTCAGCTTTTGCGTTTTTGTAGACTAATTCGCAAGTTGGAGAGCCTTTGATACCCATTTTGTTTTCGATGCGACGAACATCCACACCGCCGTTGCGTTTGTCGTAGATGAACATAGACAATCCGCGACCGTCATGCGTGCCTTCTTCCGAGCGGGCTAATACGAGGTGAATGTCCGAATCTCCATTGGTAATAAAACGCTTCACACCATTGAGACGCCAGCAGTTCTCTTTTTCGTCGTAAGTTGCTTTGAGCATAACAGATTGAAGGTCGGAACCGGCATCTGGCTCAGTTAAGTCCATAGACATAGTTTCTCCTTGGCATACACGGGTCAGATAGCGTTGATGTTGATCTTCATTCCCAAATTCATAAAGAGTTTCAGCGCAGTCTTGCAATCCCCACAGATTTTCGAATCCGGCATCTGCACGCGACACGATGTCTGCTGCCATGATGTAAGGAACGATAGGAAAGTTCAGACCTCCATATCGGCGGGGCATGGCCATACCCATCAGACCTGCTTTACGGGTTGCTTCAAGGTTTTCCTGTGTGCCGCTGGCGTAAGTCACGCGGCCTTTTTCTACGCTTGGACCTTCATGGTCAACACCTTCGGCATTAGGTGCAATGATTTCCGCGCAGATTTCGCCCACGATTTCCAATATGCGTTCGTAGCTATTCATGGCATCGGCAAAATCTACCGGTGCATAGTCATATGTATCTTTGTCTGCATAGTTTCGCTCTTTGAGTTCCACGATGCGTTGCATCAACGGATGATTCAGATGATGCTTTAATTCGGGTGTATCAGTATAAAAATTTGCCATATTTATTTGCTGTTTTGTTTGTAGTATTTAATCATCTTCGGAATGACTTCTTCCACACTGCCGTTGATTACGTAATCAGCAATGCTGTTGATGGGCGCATTCGGATCATTGTTGATTGAAATGATAATACCGCTGTCTTGCATGCCGGCAATGTGTTGAATTTGTCCGCTGATGCCGCAAGCAATATAGAGTTTTGGGTGTACGGTAATACCGGTTTGTCCGATCTGGCGGTCGTGGTCGCAGAAGCCGGCATCGACGGCTGCGCGGCTGGCTCCAACTTCAGCATGAAGTTCTTTGGCAAGATCGAACAACAGGTTGAAACCTTCTTTTGAACCCATGCCATAACCTCCGGCAACAATAATCGGAGAACCTTTCAAGTTATGTTTGGCTTTTTCTACATGACGGTCAATAACTTTGATTACGTAGTCTGTTTCTGCTACGAATTTGCTGACATCGTGGCGGATAACTTCTCCTTGATAGTCCGGATCTAGGATTTCTTTTTTCATAACTCCTTCGCGAACGGTTGCCATTTGCGGACGGTGTTCGGGGTTGATGATGGTTGCTACAATATTGCCGCCAAATGCTGGACGAATCTGGTAGAGCAGGTTTTCATACGTAATGCCGTTTTTCTTGTCCTCGTGCGAACCGATTTCGAGCGACGTACAGTCGGCTGTCAGACCACTGGTAAGTGCAGACGATACACGCGGGCCGAGATCACGGCCGATGACCGTTGCTCCCATCAGGCAGATTTGAGGTTTCTCAACTTTGAACAGATTAATCAAAATCGACGAGTGAGGCAAGGAGGTGTAAGGAAACAACCCCGGAGCATCAAACACATGCAGGCGATCGACCCCGTAGGGCAAAATTTGTTTTTCCACGTCTGTAAGACCACTTCCGGCTACAATGGCTTCGAGTTGGCATCCCAGTTGGTTGGCCAGCTTGCGGCCTTTGGTCAAAAGTTCCAGACTGACGTCGGCAACGGTTGTGCCTTCTATTTCACAATATACAAATACGTTATTCATTGTTTTCTAGGTTTTTATGATAAAAAATCTTGCATCGGTGTCCGACAAGATTGCTGTAATCAGATAGCAACAGTCGGTTCGTTGGCAAACCTTATCCGATGGTATGATTGGCTAGCAATTCAACAATCAGGCCTTCTACATCTGCATCCGAATCACTGAGAGTTTTGCTTTCTTTAGCTTGGAAAATAATGTTTTGGATTGTTTTTACTTTAGTGGGTGAACCGGAAAGGCCACATTGTTTAAGGTCGCCATTGACATCGGCTACACTCCATTCTACGAGATTCAGGTAGGGTCGTTGTACGTAAAGATCCGGATAAGCCGGAGCATTTTGGTTTTTTTCGGTTTGCGTCAGTGCATATTTGTATTTCTGTATGAGTTTGGCATTGCGCGGACGGCAAGGAGCGGCCGAGCCATTGACTGTAATCACGATAGGAAGGGGGCCCTCAACTGTTTCCACACCGCCATCGATGTGACGTTTCACGATGATCCGGCGTCCGCTTTCGTCTACGTTTAGAATATCTTCAGCATACGTAATTTGGGTCAGTCCCAGTTTTTCGGCTACTTGTGGGCCTACTTGGGCAGTGTCTCCATCAATAGCCTGACGTCCGCCAATGATGATGTCGCAATCGCCAATTTTGCGGATGGCCATCGATAAGGCATACGAGGTGGCTAGTGTGTCGGCACCGGCAAAAGCACGGTCAGTCAGCAGATAGCCATTGTCTGCCCCTCTATAGAGAGCTTCGCGGATGATTTCTGCTGCGCGGGCAGGTCCCATGGTCAAAACGGTTACGGTAGATCCCGGATGTTTATCTTTCAGGCGCAACGCTTGTTCGAGCGCATTTAGGTCTTCCGGGTTGAAGATAGCTGGCAGAGCGGCACGGTTCACGGTGCCCTCGGCCGTCATGGCATCTTTCCCTACATTGCGTGTGTCGGGAACTTGTTTTGCCAATACAACAATTTTCAAACTCATGATAGTTATTTTTTGTATTAGTAATTGATTATCTTTTGATACAAAATCAAGCAAATTTAAAGATTTGTCGGTCTATTCCAAAAGGAAATGTTGTAAAAGTGATGGGTAAGGGGTGTTTTTGTATCCTTTGTATCTTTTTGTGTGTCGATACGGCTATCCGGATGATTTTGATGCAGCTGTTCGATTGTGAATGTCGGCCGTCGGTTGTCGTGAATGGCTTGACATCAGTTGCGGGCGAAGACTGTTCGGTCTGTCAAATGGTTGTAGTCAACAGCTTAAACCCTTGATAGATGGGGTGACCATGCGTACTCAGTCTGCAGTCGAAATCTTGTCGTTGTAATTCAAATTGCGGATTCATACGTTGCCGGATTAGTTGTTCTTGTTCGCTTGCTCAGCCAACATTTGCGCGCGCGATTTACTTTGTGTTACTAAGTAAACTCCCAAGAAAACCAATAAGACGGCTACTCCTTTCATCCATCCGAAAGTGCCCAGTCCGATGGCAACAGACACAATGGAAGCCACGATGGGTTGAGTATAGTTGTACATACTTAGTACTGTTGGGCGTAGGATTTTCTGGGCGAACATCAGTAATAAGAATGTCATAAACGTGGCGCCGACCACAACGAATGCGATTTCTCCCCATGTGACGGCCGATATTTTATCGAATGCCAACGATGATACTTCTCGGTAAGAAAGAGGTATAAAGCAGATGGATGCGTATGTGAACATCCACTTCATGCAGGTTACAGGGTGATATTTAACGGCAAGCCCTTTGAAGAACGTCAGGTAGACAGCAAAGCTTACTTGCGCAATGAAACAAAGGATGTCTCCCCAGATGTTACCTGATTTTGCTCCGTGTCCCGTACTTCCTAATATCAGTATCAGGGCTCCTAATGCTCCGAGGAACACCCCTCCGACTTTTTTACTTGTGATGGGTTCGTGTAGGTATATTGCTGCAAGAATCATGGTTGCAATAGGTGCCATTGTCGTGATGATAGAAGCGTTGATGGGGGAGGTCAGCGATAGTCCGAAAATGTATACGCCCTGATTAAACACGATGGCAAATAGGGCTGCAAAAAAGAACATCATGAGGTCGTGCGGACGAACGTCTTCATGTTTGATAAAGAGTGAGGTTATCCAAAAACATACGGCTCCGCCTACCATGCGGAATGTGGCTAATGAGAGAGCGGTGATTTCGCTGCTCATGATTTCTTTTCCGATAGGAGCCATCAATCCCCAAGCTATACTAGCTATCAGCATGCATAGATGTCCGGTGTATTTTTTGTTTTGCATAACGATATGACAACTTTAAAATAACGGCGCAAAATTACTGTTTTCTTTTTTGAATAGGTTCTTTGCAAGGGTGAAAAAGCAGTCGCCGCGTAAACATTTTCTGTTTACACGGCGATCATTTATTTATAACTTGTCAAATTAAGGAAGTCGTTTTAGAAATATAAGTAGCGAGTATCTTCAACGTCAGCTTTTAAGAGTAAATCTCCCATGAACTGACTGGCCCAACCCATATATTGGTTGCTTAGTCTGTTTGCCTCGTTTGTTTCATTGAATTCGTTTTCTAGTGTGTTTTTGTTGTATGGTTGGAATATAAATACACCTCCATTGCCTTTAATCGGTGCACTTAATTGATCGATTTCTACTTGTTCTGCTAAACCGCTTAGTGCAGGCTCATTGCTTCGTGTAATGGATACGAATGCGGGAGCTGCAAATGAAATGTGTGTGATAGAGTCTGTCTCGATATCTTTTATTTGCTTAACAGTTTCAAAACTATTCACATTGGTAAAAGATGCTTTTAGCTGCTCTGCCTTCTTTTCACGGAGCAATTCTGCACGCAATAGGTTTTGCACTTCACTAATGGGTTTGTATCCTTTTTTGTTGATATGAGACAGTGCAATGATCATCAGATGGTCGCCATTTCCGCAATCGTATAGCTGAGAAACGTCTTTAACGTTAGCGTTGAAAATCCATCTCAAGGCTTCTGTTGTTCCGGCAACTCCGTTAATGAGATGTGCATCGCTCCTGAATTGCGAATAATTACGTAGGTTAAAGCCGTTGTCTTCTGCATTTTTCACAAAATCGTCATAGTTGTTGTTGGCAGCAAGGAACTGGCTGATTTTATTATAGGCCGTGTTATACGTTTCATTGCTGAATTCAATCGGACGTTTGATGATTGCAGCTTTGTATTTGTTTGTCATTCCTTTGCGGTTCGTTACCTGAAGAATGATGTTACCTTGTCCTAAATCTATGTTACGCACTTCATTGTTGCTCATCGTGTTGAGAGCGTTGAACAATTTTGCGTAGTTGGGATCGATGGTTTGTCCTTCATATTGATTAGAGACAATCCATTGGGTCTCACCGTTTGTGTTGTTGTATTTCTTAGCTAGTTCTACAAAGTTTGCTCCTCCCTTGAGTGCTGTTGTTATGCTGTCTGCCAATGTCTTGGTTGCTTCCAATGTGTTTGAGATGACTTGTATCTGACGGAACTCAATAGAGTCTGGAGCCAGCTGTTTACTGATGAGCTTGAATGCATTGTATGAATCGTCGCTTGAATTGTAATAAGGACCATATACTTCGCCCACTTTTACGGAGTCTAAGCGCAAGGCAATGTCCGAAGGAAATCCGTTTTTGGTAGCCGGTATATCGACATAGCTGACTGTCGAGCCTGTCGTACGGATAACCGAAGCATAGTTGTCTGTTATGTTCTTCAATTCCAAAGTAGCTTCTGTCACTTCATCCAATGTTTGCTTGCGGTCAGCTTCACTAGGAAGGACGACGTAATCTATGTATTGGATGTCGCGTGTTTCCACATCGTTCTTATATTGTTCTTTTTTCTTGTTGTATAACGCTTTGATTTCACTGTCTGAAATCGTAATCGTAGAGTCGGCAATGGTCGAATAGGGTAGCATTGCTAAAACTACGTCCGACTCATTCATTCGCTCATTGTAGGAGTTTTCTATTGCGATGGGGTTTGCTATGATTGACTTCTGGATCAGTGCGTAATATTTGTTTGCCAATAAGGCCTGTTTCAATTGCTTTTCCGTGCTTGACATGATTAGGGCAGCTTCTGCTCTTGGAGCCTGACTGACAATCGCCTCCATAATGGTTTTGTCAAACATGCGCGTTTGGGGATTGACAAAAGGGGTTTGGTTGAGCAGAGGACTGGTCCCTTCATTGATAAGATTGGCAATTTCTTCGTCAGTAACTGTAAGACCTAATTTGTCAGCCTGCTCTTTGATAAGTTTGTATGATAGATAAGATTGCCATATCTGGTCTCTTAGCTGAGCAAGGTCGTTGTCTCTTAATTGGCGGTTATACAATAGTTCTAACACGCTTGTTTCTTCTTCCACCATGCTTTGGAATTCTTGTGCAGAGAGTTTTTCGCCATTGATGATACCGGCATTCTGATTATTCTGATGTGGTTGGAAAACTCTCCATGCATCTCCGGCAATGAACGCAAAAAGCGCCACACCAATAACAATGACCAAAAGAGGTCCTTTGCTTCTGATTTTCTGTAAAGTAGCCATTTAAGTTATGTTTTATTGTTTTACTCTTTTATACTTGGGTAGTTGATTTAGCGCACGAAGATACAAAAAGGATTAGAAACAAGCGATGAAAAAAGCAATAAATTGTGTCATTCAATGCCTTTAACCCGCAATTTTACCCTTTAATTCGTTGCAAATTCTCTATTGGGACTTTTCCTGATATCTTCCAACAGCAAAAAATAAGATAGCATGCAGCATGCAAACAAACTCCGGTTGAATCCTTGAAGTGTTAGGATGGAACAGAATCTTCCCGGATCGAATCGGTCGGTTGGTCTTCCACAGGGAAGATACCTGCTGTATTGTGAATGATATAATCCGTAAAATCCTGATTAGAGTTAAATCCGTATCCTGTTAAGATTTTATCTATTTGCTGAATTCGGATAAACCGATCGGAATAGACTTTTTCTTTGTTCTGATCCCAATACAGTTGTTCGGTATTGAATTTTTCTCCTTTTATATTTATTATGCTCACGTGTCCACGCAAATCCCACAATTTAATTTTATCGTAGAAATAAGCCGTGTCAGCTTTAATTTTTGCCTCAATATGCATAGAGTCTGTGTATTGTTCCAGATAAATCCCTTTTTCAAACGACCATTGGCTGGTATCCAACTGGTCGTACACATCCCATTCTTCAGCAATAATTTTGTAACGTATAACTCCGGAATCCGATATCAGGGTAGAAACTCCGATGGAACTCATCATAGGAATCGCCTTTGGATCGTTTATGGCCGGTGCCATCTGTTTTTGATTGTTTTGACAAGAAACACAAACGCATAACGACATAACCAGAATGCCCCGTATGGCAAGACTGTTACAAAGAAAGTTGATTGTATGTTCAGGCTTTTGTTGAAACATAGTCAGGGGTTCTAGGCTGTCTTTATTTAACCAGCATCTTGCGGAACCAATCCTCGTTGAATGTTAAGCCTATGTTGATTCGTAAATATTTTTCTTCGATAAGCCCGCTTTGTTTGGGAGTAACGTTTACATATTGGGCTGTAATGGCTAAGATAGAACGGTTGTTATAGCCGTTTATGATAGGTATGCCCACGCCGCCTTCGATTCCGTATTCTTTCAGCTCAGAGTTCTTGACAGAGATATAGGGTTTGGAGTAGTAACCTCCAATCCTGAATCGCATACGATGAAAGAAATTTCTGCTTCGGGGATTGTGTATGTATTCCGCTCCCATTGAAATGCGCGATGCGTTCTGAAAACTCCACTCTTCATAGTCTTGCTCAGAGTCGGTTTGTGTGAAATGGGGAAATTTCACGTCCGCCCATTTTTGGAATGTATAGTCCAATCCGATGGTCACGCGATTGTCATACACATACGTAAGTCCTACACCAAATGTGTGCGGAATTTGGAATGCGTTGGTGATGGTGTCTATCGATTGTTCGATGGCGCTTGACGAATAAGTCAGTTGTTGCACCTTATAGGCATCGTTGTTTACATTGTGTCCGAGTGAATACGTCGCTCCCAAGGTCAGCGAATGTCTTTCTTTCCAATCATAGGTGTATTGCAATCCTAAATCCAGTTTATACGTACTGATGTCGCTTTGATAACCGCGAAGATTGTAATAGATGCTCGAGTTTGTATAGGAGTTCTGTATCGTGTGAGTCAGTTCGCCATATAAATAAGAAAAATTGAAACCGACGGAGAAGTTCTTGAAAACTTCCACACCGATTCCGGCAAAGATTTGCCGAAGTCCGCCTTCACCCGAAAAACTG
>CAZEPM010000002.1:54768-56183 GCA_964514145.1 uncultured Bacteroides sp.
CACCTCCTGAACGTTGCCGCTGAAATCGTAGTTGATGCGCGAGTAGGGCAAAAAGCCAAACGTCATGCCGACTCTTCGCCATAGACGGAATTGCATGGCAACATAATCCAATGAGGTGTTCTTTACGTTCATCTTCGTTGTCTCGTTGCTGAAGTTGCTGTTCTGAAAGGATATTCCCGCATCAAGAATAAAGGTGATGGAGTCGACGTTTGAATATGAAGCCGGATTGAGAACATTGATAAATTTATTGCGCAGACCATATCCCGTGCCGCCCATTCCTCTGTTTCCGGTAAGGCTTTGGTCTGATAACTGTCCGAATCCATATCTCGTATAAGGTGAGTTTACTCCGTTTTGTGCCATGACCGCTTTTGTCATGACAAAGAGTAACAACACGAAAAGCGCTTTGTTATATTTTGTCATTGTATTCTAATATTCTGTTTAAGCCTTTTAATACTAAAAATTTGTCTGCAAAGATGATACTTTTTAGGTTTGTAGCAAAAGAAAATTCATCGCCGCCGGTTAAAAAAACCAAAAGGTCAGGGTATTTCTCTTTCATTTGCCGGATATATCCGCAGATTTCCAGTTTTATTCCATGAATGACTCCCGAACGTATGGCTGTTTCCGTGCTGTAGCCAAATTCCGGCACGTCGCCATCCGGATTGATAATGGGAAGTTTGTCGCAAAACATGCTCAATGCTTTGAGTCTCGTGTATTTACCCGGCGAAATGTTTCCTCCGTGGTAGCAACCTTTTTCGTCAATGAATTCGTATGTGATTGCCGTCCCTGCATCGATAACCAGAATATTTTTGTTCGGAAAATGGTAATAAGCCCCGACAACGGCTGCAATGCGATCTGAACCCAATGTCTCTGGCGTACGGTAAAGATTGGTTATAGGTAGCGGTGTTCGGTAGTCGAGTCGCAACAACGGAAAATAGAGCTTGCGTAGTTGAGATTCTATGACATCGTTTGGATGGATGACCGACGATATGATACCCCTCTTGATAGCATATTTTTGGCATAGATTATCTAGGTTGTCTAACACGTGATTCGTGTCGTATACCATGTCAATCATTTCGTTCTGATGAAAGACCGCCAGTTTGGAAACCGTGTTTCCTATGTCGATAATTAGATTCACTGTTTTTTTTATCTATGATTCAAGCATGCAAAATAACGGAAAATCTGTGAGAAATTATATGAAAAGTGTAGAATTGCTTTGAGATAGTTGATTATTAAGTACTTGGATGGATGTTCCTGACCATGGGCATTCAGCAGACCGGGCAGGCCTTGTCAGCAGGCAGAGCAAGGCCGGTTGATCTGGTGGAAAGCCTTCCTTACCGACCGAAAATAGAGGATGAAGCAGATATACAGCTATTGACAGAATATTATGACATCCGAAAGTTAATAAAATAAAAAAA
>CAZEPM010000003.1:0-49377 GCA_964514145.1 uncultured Bacteroides sp.
GTGAATGGGTGGTACGGCAGGCGAATGCGTATGGTGGAGAGTCTTGTTTGGCTTGCAGGCGGGGGCTTGTTCGTGTGGTAGACAAGGTTCGATAGAGGGATGAGCGGGCTGATTGTTCGCGAGGCTGTATGCTGCCATGAATGAACCGGTCAGGATGAGCGCCATCGGGTAATTCCTAAGGTGAGCAGGCTGATGCGTGCGTCGGGTATTTGGCGGAGTGCTTCGGCGCAAGCGCACAGGGTGGCACCCGTTGTGATGATGTCGTCGATGAGCAGGAAATGGCGTTGGTCTGCAGGCGGGGCGACGTGGATTTTGAACAAATCTTTCGAGTCTTCCCATCGCATGGCGTGGCTTTTGTGGGTCTGGCTTTCGTTGTCTCTGGTCCGTTCGAGGAGTTGCTTGTCGATGGGGATGCCCGTGACTTCCGCAATGCCGAGAGCTATCATATACGACTGATTGTAACCGCGCTGACGCAACCGGCGGGCAGATAGCGGAACCGGGACGAGCAGGTCGATGTCTCGAAAGAAATCTTTTGATTGAAGCTCGTGGGCGAACACGCGGCCGAAGTGGACGCCGACTTGCGGGTCTCCTTCGTATTTCAGGCGGAGAAAAAGCCGGCTGCTGTCGGCATGCGGCGAGTAATACATGAATGAGGCCGCCCGCTCTACCGGTAATCGCCCTTGAATCCGTTTCCGGATGTGGCTGAGCTCGTCTTTCCGATAAGTGATGCGGGGCAGGTCGAGCAGGCATTTCGGGCAGAGGTAGGCACTTTGGATGTTGAGCCGTCGGCGACAGGCCAGGCAGTAGCGAGGGAAAAACAGGTCGATGAGTGTCTTAATCCAGTTCATGGTTTTCCGTCGTATCGTGAGGCATGCAGCGGCGGATGGTCTCGGTTTCGTATCCGCGACCGATGGCAAAACGGATGAGTTTGCCGTTTCGTTCGTAGTCGTTTCGAGCTTTGATGCTTCGTGCCTTGGCTGTCAGTAGCTCGCGTAGGGTTTGCAGATAGTCTGTTTCGTCGATTTCGTCGAGGGCGGTCTGGCAGACGGCTGCCGCGATGTGTTTGGTGCGCAAGGCTTGGGTTATCTTGATGCGTCCCCAGCGGTTGAATCGGAATTTGTCGCGGACGAAACAGCGAGCGTAGCGCTCTTCGTCGATGTATCGCTCGTCGCACAGGCGTGTCACAATGGCTTCGCGTAGCGCAGCGTCGGCGATGCCCCACGTGCGGAGCTTGTCTTGCACTTCGGAAATGCAGTGTTCGGCACCGGCGCAATAGGCGGCGGCTTTGTTGAAGGCTTCTGTTGGGGTCAGTTCTTTCATAAGGTAGCTTTTATCATGCGGTCGTTTCCTTTGTAGTCTTTGCGCAGGGTGATGTCGCGATAGCCTAGTTGAGTGAGCAGACGGACAATGGCCTGCCCGTAAGCGCGGTTGATTTCCACGTACAGCTTGCCGTTGCTCCGCAGGGCTTTCCGGCCGAACCGGGCAATGGCGCGATAGAAGACAAGAGGGTCTTCGTTGCTGACAAAGAGAGCCGATGGCGGTTCCCAGTCGAGCACGTTGGACTCCATGTCGGCTCGTTCGGCTTCCGTGATATATGGTGGGTTGCTGACGATGAGGTCGTATGCAGGCTCGGTTGCCGAGGCTTGCAGGATGTCTTGGCAGGCAAACCGGACGCGGGTATGCAGGCGTTCGTTGTTTCGTCGGGCAACCTCCAGTGCTTCGGCCGATAAGTCCCAGGCTTCGACGCGTGCGTCGGGCAGGCGTGTCGCCAATGTGATGGCAATACATCCGCTTCCGGTTCCGATGTCGAGTATGTGTGGTGGTTGTGGGGCGGACAGCCAGTCGGAAGCGACCCATGCGACCAGTTCGGCGGTTTCGGGTCTGGGGATGAGTGTGTGCCGATTGACTTCGAAACATTGTCCGTCGAACCAAGCTTCTCCCAGCACATATTGGATAGGTTCGTGTTGCTTGAGTCGCGCGATAATATTCTTCCAATTTTGTCGCTCTTCTGTCGAGAATATTTTATCTTTGCCCAGACAAAAATCGAGCTTGCTGACTCCATGCAGGGTCTCTGCCATCAGCCATCCGACGGCTTGGATTTCGGCAGGCGGGTAGATGTCTGCCAACTGTTCGTGTAAGTATTGGAGAGCTTTCTTCATTGGTCGCAAAAGTAGGTATTCTTTATGGATAAACGGTTGACAAATGGTAAAAACTTTAGTGGGTAATCGGCGAATTAGAAACAAGTCAATGGATAAGAACGAAGATGAGAAGTATATGCGCCGTTGCTTGCAACTGGCGCGCAATGGTCGGCAGGGCGCTGCTCCTAATCCGATGGTTGGGGCGGTTATCGTATGCGACGGAACGATTATCGGCGAGGGGTATCACCGGCGTTGCGGTGAGGCACATGCCGAAGTCAATGCGATACGTTCGGTGCGTCGGCCGGAACTGTTGCCCCGTGCCACGATTTATGTCAGTCTGGAGCCTTGTTCGCATGATGGTAGAACGCCGCCTTGTGCCGACCTGCTGATAGAAAAACGGCTTCGCCGCGTGGTGGTGGGTTGCATAGACCCTTTTGCCAAAGTAGCCGGGCGCGGCATTCAGAAGTTGCGCGATGCCGGTATCGAGGTGACGGTTGGTGTGCTCGAAGAAGCCTGTCGCACGTTGAATCGCCGCTTTATGACTTTTCATCGTGAGCAGCGTCCTTACATCGTCTTGAAATGGGCACAGTCTGCCGACGGCTATATCGATGTCTGTCGTGACGGAGGAGAGCCGGTTATGCTGTCGTCTCCGCTGACACAAGTGCTGGTTCATAAGCGCAGGGCTGAGTGTCAGGCCATTTTGGTGGGACGGCGAACGGCGGTGTTGGATAATCCTTCGCTCACGGTTCGTCATTGGGCGGGCAGCAATCCGTTGCGGGTGGTGTTGGCTCCGCATGGCAATCTGCCCGAAGGGTTGAAACTTTGGGATGGTCGTGTCCCGACACTCGTTTTCACCACGGTGGCGCAGTTGTCTCTGCCCCGGTGGGTAGAGGTCGTTCGCCTGAATCCCGACAAGCCACAGATTTCTCAGTTACTCAGCGAGTTGCATGCGCGCGATGTGCAGTCGCTTATGGTGGAAGGCGGGCGCGAGCTTTTGCAAGGCTTTATTGATGGCGGATGGTGGGACGAAGCGGTGGTGGAACGGGCATCCGTATGCCTGCAAGCTGGAGTGCCTGCTCCCTTGATGGATACGAATGTTCCGTTTTGTGTAGAAAAGTGTATGGACACGGAATATCTCCATTTCTTTCGAAAACTTAGTTGGATGTCTATGAAATGATGTTAAACGCAAAGAAGGAAGGCTGTTTTATCTATAATTTGTATAAAAAAACTCAGGCTGTAATCATAGATAGTCAAAAATGGTTCTATTTTTGTGACTTGTAATCAACTATTATTACGTACAAGACAATGAAAAAAACCTCTTTATATGCTATCATAAGCATACTTGTTATCTCCTTTGGCTTAGCTTCGTGTTTGGGAGACGATACCGTACAGTACGATATAACCTCGGATGCGGTGATATCTTCGTTTTCTATTGAAGATATTGTGACGGAGATTGCAAGCATCACGAGCGAAGGCTCAGACACAACCTATTTGGATACGGTGACCGGAGACGACTATCCTTTTACGATTGACCAGCAGTTGAACCGAATCTATAATAAGGACTCTTTGCCTTATGGCACAGATGTTACGAAGGTGCTGACAAGTTTGACCATGAGTTATGGCTATACCGTTACGTATGTGAAGTCTGACGGTAACGATACGCTGTGGACAAGTACAGACTCGATAGACTTCTCGTCGCCGGTGATTTTTAGAGCCTATGCGCTCGACGGAACCGTGCGTAATTATCGGGTGACCTTGAATGTTCATCAACAAGACCCGGACTCGTTGCAGTGGACGGAGATGAACGTTTCGGGCTTCGATTTGTATACGCCGTATCATAAAGCCGTGTATTATGATGGCATGATGTGGATTTACTATCTGGATGAGGACGATGGAACCTTGCAGGTGATGACTTCTGCCGACGGAACCATGTGGGAGTCGCAGCCTGTGACAAACGTGGGACTGGAACCGGATTATACCTCGCTCATTGTGGGTAACGATGCCCTGTATATGCTGTTTGAGAGCAAGGTATATACTTCGGTAGACGGCCTGAATTGGACGGCGGTGGACTCGGATGTCAGCTTTTCGTCTTTGGTAGCCTATTCACCGCTGTTGGAGGAATTGTATGCGGTGTCGCTCGATGGTTCGGCAATCTATACGTATGATGGAACAGACTGGGTTGAAACTGACGAAACGGATAGTAATTTCCCTGTACAAAACATGTCGTATGCGACTTATCGCCTGACTTCGAATCCCGGTATCGAGCGCCTGACTTTGGTGGGACTGACTGCAGGTAAAGACTCGGTGGCCGTAGTCTGGTCAAAATTGTCGAACGCTACGAATTGGGAGTTTGTAGATCGTACGCACCAGTTAAATATCGGTTATTTTTGTCCGCGACTGGAAAAACTGGCGACCGTGTACTTTGGTGAACACCTCATCTATGCATTTGGCGGAGCATCAATTTACAATAATCTTGAGATAGCTAGTTTCCAATCGATTTATGTGTCGGGAGACGACGGTATGAGTTGGAAAGAACAAACCGAGAAAGTGATGTTCCCCGTGATATCCGGACAGGAAGGAGTCTATAATCCGGCACGTGAATTTACCGACCGTCCGGCCGAGTTCTCTTATCTGGTAGATGATGAGAACTACTTGTGGCTGTTCTGGAATAGCAACAATGTTGTGACAACACCGGAAGTCTGGCGCGGACGTATCAACCGATTAGGCTTTGACGACTGAGACGTGAAGCGGATTTAGTAATGAAAAAAGTGAATAATGTCATATTTAGAAAAGTTAGATAAGAATCGAATCCCCACCCATGTAGCTATTATCATGGATGGCAACGGACGTTGGGCAAAACAGTGCAATCAAAGTCGCAATTTTGGTCATCAGGCTGGCGTAGAGACCGTCCGCCAAATCGTGAAGACCGCTGTCGAGGTGGGTGTGAAGTACTTGACTCTATATACGTTTTCTACCGAAAACTGGAACAGACCGGCTGACGAAGTAGTCGCCCTGATGACGCTCTTGTTCAATTCGATAGAAGAAGAAATCTTTTTGAAGAATGAAGTCGGCTTGCGGATAATTGGCGATATGGAACGCTTGCCGGAAAACGTGCGCCGGCGTTTGGAAGAATGCATGGAACGCATCAATACCAAAGAAACGCGCATGACATTAGTTCTTGCTTTGAGCTATTCGTCGAAGTGGGAGATTACGCGAGCTGTGCGGCAGATTGCCGGTGAAGTGAAAAACGGCGTGTTGGCCATCGATGACATCTGCGAAGACACCGTAGCCCGACGTTTGAGTACTAGCTTTATGCCCGATCCGGATCTGTTGATCCGTACCGGTGGTGAGTTGCGGTTGAGCAATTACCTGTTGTGGCAATGCGCGTATGCCGAATTGTATTTTTGCGACAAATTCTGGCCGGACTTTAACGAAGAAGAATTCTATAAAGCTTTGTATGCTTACCAGCAGCGGGAACGTCGTTTCGGAAAGACGAGTGAGCAAGTAATGGATAACGAATAATGATGAACTATAATAATGGAGAATTTTTCAGTTTTTACCTCAAGATGCAAGATCACGTTTAGCGCATTCGTGGTGGCCTTGTGCGGAATCCCGGGATATGTGCAGGCGCAAGAAGATCGTACGACTGTTGAGCAGGGTGCGGAGGTAGCATCGACCAGTCAGTTGGTGCAAGATGAAGATAAGACAGTCAACCCTTTAATCTTATATTCCGGTGAACCCAAGCAATATGAGATTGGCGGAATCACGGTGACGGGTAATGAAGGATATGAGGACTATACGATTATTGGCCTTTCCGGTTTGTCTGTCGGACAGACCATTACGGTTCCGGGTGACGAGGTGACTGATGCTGTGAAGCGTTACTGGAGACATGGCTTATTCTCCCAAGCACGTATAGAGGCCGACAGCATTGTGGGCGATAAGATATACCTGAAGTTCGTGATGACCATGCGCCCGCGTATCTCGGATATCCGCTATAATGGCGTGAAGAAGTCCGAGCGCGAGGATTTGGAGATACGTGTCGGCATGCAGATCGGCGGCCAGATTACCCCCAACATCATAGATCGTGCCAAATTGTTGATTAAGCGTTATTTCGACGATAAGGGATTCAAAAATGCTGAAATCGTTATCAGTCAGCGCGATGATCCCAACAAAACAAATCAGGTAATCGTTGACATCAATGTGGACAAAAAGGAAAAAGTAAAAGTTCACGCGATTACGTTTGAAGGAAACGAGATTTTGACCGAAAAGAAACTGAAGCGGCTAATGAAGAAAACCAACGAGAAGAACAAGTTGGTCAATATCTTCAGGACAAAGAAGTTCATAGAAGAGAACTACGAAGCCGATAAAGAAAACATCATCAGCAAGTATAACGAGCTGGGCTATCGTGACGCTGTAATTCTTTATGACTCGGTGAGCAACTATGATGACCGCACGGTAGACATCTTTATCAAGCTGGAAGAAGGTCAGAAATATTATGTGCGCGAAATCAATTGGGTGGGCAATACAGTCTACAACACGGAACAGCTGAACATGGTGCTGGGCATGAAGAGAGGCGATGTCTACAACCAGAAACTGATAGACGAACGTGTCAATACAGATGATGACGCCATCGGTAACTTGTATTATAACAATGGTTACGTGTTCTTTTCGCTCGACCCGGTAGAAATTAACGTCGACAACGATTCGATCGATTTGGAGATGCGTA
Organism: uncultured Bacteroides sp.; assembly: GCA_964514145.1. Classification (GTDB taxonomy): domain Bacteria; phylum Bacteroidota; class Bacteroidia; order Bacteroidales; family Bacteroidaceae; genus Phocaeicola_A. Next base: position 6,865 of record CAZEPM010000003.1, read on the forward strand.
TCATGGAAGGCCCGCAAGCAACGATCAACCGTGTGATCATCACAGGTAACGACCGTTTGTATGAAAATGTGGTTCGCCGTGAACTCCGTACTCGTCCGGGCGACTTATTCAGCAAAGTAGAGCTGGAACGTTCCTATCGCGAGTTGGCACAGATGGGACACTTCAACCCTGAAACTATTGATCCGAAGGTTATACCTAGTTACGAAACCGGTACGGTCGATATCAACTACGTGTTAGAGTCGAAAGCCAATGACCAGGTTGAACTCTCATTCGGATGGGGACAGACCGGTGTGATCGGTCGGTTGAGCCTGAAGTTTACCAACTTCTCTCTATCGAATCTGTTTAGTAAAAATGACAACCGACGAGGTTTCTTGCCACAGGGTGAAGGACAAACACTAACCCTCAGCGGACAAACCAACGGTAGTTACTATCAGTCTTATAGCGTATCGTTCTTCGATCCGTGGTTTGGAGGCAAACGTCCGAATCAGCTCTCTATAACGGCATTCTATTCACGCCAGACAGATGTTAGCGATACCTACTATAATAGTGCGTTCTATAACAACTATTACAACTATTATTACGGTTATGGAAGCTATAACAGCAGCTATTACAGCTACGACTCTTATTACGACCCCGATAAATCCGTACAGCTCTACGGACTTTCGGTAGGATGGGGTAAGCGTCTGAAATGGCCGGACGACTATTTCGTACTGACCGCCGAAGTAACCTACCAGCGCTATGTCTTGCAAGACTGGCGATACTTCCTGATATCCAACGGAAAGTGTAACAACATCAGCTTTGGATTGACCTTGTCGCGCAGCTCTATCGACAACCCGATTTTCCCACGTACCGGTTCGGAATTCTCGCTGTCTGTCAACTTCACTCCGCCTTATTCTTGGTTCGATGGAATAGACTATGCTTCGCTGGCCACTTCAAGCACTTCGGCTACTTACGAAGCCGATATGCAGAAGAAATACAAGTGGGTGGAATATCATAAGTGGAAATTTAAAGCGAGGACTTATACGGCACTGTCTAGTGCGGTCAAGTGTCCGGTATTGATGACTCGTACGGAATTCGGTATCTTGGGACATTACAACAAGAATAAGAAATCGCCGTTCGAAACCTTCTACGTAGGAGGTGACGGTATGACGGGATATTCAAGCACCTATGCAACCGAGACCATCGGTTTGCGTGGTTACGAAAACGGTGCGCTGACACCTTACGGTTATGAAGGTTACGCATATTCTCGCTTGACGTTGGAACTGCGTTATCCGATTATGTTGGAGACTTCCACACAAATCTATGCTTTGGGCTTCTTGGAAGGCGGTAATGCATGGACAGATGTGAAAAACTTCAATCCGTTCGACATGAAGCGGTCCGCCGGTGTCGGTGTGCGTATCTACCTGCCGATGATTGGTCTGATGGGTATTGACTGGGGATATGGTTTTGATGAAGTATTCGGATCGAAAAGTTATAGCGGAAGTCAGTTCCACTTTATCATTGGTCAGGAATTCTAACAGTAGACTATAACTTTAACTATTTGCATTATGAGAAAGGAAATATTGGTTACGTTCTTGAGTTGCATCATTGCCGTAGGTGCCCAAGCGCAGAAGTTCGCACTAATCGATATGGAATATATTCTGGAAAATATTCCGGCATACGAACAGGTACTTCAGCAGTTGGACGAGGAATCGGATAAGTATCAGGCTGAAGTCGATGCGTTGCAAAAAGAGTCAGAAGCCCTCTACAAGGCGTATCAGGAGTCCTTGAGCCAGTTGAGTGCCGTTCAGCGCACGGAAAAAGAAGAAGCTATCATAGCGAAGGAAAAACAGGCTGCCGAACTGAGGCAAAAGTACTTCGGTCCGCAAGGAGTCATGATCGAAATGCAAAATCAGCTGTTGGCACCCATTCACGACCAGATTTACGAAGCGGTTAAGACCATATCCATGCAGCAAGGTTATACGCTGGTGATCGACCGATCTTCTGCCGCATCTGTTATTTTTGCTTCTCCGACCATTGATATTAGTAATGTTGTGCTCTCAACACTAGGTTATATCAATTAAATTTATAATTTTGTCTCAAAATCATAAAAAACGAATAATACTAACTTATGTGTAAATCTAAAAGAAAAGCTATGTTGTTGAAAAGACTTGTTTTATTAGCATTAACGGTTGTTCCTATGGGGCTTGTTGCTCAACAGAAATTTGGACACATCAATCCGATACCTATCATGCAGGCTATGCCGGAATATACCAAAGCACAGACTGAATTGCAGGATCTCCAGAAGCAATACGAAGGAGAGATTAAGATTATGCAAGACGAGTTGCAGAGAAAAAGTGAAGAATACGACAAACAAAAAGATTCATTGCCTCAAAACATTCGTCAAAGAAGAGAAAGTGAGATGAATGACCTCTATGTCCGCCTGCAGAACTATGTACGCGAAAGCGAACAGAACATGCAGAAAATTTCTAACGAAAAGATGCAGGAAATCATGGAGAAAATCACGAATGCCATCCAAGAAATAGGACGAACCGGCAATTACGTTTACATTTTCGATACAACCAGCGGAATCCCTTATGTCAGCTCCACGTTGAGTACTGATATCGGTGACGAAGTCAAAGCTAAATTAGGACTGAAATAGGCTCTTGTTTAATTTCAAATTCTATCATACGACAAAACAGGGTGAGTATTTCTGCTCACCCTGTTTTATTTTCTGACCTTTTGTTGATTATTCACCGACGAAACTATAATTTTGCACCATAAGCCTATTATGTATTTAAATAAAGAGACTATGTGGAAAAAAACGGTAGGGTTTATGTGTCTGGCCATGCTGTCGTGGATGGTCTGCGCACAAGATAAAGTAGAGCCACGCTTTGGCTATCTGAACTATACACAGGTGCTTAAAGAAATGCCTCAGTATCTCGAGGCTGAGCAAAACCTGAACATCTTGCAGGGAAAATACGATGCAGAAATCGAACGGGCTGAAGAAGAGTTCTCACGGAAGTACGCCGAATTTCTGCAAGACCAGCACGAATTCCCCCAGAATATCATGGTCAAGCGGCACAAGGAACTGCAAGAACTGATGGAAAGAAGCATCGCCTTTAAGGAGGAGATAAGGCAGACGTTGAGAAATGCACGCGACGAAATGCTCGAACCGCTGGTTAAAGAACTCGATGAGGCCATAGCCAAAGTAGCCGAACGATATAAGTTCGATTGCGTGTTCAACACCGAAAACAAATCTTATCTGTATATGAATCCGCAGGCCGGTAAGGACATCACCGACGAAGTGAGTCTGCAGGTAGGCATCCGGCCGAAACCCAAACAAGAAATTCAGGAGCTTTTGCCCGATTCAATTCAATGACCTCCGATAAGCTCATGAAGCCTGTGGAAAGCAGTCCGGTCAGGCAAGGACCTATCGGCGTGTTCGATTCCGGTTACGGAGGACTCACGATTCTGGAGCGCATTCGCGAGCTTTTGCCCGAATATGATTACGTCTATTTGGGTGATAACGCTCGTACGCCTTATGGTACACGTTCTTTCGAAATTGTCTATGAATTTACGCTTCAGGCCGTAGTCCGCCTTTTCGAGATGGGGTGTCACCTCGTGATTTTGGCCTGCAATACGGCTTCGGCCAAAGCGCTGCGTTCCATTCAGCAGATTGATTTGCCGCGAATCGATGCGAGCCGACGCGTGCTTGGTGTGATACGTCCCACGGTGGAATGTCTGGGTCAGCTGACGCAGACGCGTCATGTCGGTGTGTTGGCCACGCAGGGCACAATCCGTTCGGAATCATACAAGCTCGAAATCGAAAAACTTTATCCCGACGATATCCGGCTGACTGGCGAGGCTTGTCCGATGTGGGTGTCTTTGATTGAAAACCATGAAGCCGATAAGCCGGGGGCTGACTATTTTGTCCGGCAACACATCGACCGCCTAATGGCTGCCGACCCGCTGATTGACACCATCATTTTGGGCTGTACGCACTACCCGTTGCTGCTCGACAAAATCCGCCGATACACGCCGTCACACGTGACCTTGGTGCCGCAGGGTGATTACGTGGCGCGTAGCTTGCGCGACTATTTGCTTCGCCATCCTGAAATTGCCGGCCGTTGCCTCCGACAGGGACGATGCCGTTTTTATACGACGGAATCGGTGGAAAAGTTTCGGGAGTCGGCCGCCCTGTTTCTTCATCAGTTTGTAGACGTCGAAACCATTTTGCTCGGATGAGTCCGCATTGCGGCCGGCTCGTTTCGTGGCGCAGGCCGGACAGAACCGTATCGAGACTTCGAAACGATGCGGTGCGGCTTTCGTCACGACAGACAGTCGGGGAACTATAGCAGCCGTTTGCTCAGATAGTGCACCGGGTACCAGACGGAAAGGAATCCGACGACCAAAACGGTTATGAAAATCAGGATGATGTCTGCTACGTGTACGCTTACAGGATAGGCATCGATCACAAAGCTGTCGGCCGTTGTGCCCAGTTTCAGCAATCCGAAATGTTGTTGTGCCAGGCAGAGTCCCAATCCCAAGACAATGCCGATGAGGGCTCCGATGAGGGAGATGAGACGTCCCTCGAACATAAAGATGCGGGTGATGAGGCGGTCGTCTGCGCCCAGTCCGCGCAGGGTACTCACATCGGCTTTCTTGTCGATAATCAGCATCGAGAGAGAGCCGACGATGTTGAAGCAGGCAATCATCAGGATGAATGTGAGGAAAATATAGGAAATGAGTTTTTCGATTTCCATGATGCGGAATATGTCCGCTTGCTGTTCGTAGCGGTCGAACACGTTGAAATTTTCGCCCAGCATGTCGGCAATCTCTTTTTTTGCTTTGTGGATATCGGTGTCCGGACTCAGGCGCAGCTCGATCGACGAGGCTTCGGTTGTGTAGTCGAACAGGCGGCGGGCAAAGTCGAGTGAGGTCAGCACATAACTCTCGTCGTATTTCTGTTGGTTCATCATGAATGAAACACCGGGTGAATAGAGATAGAGCCGGTTGAAGCTGGATGCCGGATTGGCCATGTTGATCCGTTGGTTCCGTTTGGGGGCATAGACTTCGAGCGGGTCGACGAAAGCGATTCCGGAACCGAGCACGGTTGTGAGCTGGATGCCGGGAATGCCGTAGTCCACAATCTCATCGTGAAGCTTGAATTCGCCGTGTCCGTAGAGCACACTGTCGATGGCCGTGAGTTGTCCGAAATTGTCCTCCACGCCTTTGACTGTAATCATGGCTTGTCGTCCTTTGTATTGCACCATGGCATATTCTTCGAGCGATGCCATGCTGACGGCTACGTAGGGCAGTGAGCGCAGTTGCCGGATTTTTTCGTCTTGTGTGTCGAATACCTTGCCGGTGGTGGCCGTGATTTTCAGCTCCGGATCGAAGGTCGTGAAGAAAGTGGCGACCAATCCCTGAAATCCGTTGAACACGGAGAGTGTGCACACCAATGCCAGTGTGGCCAGAGCTACTCCACAGACCGAAATGCCCGAGATGATGTTGATGGCATGGTGTGATTTTTTAGAGAAAAGATACCTTTTTGCTATGTAAAAAGGCAAGTTCATGGCTCCGGTTTAAGTAGTTTGTCGATGTGTTCGAGATAGTCTAAGGAATCGTCTAGAAAGAATCGCAATTCGGGAATGATGCGCAGTTGGTGTCGCACGCGGGTGCCCAGTTCGAATCGGATGGTCTTGGCATGCAGGTTGATGTTTTGCAAAATCTCTTGGGCTTTGTCTGATGGGAAAATGCTGAGGTAAGCCCGTGCATAACTTAAATCGGGACTGATGCGTACGACGCTGACTGATACGAGGACACCCTTTGTGGCTTTGGTTTGCAACAGAAAAATGTCGCTTAGTTCTTTTTGCAGCAGGCGAGCTATTTTGTTTTGTCGGGTTGTTTCCATACGTTCTGTTTTTTGTGTTTTAGTTCTTTCTGATGATGGTCAGTCCGTCCCTTAGAGGGAGGATGACTTTTTCTACCCGTTGGTCGGTAGCGACCAGATCGTTGAAGGCTTTTATGCCGATGGTTTGTTGGTCTTTGCTGTATGCTTGCTCGATGATGTGTCCGTCCCACAGAGTGTTGTCGGCAAGGATGTATCCACCGGTTGTCAATCGGGGCAATACCATTTCGTAGTAGTCTGTGTATTTTCGTTTGTCGCCGTCGATGAACGCCATATCGAAATGCAAATCCATTTCGGGGACGCATTTCAGGGCATCTCCGATGTAGAATCTGATTTTGTCCGCATGCGCTGAGTTTTCCAGCCAGGGGCGGGTGAAATCTTCCTGCTCGTCGTTGATTTCAAACGTGTAGAGTATGCCGTCCTCGTCCAGTCCTTCGGCCATGCAAAGGGTTGAATATCCGCTGAATGTTCCGATTTCAAGGATTTGTTTCGGATGAATCATTTTGACTAGCATTTTGAGCAGTCTTCCTTGTAAGTGACCGGAGGCCATGCGGGGGCGTAAGAGCTTCACGTGTGTGTCTCGGTAGAGAGCTTTCAGATAGTCGCTTTCATCGTCAATGTGTTGGCAGATGTATTCGTCGAGTGTCATAAACCTTTATAGGTATCGGTCTCGGTTGGGCAAAATGTATTCGTCTTTTTCTGCATATTTCAAGACGTCGCTCACTTCGTTGATTTCCAAGAAGGAGGTGTGTGTGCCTTGTTTTCCGCCGCTCAGGTAGGCGACCATTTCGTTTTCGTGCAAGACCCCGTCGTGCATGAGTTTGCGCAATGCGGCGAAATAATAGGCTTGTCCGTTGGTCAGTTCAGGCATATAGATGGCTTCCACACCATAGGAGAGCGCAAGGTGCCGCATGGTTTTCTCGTTGTAGCAGATGGCCAACACGGGGGTTTTGCCTCGGAATGCGGCCAGATTGCGGGCTGTGTAACCGGTAAAACAGTCGGTGATGATGGCGCGGATGTTCATCTTTTCTGTGGCTTTCACCGCTTGTTTGGCCAAGAATTCGGTGACGTCGCAGTTGTCTTGCAGATGGATACGGATGTCGTTTTCGGGCAGTTTGTCTATTTCAGCCTGTGCGGCAATTTTGCTCATCGTCTTGACGGCTTCTACGGGGTATTTTCCGTAGGCAGTTTCTCCGCTCAGCATCAGTGCGTCTGTGCGGTAGTAAATGGCGTTGGCGATATCGGTTACTTCTGCCCGTGTGGGACGTGGGTTTTTAATCATGGTGTGGAGCATTTGGGTTGCAACGATGACGGGTTTGCGGGCGGCTACGCATTTGCGGATCAGAATCCGTTGGATGCCGGGGATGCGTTCTTGCGGAATTTCGATGCCCAAGTCGCCACGTGCCACCATGATGCCGTCGGCTACTTCCAGAATTTCGTCGATATTGTCTACTCCTTCTTGGTTTTCAATTTTGGCTATGATTTTGATTTTGCTGTTGTGCTCATGCAAAATCTTGCGAATGTCTAATATGTCTTGTTTGTTTCGGACGAATGAGTGGGCGATGAAATCAATGTCTTTTTCGATGGCATACAGAATGTTGTTTCTGTCTTTTTCAGTCAGTGCCGGCAGGTTGATTCGCACCCCCGGTACGTTTACGCTTTTGTGGTTGCCTAATGTTGCTTCGTTCTTGACTTCGCAGATCAATTCTTTGTCTGTTTTGTCGATAACGTCCAGCTCAAGGTCTCCATCGTCGATGAGAATCACTTCTCCTATCTCTAAATCTCTGACAAAGTTGGGATAGGACACGGCGATGCATTCGCGGCATGTTTCTTGTGTGGGATTTCCCACAACTTTCACGCGGTCACCAATGTTGTATGAAATCGGTTCGTCGTTGGCCAGGGTGGTTGTCCGCACTTCCGGACCTTTGGTGTCCATAAGAATGGCAATGCGATTGGACACTTTCCGTACGTTATTAATCAGTTTTTCGAATCCTTCGCGGCTGGCATGAGCTGTATTCATACGTACTACATTCATGCCGGCATTAAACAGATCTCTGATGAAATCTTCGTCACAGCGTAAGTCTGAGATGGAGGCTACGATCTTAGTCTTTTTGAGCATCATAATGAATAGGATATAATAGGGTATAAGAGTTTATTTTATTGCTTGTTTGGTGTGAGAGGTCTGAGGGCTTCTACGGCCAGACGGTAGGAATCCAGTCCGAAACCACAAATCACTCCTCGGCAAGCGCATGAAATCATCGAATGGTGACGAAATTCTTCCCGCTGGTGCACGTTGGAGATGTGTACTTCTATGACGGGAGTTGTTATGGCTCGGATAGCGTCTTGCAAAGCGATGGATGTATGCGTGTAAGCGCCTGCATTCAGAATGATGCCGTCGAAGTCGAAGCCCACCTCGTGTAGTTTGTTAATCATTTCACCTTCAATGTTCGATTGAAAATAAAAGAACTCAATGTCCGGATAACGTATGCATAATTCGCGGAAATAACTGTCGAATGAAAGAGAACCGTAAATAGTGGGTTCTCGTTTGCCTAAAAGGTTGATATTTGGACCGTTGACGATTTGTATCTTCATTGATTCTTCGAATTGGATAATTATTTTATCTTTGTCAGACAATTTGAGTACAAAATTAGGAAAAAGAAATGGAATACACGGAAAAAAATGCGAAGAAGCTATCTGATGATTCGCTGATGCGCCGTTATAAGCAATATTTGCAATTAGAAAAGTCATTTTCCCGGAATACGGTTGAGGCTTATTTAATGGACTTGAACAAGCTGTTTTCCTATCTGTCATCGGAGCGTGTTCATCCGTTGGATGTCACGCTTGACGATTTGCATCATTTTGCAGCGGCGTTGAATGATGTTGGCATTCATGCCCGTTCTCAGGCTCGCATCCTGTCTGGTGTACGTGCGTTCTATCATTTTCTTTTGCTCGACGGCTATCTGGAAAATGACCCGACCGAGCTGTTGGAATCGCCGAAAATCGGGCTGAGATTGCCCGATGTGTTGACGGTGGAAGAGATAGACCGAATCATTGCGTCCATCGATGTCGGCAAGCAGGAGGGGCAGCGCAACCGTGCCATTCTGGAGATGCTTTATAGTTGTGGTCTTCGGGTCAGTGAATTGTGTAATCTTCATTTGTCAGATCTCTATCTGGACGAGGGTTTCATACGGGTGGAGGGGAAAGGCGGAAAGCAGCGACTGGTCCCGATATCTCCACGGGCGATTAATGAATTGTCTGCTTATTTTGAAGCGCGTGACCGGATGATTAACATCAAGCCGAAGCACGAAGATTACGTGTTTCTCAGTTTTCGAAGAGGGACAAAACTTTCACGTATTCTTATTTTTCATATGATAAAGGAGCAGACCGAGAAGGCCGGAGTCTTGAAAGTGGTCAGTCCGCATACCTTTCGGCATTCTTTTGCGACCCATTTGCTCGAAGGTGGTGCCAATTTGCGTGCTATACAAGAGATGTTGGGACACGAATCTATCGCTACAACCGAAATCTACACCCATATAGATCGTACGCAGTTGCGCAAGGAAATCTTGGAACATCATCCTCGGAACATCCGTTACCGTGAGTTGCATCAGAACGATAATCAGTTGTAGGATTGCGAATTTCTTTCCCTGTCACCTGTTAGTTTAGATATCTGATTTTCCCCGTCTACACGGATTAGAGATGTTGAAGTGTTAAAGAATTTGCGGTTTTTTGATTTTTTTTGTTCTCTGCTAAGAAAAACGTGAGTAAAAGTATGATGATACTATGCAGATTTTATATCTTTGCCTACAAAGCACATCAGTCCGGTGGAATATAAACAACATAAACGGATGTAAAAACATTTGTTTTTATTTACTAATAATATCAAGATAATATTTTAAGTGTTAAGTTATGATTAAAAAATTGTATTTGCCTTTTTTAATGGTATTAGCGTATGCGCTATCTTCGTGTAGCAGCAAGTTGGATGAATTGTCATCTGATTATTTTACGACGACTCCACAGGTGTTAGAAACGGTTGGAGGTAAGGTTGATGTTACTATTGATGGAAAATTCCCTGAAAAGTATTTTAAGAAAAAAGCGGTTGTGACGGTTACTCCCGTATTACGCTGGGATGGTGGTGAAGCCAGAGGCGAATCAACTACGTTCCAAGGCGAGAAGGTAAGTGGTAACGATCGTACTATTTATTACAAAGCTGGTGGTAGCTACACCATGAAGACTACTTTTGATTATGTTCCCGAAATGGCAAAATCCGAACTTTATCTGGAGTTCGATGCTACGGTAGGCAAGAAAGAAGTAGCGATTCCTGCAGTAAAGGTAGCTGACGGTGTGATTTCTACTTCCGAATTGGTAAAGAATACGTTGGCCAGTGCCAATACGACGACCGGTGAAGATGCTTTCCAGCGTGTAATCAAGCAAGCTAAGGAAGCCAATATTATGTTCTTGATTCAGCAGGCTAATCTTCGTCAGAGCGAATTGAAATCAGATGCTCTGAATGAGTTCTACGAAACGATGAAAGATGTCAATGCAGATCAGAAAGGAAAACTGTTAGAGAACATCGAAGTAACTGCTTTCGCTTCTCCTGATGGTGGTTTCAAGTTGAACGACAGATTGGCTAGCCAACGTGAGAAGAACACCACAAATTATATCAACAAACAACTGCAGAAGGAAAAAATCGAAGCTTTGGTCGATGCTAATTACACTGCTCAAGACTGGGAAGGATTCCAAGAGATGGTTTCCAAGTCAAACATCCAAGACAAAGATCTTATCCTGCGTGTGCTCTCTATGTATCAAGACTCAGAACAGAGAGAAAACGAGATTAAAAACATTTCTACCGTTTATAAGGATTTGGCAGAGGAGATTCTTCCGCTGTTGCGTCGTGCCCGCTTGACATTAAACTATCAGTTAATCGGTCGTTCGGACGAAGAAATCTTGGAAGCCATCAAGAACGAACCCGACCAATTATCGTTAGAAGAACTTCTGTATGGAGCTACATTGGTAGAAACAGATGTAGAGAAAGAATCGATTTATAAACTCGCTGTTCAAAACTTCCCGTCAGACTACCGTGCATACAACAACTTGGGCGAGATCGCTTATAGAGCAGGCAATATAGACCAGGCAGAATCATACTTCCAAACTGCTTTGCAGAAGAATCCGTCATCCGCAGAGGCTAACACAAATATGGCTTTGGTATCGCTGATTAAGGGTGACAAAGTTGCTGCTCAAAGCTATTTGGCCAAGGGTGCCGGAGCTGCTACCTTGGACGAGGCTTTTGGTAACTATTACATCGAAGAAGGTCAGTATGACAGAGCCGTATCATCGTTCGGTGACACGAAGACCAACAGTGCCGCTTTGGCTCAGTTGTTGACCAAAGACTACAACAAGGCAAATGCTACGTTGGCTGGTATTGAGAATCCTGACGCATACACGGCATACCTGTCTGCAATCATCGGTGCACGTACCAACAACGAAAGCATGGTTATCAGCAACCTGAAGACTGCGATTGAAAAAGAACCGTCGTTAGCTCAAAGAGCTGCGATCGATCTTGAGTTTGCTAAGTTCGCTACGAACGCAGAATTCCAGAGTCTGGTGAAATAAGAAAAAAATCGGTTAGCCCGTTTTCGTACTCTTTTCTATATTTTCATATTCTGTTTGACCTGCTGTGCGAGGCTTTGGCCGGAGCACGGCAGGTTTTTTTTATTCGAGCAGGTGTGATTTCCCCGGAGAGCTCGCAGAACTTTCCCGCATGAATCAACGGAGCGGATTAGACGACACCCCATCGTCTAATCCGCTCCGTTTAATGAAATGTTTAAATCGATTCTTATTCCTTTTTCTTTTTCTTTCGTTCACGATGCCGTCTGGCACGTTCGGCAGCTTCGGATACGATGACTTTATTTTTGTGTTCGAAGCGTTGGCTGTATTGGCTGTAATCTGGATGAATGCGTTCATACTCCGGATCGGTAAACAGCGGACTGGTAATGATGTGGTCAGCTGTCGAACGGTTGCAGCACAACACAATGTTTTCCACACTGGCCAGTCGGGTCAGTGCCTTGACGTCCGTGTCGTGTGGTTGCAGGGTCATAGGGTCGGTAAAGAAGAACAGATAGTCGATTTCGCCCTCCACGATGCGTGAACCAATCTGTTGGTCTCCGCCGAGTGGCCCCGATTTAAGTAAGGTAATGTCCCATTCCGTGTCTGGATGTTTCTCTTGCAGGGCTTGTTTAATGAGCGTTCCGGTGGTGCCGGTGCAATAAAATTTGTGCCCTTTCAGATGTTCCGAGTTGTATAGCACCCACTCAATCATGTCTTTCTTCATAGCATCGTGTGCTACCAGACCTATTTTTCTGACAACTTTGTTTTCCATATTCATTTGGATAAATGGTTATGCTGGGTGCAAATATAGGTCTTTTTGTTAGGGTTTTGAAAATTTATCGATTATTTTTTCGTCTAATACTAGAAAATGTAATAATTTTGTCACATTTAATCAGTGTAACAATTTATAAGGATGAACGAATTGCCGCAAGACCCTGTCATGCTGTTGAGCGTGATCAACATGAAATTAAGAGATATCTATGCTTCTTTAGATGCTCTGTGCGACGATATGCATATCGACCGTAACCGACTGGTATCCACGTTGAAATCGGCCGGTTTTGAGTACGACGCAACGCACAATCGTTTCTGGTAGAAGTCCGTTGCAGCGCAGGAGCAGTTTTTAGTAGGCTATTTTCCAGAGTTTCATGCCTTCGTCATAGAGGTTGGCCTGAAAGTAAATCGAATCTCCCTTTTGCAGGTTATAGCCCGACAGCGGCACGGAGAGGTAGGTGTCTCGCGGGAAAGACTCGCGGTCACCGTTCTGATCATGGCTTAGGGTAATGGTAACAATGGTGTTGCCCTCGCTGTTTCCCGTTACGCTCTCTTCGATGAAATTAAACAGTTGTACGCCGTCCCGACCCAGCGGTTGGGCGTTGATGTTCAGGTAATTTCCTCCCCGGTATATGCTTTCTATGTAAATAGGGTCATAGGGAAAATCTACATTCGGATAGAGATTTCGCTTGATGGGCACTTGGGTTAAGACCAGTTGGATGGAATAAAGCGTGGTATAGCCCTCCTCGTCCGGCAGTTTATAGCGTCCGACCGTGCGGTAAAGCGTGTCGCCGGCAAGGCTGCCGCTGACCGGGTTGGTCAGGTAGTAGACGGTTGTCGATCCGTCGGGTTTGATGCGGTCAATAACTCCCTCGCTATTGGTGTAAGCATCCATATAGTCTGCAAGATATGAAGGATAAACATAGTCGTCATCGTCACACTGTGTAAACGCTAGCACGACCATGATGAAGATAAGAATCTTGCCCGTTATGTGTTTGTTAGGGTGCATCATGTTTGAAGAATCTCCAAATAATTGATTAAAGGATTGGCATACATGGCCAGAATCTTTTCGCGCAGGAAAGGTATGTCTTTATCCCGTAGTTGTATCTTGTCCAGTTGTCCGCTGAGATACGTTTCGAAAGTCTTTTTTTCGTCGTTCGTGTAATGTTCGTGGAAGCGGGATTCGTTTTTATACAGGTCGTAGGCTACGTAGTTGCCGGCATAGAAACGGTAGTTGGCATAGATGTTGCGGTTGATGTAGTCCGACACCAAAGCAAACTGTTCGCTTTTCGAGAGCGACGGGTCGAGCGTGTTTAGGAACTGGTTTAGCGGGTTGCCCGTCTGGAAATGCACGCGGCCTTTGTAGCCGGACAGACCGGTTTTCATGTTGAACAAATCGTCTTGCGAGGTCTTTTTAAAGTTCGGATTGTCGCGTTTTTGCTGAAACTCCTGTGCTTTCAGGAAGTCGCAAGGGTCGTATTCGTATGAGATGGACACCGGAATGATGTGCAACGATTTCAGCCGACTGACGAAGTTGCCTTCGCCACCCATCGAAAGCATTTTCAGTACACTGTCTTGAGTGCGGTCGTTCGAGTCTTTGGCTCGTCCTTCCCGTTGTGCAATCCAAATGCTCTCGTGTTTCTCCGAGATGGCATAATGGATGTAGCGCGACATGCGTTGCGACGATTCCAGCATCTGATGCATGGTCAGGGCACGCTGAACGATGAACGATTTGTTGATTCTGACTAGTTTCTTAATCCATGGATAAACCAGCAGATTGTCTCCGATGGCGATTTCCACCGTGTTCATGCCTTTGTCAACCAGTAAGGTAGAGAGGAAGGCAGAGTCTAGGATGATGTCACGATGGTTAGAGATGTAGGTGTATGACGATGTTTTGTCCGGAATCGACGAACAGTCCATAGTCAGGCTGGTGCAATGTTGGGCTGCGATGCCTTTGATGAAGTCATAGCAAAATGCCATTTGAAAATCCAGATTCGTTCGACACTGTCTCATTTTGGCGGCAATGAATTCGAATGGAACCTGCGGATATAAGTGATTAACTACCTTTCGGAAAGCAGGGTCGGCAATTAATTCCTCATATACTTGCGGAAGTTCTTCCGGAGTGTACGGACGGATTTCATCAAATTCTGCAGGAATGTTCATAATTCAAAAATATTTGGTTTATACAGGCAACTCTGCGGCTTTGCCTGAACATTTTCTCAAAGCAAATAGAGGGAAGAGCTGCATTGCCTGTCATAGTTAGTGCAAATTACGTAAATCTTTTTATGATGGGCAAATTGATACTTAAATAATTACGCAACAGATGTTTTAAAACTTAAAATTTGTTTTCAATGATGTCTGTCAGAACGTCTGTCATGTTCATTTTGGCGGCAGCCACTTGTTGCGGGATGAGGCTGGTGGCGGTCATGCCCGGTGTGGTGTTTATCTCCAGCAGATTGATTTTCTCCCCTTCCGTGATGATGTAGTCGATGCGGATAAGTCCCTCGCAGCCAAGAATGTCGTAGATGGCCGAGGTAAGCAGTCTGACTCGTTCGGCGGTCTCTTCGGCGAGGTGTGCCGGTGTGATTTCTTGGGAGGCGCCGTTATATTTGGCTTCGTAGTCGAAAAATTCGTGTTCGGACACAATTTCCGTAATGGGTAGCACGACTTCTTTTTGTCGGGTCTTGTAGCAGCCGCACGTAATCTCCCGGCCTTCCATGTAGGTTTCAATCATCACTTCGTTGTCTTCTCCGAATGCTTTTTGGATGGCGGGCTGAATCTCATCGGCTGTTTTCACCTTGGTCACACCGAAACTCGAGCCGCCTGCATTGGGTTTGATGAAACACGGCAATCCTATCTGGCGGATAACTTCCTCGTTCGTAATCTCGTGTCCCTTGCGCAACATGAGCGATTCAGCAGTGCGTATGCCGAAGCCTTTCAGGTAGTGATTGGTTGTAAACTTGTTGAAGGTCAGTGCCGAAGGCAGTACGCCGCAGCCGGAGTAGGGGATGTGGAGCAAGTCCAGATAGCCTTGCAGGAGTCCGTTTTCGCCCGGAGTACCGTGAATGGTGATGTAAGCGAAGTCGAATGTTGTTTTTTGTCCGTCGTAGGTAAAACTGAAGTCGTTTCGGTCGATGGGCACTTTCCGGCCGTCGGGCAGGTTGACTTCCCAGCGGAGTCCTTCGAGTTCAACGATGTATAGCGTATATTTTTCTTTGTCGATAAATGAGTACAGCCCTTGTGCGCTGTGTAGGGAAACCGGCAATTCAGACGAATCTCCGCCGGCGATAATGGCAATGGTACGTTTCATAACGATTGTGTGTATAATGTAGTTTAAATATTGCGGTTACTGATGTAGGTGCGCCACCGTTCGAGCAGTTGCGTCATATCGTCGGGCAGATCGGAGGTGAAAAACAGCTGTTCGCCTGTGCGCGGATGGGTGAACCCCAGCGTGCGGGCATGTAGCGCCTGACGGGGACAAATGTCGAAACAGTTCATCACAAATTGTTTGTATTTGCTGAAATGCGTACCCTTTAGAATTTCGTGTCCGCCATAGCGCTCGTCATTGAAAAGCGTGTGGCCGATGTGTTTCATGTGAACCCGAATCTGATGTGTCCGTCCGGTTTCGAGTTGACACTCTACGAAGGTCACGTAACCGAGTCTTTCCAACACCTTGTAGTGGGTCACGGCATGCTTGCCGATGGTCGGATCGCTGAATACGGCCATTTGCATGCGGTCTTTCGGATTGCGGGCTATGTTGCCTTCAATGGTCCCGTTGTCGTGTTCAAGGAGTCCCCACACCAGTGCGTTATATTGGCGTTGGGTGGTTTTTTGGTAGAACTGAAGTCCCAGATGGGTTTTGGCGTCGGGAGTTTTGGCCACAACCAGCAGGCCGGAAGTGTCTTTGTCTATGCGATGCACCAGTCCCACTTGCGGGTCGTTGGGGTCGTAGTCCGGATTGTCGCGCAAGTGCCATGCGATGGCGTTGACCAATGTGCCGTGGTAGTTGCCGAATCCGGGGTGAACCACCATGCCGGCTGGTTTGTTGATTACCATCACTTCGTTGTCTTCATACACAATGTCGAGCGGGATGTCCTCCGGAACGATGTCGTTGTCGTAACGCGGACGGTCCATCATTACCGTGAGCACGTCGAGCGGTTTAATCTTGTAGCTGCATTTCACGGGCTTCCCGTTGGCCAGGATGTAGTCACAGTCGGCTGCGCGCTGAATGCGGTTGCGCGAGGCGTTGACCAGCCGTTCCGACAGATACTTGTCTATCCGCATGGGAGTCTGGCCTTTGTCCACCACCACGCGAAAATGCTCGTAGAGCTCCGAGTCTCCCACGGGCTCAATGTCGTCCAAACTCTCGTTCAGTTCGTCTGTGTAGTCTGTCGTCATGCGTGCGTGTCTTAGAACCATGAATTGTTCGGATCGTCGGTTGGACTGTGTGTGTCCGGCTGGTTTTCCGGCAGTGTGACGTCAATCGAGTCTTGGGGTTGGGTGATTTCGCCGGAGCCGACCACCAGCGTCAATTCGGCTTTGATGGGCACTTTGTCGCCGCTTGTCAGGTCGTGTCCTTTGTAGCGCACTCCGTAGACCCAGTCTTTCTCTCCGGCGATGTATTCGTTTTCCGTCAGACTGAAACCGACGGCTTGCAGGCGTGCTGCGGCTTCACGTGCGGAACTGTTGTCTATCACGTCGGGAATGGTGTGGGTCGGCATGTTGGCGGTGCAGATTACCAGATAGATGAGGCGGTCTTCCTTCACTTTTGCGCCGGCTACCGGCCGTTGGTCGACCACTGACCCGGGTTGTGCGTTCGGCACGTAGCTTGAGTCAATCACGGTCGCTTCCAGTCGGTTGCGTGTCAGGGTTTCCGCGGCTGCTTGGGCAGGCATGCCGACCACATTGGGCACGATGACGCTTTTGCCGTGCCGTGTGTAGATGTCTATCCATTTCAGCGTACCGAAGATTACGGCGACAACGAACACAATCATGCCGAGTATGTTGAGCCAGAATATGCGGTTTTTGCTGAAAGAGAAAAAATCTTTTATTTTCATTCGTTATTTAGATTGCTTGTTGATTGAGTTTTTCAGATTCAAAGCCCAAAGATACAGCAAAATGCTGACGGATGGTCATGTTGGTGGCATGTTTTTCAATCAAGGTTTCGATTTCATGTTTCGGTGCCGGTTTCCGGCAAGGCGCGAACCGGTTGGCAAGCAGGACGCGGCAGCGTGATGGACAAGGCTGTCTGTGCCGGTGGCGGAGCATGGTTACAAACGGTTTCGGCTTTATCGGAAACGGGAAACAAAAAAAGAAGAATCTGATTTCAAGCAGACTCTTCTTCTCTTATGTCTTTTCGCCGGAGCGATTTATCGCTTGCAACCGTTGTATTCATCCGATACAGTCAGTTTCTTACGGCCTTTGGCACGACGAGAAGCCAATACGCGACGGCCATTGGCGGTAGCCATTCTTTCACGGAAACCGTGTTTGTTCTTTCTCTTGCGGTTGGAAGGTTGAAACGTTCTTTTCATTGTGATATTCTTTATTTACGTTATTATTCGGTCATGATTCGGGCTGCAAAATTAGGGACTTTTTTCAAATAAGCAAAGCATATAAATCATTTTTGCTCAAAACTTTTGCGCTTTTTGTCTATTTCAGTTACTTTTGCAGCGCAAAACTCATTTTGTCGTTTACAGACGAGATTAATACAAATCATTAAACAATTCAATATGATAAACGCTCAAGACATTAAAATCGGAACTGCCATCCGTATGGACGGTAAACTTTATTTTTGCATTGATTTCTTGCATGTCAAACCGGGAAAGGGAAATACGTTCATGCGTACAAAATTGAAAGATGTGGTCGACGGATATGTACTCGAACGTCGTTTCAATATTGGTGAAAAGTTAGAAGATGTACGTGTAGAGCGTCGTCCGTATCAGTATCTGTATAAAGAAGGCGATGATTATATTTTCATGAATCAGGAAACTTACGAGCAAGTGCCCATAGCCCGCGACTTGATTGAAGGTGTCGACTTTCTGAAAGAGGAAATGATAATCGATGTGGTTTCCGACGCTTCAACCGATACCATCCTGTTTGCCGAATTGCCGGTTAAGGTTCGGTTGAAAGTGACTTACACGGAGCCGGGACTGAAAGGCGACACGGCTACGAACACCACCAAGCCCGCCACGCTGGAAACCGGCGCTACGGTGCGTGTGCCTTTGTTTATCGCCCAAGACGAGATTATCGAGGTTGATACGCGCGACGGTTCTTATGTCGGCCGTGTAAAAGCTTAATGTAATCCGAACGCATAACTATCTCATATTTTTATTCGTAATTTTATAATCATAAGTTGATTTTTACTGTGTCCGAGAATGATTTCTTCTCGGACATGGTTTTTTATTCCGCAATGTGCGAACAGATAGATAAATCTTTGTACATTTGTTTGTGATAAATCGAGATTAACAAACCGGTAATTTTCATTATGGATGCAACACTCGTTCTTGTAATTCTGATTGTCGTCATCTTAGCCATGCTGGGAGTTGCTTATGTGAGGAAAAAATCCGGCAAACGGAAAATGGCGAATGCAGCCGATGACGTGACGGTTTCGGTTAAAAGTGAGCATGAAATCAGATATTTGTTCGATTTGATAGGTCTGCAAGTGATTGAACGTGGGTTGAACAATTCTTATATTGTCGGGTTTCAGGGAGGGAATTTCTTGTTCCGCTACCGGTCGGAGACAGATGAGGCCGACTTGTATTATCCACGATTCGAAACCGTCCCCTACGGACAATTCATGCTCGCTTCGTTCGTAGCCAATCGCATGAACGTGCGCTACAGCGGATGGACGTGCTATCTGACGTTCGATGCCGACAGTCCGAACGAAAAGCCGGCTACGGTAGCCTTGTCGTATCGGGCATCGCTGATGGGCGACCCGCGTCTGGTTGCGAAACAACTGGGCAACGTGATGCGCAAGGCCTTCCACATTGCCCGAGACTTTTCTGAAGAACTGGCGAAGGAGGAGAAAGAACACGACGATTTTGCCCAGACCTTCCTGAACAACGATTTCAACAACCGCATCGCGCTCGTGCGAAACCAGTTGGAAATCGGGCATGGCGAGCTGAAAGAAGAGCCGCAACTCGACGAACATACGTTGTGCATAGCCGTGTTGCTAAGCCTCTATGAAGATGTCGATTGGGGCGAAGTGAAGCAAATGCGGGTGTTGGTCGGCAATCGCTGCGAGCTGCTGACCAAGGCGGATGAGATAAAAGCGTTCGACATTCAGGCCTACATCAAACAACATCATCAGGAAGTCGATTTGTCCGAGCTGATTTTGTGTCTGAATTTCGAACACGGCGGTCTGCTGATCGACCTGACGCGGGCTAACGGTTGCACGGAGAAAGTACTCTACTACCGCATGACCCTCGACCGTGTCGGTGACGTGTTCGACCAAGACACGCTGAATCCGGATGCCTATACCAAGCGCTCCTTGGTTGAAATTTCGCTGACTTCCGACCGCGAAGACTACTGGGAAGCGAAATACATGATCGACGATGCGTTCGACAAGCAGGAGGGAAACAAATACAGCGAATTGTCCGACCAGCAGAAGGCTGTACTGGCTTATGCTGATGCCAGCATACAGAAAGATCTGTATTGGGGACAGAAGTTCTACAACGCGCGCTGCTATTATCAAGCGTTGTATTATTTCCGGCGCATCTATGCGTATCACAGCCGACAATGGTCGCAGCTATCGGCCGTGCAGAAAGACAACTATTACCAGATTAGTTTCTACTTGGGATTTGTGTATATGGAACTGGGGCTGAAAGAAAAGGCCTACTATTTCCTGAACAATGCCCGAAAGTCCGACAGCATTGTCTGTGCGGAGGAATTTGTGAACTGCCTGTGTAATCTGAACGACCCGTTTGCAATCGACCATATTCAGAAATATCTGACGTATGTTTCCGAAATGCTGGAAGACGATGCCGACGAGAACCTGATTTTGTTCTTCCGTTTTCTGAATCGCCGCTTGGCCTACATACTGATCAACCTGCACCGTTTCGATGAGGCTGAACAGTTGCTGAATCGTATGATTGAAGAGGGCGAGGACGTGGATTTTGCCCGCAGTGAGCTAGACTACCTGAACGAGATAAGAGACGAATACAGGGACTAAAAAAGCGTGTCTGTGCCCCGCGAGGCGCCAACTGCCGATTTTATGTATTTATGGTAATCGTGTCGCGGTGTCCGGAAAAGTCAGCGAAGGTTGTCGAGCTGTTCACGTTCTAGAATAAACAGGTAGTTTTCCAGATTTGTGTATCCGTTGGAGGCCAGCTGCATGGCGTCTGCCGGATTGTGCTTGTCGAGTCCGTATTGATCTTCGAACGTGTCGGGCATGCCATCGTTGTCGCTGTCTGTTGGCTTTTCGCCCGTACGCAGCCGGCCGGGGCCTTTGGTAGGCGTTTGCGTCAGTTCCGACTCAATGATTTGACCTTTCTCTCCGAGCGAGGTCAGTTCGTCTATCAGATAGGTGTCGACTTCGTCGCGGTGAGGCAGACAGGCTCCGCCGTAGGTCACTATCCAGTTGTAGGCGTCTTCGGCCGTCATCAGTTGCGCAATCTCCGGATGTCGGGCGTCGGGGCTGTCGAGCAACACCGGCTGACTTGTGCTGCCGTCGCTCTCCTTCTTTTTCAGCTCGCTGCCCTTTATGAGTCTTCCGTTGAGCTTGCCGTCGCGGTTGTCGTCGTAGTAGTTCCCGTCGAAATAGGTGTACACGTTTTCGTTGTATCCGATGACCGGCAGGGTCGGTGTGTAGTGTTTGCCGTCGTGGTTGAGGCAGGCACCCACAATGAAATAGTTGTTTTGGAGCGTGGTTTGCGAGATTTGTCCGGAGTTTCCGCCCATGTTGTATGCAGCTCCTGAGCCCCAGTTGTAGACCACGTTGTTGACGAATTGGTTTAGCCCCTTCACTTTCGGGTTCCGCGTTTTGTTGTCAATATAGAGGTTGCGGTAGAGCGTTACCCCTTTGTCGGCTCCGGTCTGTATCAGTCCGCCGCACGAGTGTGGATGCAATCCTTGTCCCATGATGGAGTTTTGGATGGTGATGTCTCGCGGGGCGTCGTCCTCGTGCCCTTTTCGTGCATGGTTGATGGAGAAATTCTCATCGCGTCCCCAAGTGACGGAAAGGTGGTCGAACATCATGTTTTTCCCGTAGGCTACTCCGGCGGCATCTTTGCCCGATTTGCCATTGATACCCATGCGGAAACGCATGTAGCGGCAGATGATATTGTCTGCACCGGAAAAGGAAACCGCGTTGCCATACACGGTGACTCCGTCGCCAGGAGCGGTGTTGCCTGCAATCGTGAGGTCGGACGAAAAGGCCAGGGGCGATTCCAGCCGGATGACACCGGCCACATCGAACACCACGATGCGGTTGGGTTGGCTGACGGCTTCGCGCAGCGAACCCGGGCCGCTGTCGTTGAGATTCGTTACGTGAACCACGCTGCCGTTGCGTCCGCCTGTGGCAAAACGTCCGTATCCTTCGGCTGTTGGAAATGCTTTGACCTCTCCGTAGTCGGGGAATGTCTGCGCAGGCGATGTGTCTGAATCGGGTGTGGAGGCTGCCGGTTGAGTGGTAATACCGAATAATAGTGGTGTGGCTAACATTCCGGCTACGATGCATGCAAAAAACCATTGAGTTTTCATGTTTGTGAGATTCTGTTGTGTTTGACGGGATTAAAGGTACGCCATTCCATTGAAAACGACAAGTGTTATGCTGGGTGTATTCCTTTGTTTCTGTTCATAGGTGGATGAATTTATATCAAATTCCTATGTTTTTTTAATTTTATATGGCAAATTCGGCTGTTAAAAGAGTTAAAAAAGGATAAATATATGGGGGGGCAAAAAACTAAAATTATCTTTAAACAGATTTAAATTGTGTGGTTATTTTTATCGATTAGCTATGACTCTCAAGAAAAAGAAATCGTATGCAGGAAAAAAAGAGGAGAAAGTGAACGTGTCCCATGTAAAGACCGAATATCTAACAGCCAATGATGTAGATAAAACGTATGGTCTATGGGTGACGACTGTAGGTTGTCAGGACGTGCAGATGAGGGACTCTTATCCGTTGGAGGGTCATCCGTCATCGTATCTGTTTAAGATAGAAGACGGACGGGTGCTCGATGAATATCAATTGGTTTATATCGTGCGCGGTAAAGGCAAATTGTTTCTCTCTCCTCCGTCTGATTTACAAGAAGCGCTTGTAGATGCAGACAACAATAAGTTGGAAGGTTCTGAAAATCAGAAAATTGATAATGTGAGGGGGGGGGTAAATGTCCGTAGGGGTACCCTTCTGTGGCTGGTACCCGGCCAGTGGCATTCGTATCGTCCGAATAAAAATACGGGATGGAAGGAATATTACATCGGATTTCAGGGCGATTTTGTCCAAAGGTTGATTGGCCAACAATATTTTAAAGCCAATATTGAATTGATTGATTTAGGCATGAATGAAGAGTTGATTTCGCTCTACATACGTGCGTTGGAATTGGCGCAACGTTATCATTCGTCGATACAGCCATATCTTTCGGGTATTGTTTTTCACATGCTCGGACTGATTGTCACGGCCATTCATAAGGAACAGGAACCAAACTCCATGACACAAAAGATTCAGCATGCCAGAATCTATATGAACGAACATATCGGCGAGAAAATCGATTGGCAATCGCTCGCCCAAATGTTAGGCATGAGTTATTCGTTGTTCCGAAAAGAATTCAAGAGGCAAACCGGCGTGCCGCCAACGCGCTACTTCATGCAAAAGAAAATCCAGCGAGCCAAGAGTCTGTTGCTGGATTCGCACGTCACCGTCAAGGAACTTCAATTCCAACTGGGTTTCAATACGGCCGAGAATTTCTACTCCACGTTTAAGAAATTTGCTGACGGACTTACGCCGTCCGAATACCGGAAAAAGATGCTTGAAAATTGAGGAAACTCAGACGGATGGAGACGGCGTGTGCAGTTGAGCCGGCGGATTGCCGAGTCTCCGAGTCCTGTGGGGGCCCTGTGGGGCATAATCAAACGGGAAAAGAGCAAAAGAGGCGAAGTGTATAAAATAATGAAATCTTTGCAAATAAAATAATGTTATATTTTTGACTGTTTGTGTCAAATTCTTCATTTTGTTTTTTTAGAAATAAGGTAATTTTACATGTTCGCTAAAGAATGCGAAAGTATATATTAGATGAATGACAAATTTATTAACTACTAACTACTCAAATTTATTGTTTATGAAGAAAATAACATTTGTAAAGCGAATGTTTTGGGTGTTGCTGATGCCACTCTTCTTCTATTCTTGTGAGGACAAGATGGATGAGCATTACGAAATCCGGCTTTCGGAGGGTAGTGCTTGGGAAGTGTTGGAAAAAGATGGTAATTATTCCATCTTCTTGCAAGCTATAGAGAAGATCGGTTATCGGCAAATGGTTGCAGGTAAGTCATTGTTGACAGTGATGGCGCCTGATGATGAGGCATTTAATACTTATTTGGCGGAACAAGGGTATTCGTCTATTGATGCTATGGACACTGATGAACTTTCAAAACTGGTAGGCTTTCATTTGATAGACTATTCTTTCACTAAAAGTAAGATGGAGAACTATCGTCCATCGGGGGATTTGGAAGATTCTGAAAGTGCGGTAATCCGTATGGGGCAGTATTACAAGTTTCCGACAAACAGTTCGGATGCTCCGACGGTGGAATACGACGCAACGAACAATAAGTATGTAACCGTTTGGCATTCAGATCGTTTTATTCCGGTTTTCTCGCATTATTTTTTCAGTACGCGCGAAATCGATGCGAAAACGAACTATGAGTATTTCTATCCGAACTCAACGTGGACGGGTTCTGATGGCTTTAATGTGTCGAACGCAAGTGTGGTGGAATACGAGATTCCGGCTGATAATGGCTATATATATAAGATTGACCGTGTGCTTGAACCGTTGGAGACTATTCATACAGAGTTGAAGAATGATCCCGATTATTCTATCTTTTTAAATATGTATGATTATTTTGCAACTTATGTTTACGATGCAACTTATTCCACGAACTACGGCGAATCTGCAGGTGTAGACTCCTTGTACACGCTTCAACACACAAACTTGCCTAATATTGCTCAAGAGTGGCCGGTTTCCAGCTATCTGGATCTGGCGTCTCTGATGAGTGTGGGATATAGTGTCTTTGCTCCGTCAAACACTGCACTCAACAATTACTTCCAAAGTTATTGGGCTGGTAAGGGTTATGATTCGATAGATGATCTGGATCCTGTGATTTATCAGTATCTGATAACTTCGTGCGTGTACAGCGGCAGTGCTGTTTTTCCTGAAGACGTCGTTAATGGAGATTTGATAACAAACGGTGTTGGACTTTCGTTTGACCCGTATACCGATGTGACAAACCGCAAGATGTGTGTCAATGGCGTATTCTATGGTTTGGATTTGCTGACAGAACCTCAATTGTTTACGAGTGTGGTCGGTGCGTTGTTTCAATACAGCGATTTCCGCGCTGCCTTGTATGCGTTTGACGGTTCGGGATTGATTTCGTCTATGTCTTCGACGAGCGTGCAATATATATTGTTGGTTCCTACAAATGACCAGTTAGCGGCAAACGAAATAGAAGTGGATCACTATGGCACAGGGGATCTGACGTTGCAGACGCCTGATTCAGAAGGCTTTTGGGGTGCTGCGAGCACTACGACCATGCAGAATATAGCCAATTTGCACACGATTACGGGTGTAGAAGCATTGGCTGCAAGTGGTGGTCAGGTACTGCCTACGCAGGTAGCTTATAATTATATGTACGTATATGACAGTGAAATCACTTCCAGCGCTCGCTTTGCTAACTCTATTGTCAGTCTGGGAACAAGTAGCAGTTCTGATCCTTTCTCTACTTTCTCTGAAGTTGACGGTGACTGGTATAACGGCCGGGTTTATACGTATGGCGACAGTCGTTCGTATGAGATTGCTTCCGAGGAGTTGAATAACGATTTGGAATGGTATCTTGCTAATGGACTAAATAGTGTAAATTATCCATATTATGCGTTTTCTTGGTTATTGAGTTATGCCGGTATTTCTGATCAGTCAGACTATTCTTTGACAAATTTGACAGTAAATAGTGAGCATGTCGCTCGTTTTGTTGTGTTTGTTCCGACCAACGACGCTATTACAACGGCATTGGAAAATGGAGATATTCCGGGTGTATCAGGAACAGACATAAGAAATTTAACTGTTACGGATCAGGACGCTTTGGCTGATTATTTGAACGACTATTTTATTCTGTCCAGCCTGAATACAATTAGCGTGTATCCATACCCGGGTTCAAACTTTAGCTCAGGAGCATATGGGACTTATGGTGACGTTGGCTCGTTGATTTACAATGATAACGGTACTGAAATGACGGTAGCTTTGAATAATGGAACAAATACGTGTACGGTTGTTCCTGTATCGAGTTATGCCGATTATTGTTTCCCATTGGCTCTTGACGATGGATGTGCGCAATTTATTGACTCTGTTTTGAAATAATGAGAAGATTATGAAATGTTCTAAATATATATTATTGTTGTTTGCATGTCTCTTCACAGGTATGGGGGGAGCATGGGCGCAAAATGCCGTTATATCCGGTAAAGTTACCGAGCTGTTCGACGGAAAGTCAGAACCGTTGATGGGTGTAAACGTGCAGTTTGTCAATGCGATAAACCGTTCTTTGGGCGGTACGATTACCAATCTGGACGGTGTGTATAATTTGCAAGTGCCGCAAGGAGAAAATAATCTGACGATTGTGTTCTCATACATCGGTATGAAAAGTGTACGAATCCAGTATACCGGTCAGACGAGTTTGAATGTTGTCATGGAGTCTGATGCCCAGACAGTGGCAGAGGTTGAAGTTACAGCCCGTCGGTTGGATAGGAACAGCATGGGTATCACGCAGAAAGAAATGATTTCTTCTACCCAGAAAGTTTCTATGGATGACCTGATTATGACTTCGCCGGTTTCTTCTATCGAAGAAGCGTTGCAAGGACAGCTGAGCGGTGTGGATATCTTGATGGGTGGCGGTGACCCGGGTGCTAAAGGCTCTATTCGTATTCGTGGTACCAGTACGTTGAACTCGGATGCCGAGCCGTTGATTGTTATCGACGGTGTGCCTTATACGGACGATTTGGACGACGATTACGATTGGTCAAACAGTAACAACGAAGATTTGAGCGCCTTGCTGAATCTTTCGCCGAGCGATATAGAGTCGGTAGAAGTTTTGAAAGATGCATCAGCTACTGCTATCTGGGGTTCACAAGGTGCAAATGGTGTGCTGGTGATTACGACTAAAAAAGGATCACGCGGAAAAACGTCATTCAACTTTTCTTCGAAATTTACATCCAAATACGAGCCTAGCGGTATACCGATGTTGAACGGTGACCAGTATGTGGCATTGATGAACGATGCGATTTGGAATGCTGCGAACTATAAGGGCATTACGAATGCCAGCACTGAATTGACCTTGTTGTTCGACACGCCGGAAATCGGTTATGACCCTTCTTATCGTTATTTTGATGAATACAATCAGAATACCGACTGGCTCGACGAAGTCAAAAGCAATGCGTTTAAATGGGAAGGAAACTTTGCCATGAGTGGTGGTGGCGAAAAGGCTACTTACCGTTTTTCTCTGGGTTATCTGACGGAAGAAGGTACGACAATCGGCACGAATCTGAATCGTTTCAATACGAGTTTGAGAGTTACTTATGATTTTTCTGACAAATTGCGTTTTAATGTAAACTTTACTTATAACGAATCAGATCAGGATGCCGGTTATTATGAAAACATTCGTAGTGTGGCCTATAGTGCAATGCCGAACAAATCACCTTATTATATAGATGATGCCACCGGTCAGCGCACTTCGCAGTATTTTTCCTATACATCAGACTATGAGGGTAGTTTTTCTCAAAGTAGTAGCAAGAGGGCTTCCAATTACAACCCTGTGGCTATGGCGCGTGAGAGCGAAAACAATACCCGTACACGCGAAGGAAAGCTCAACCTGCAGGCCGATTATATTATTCTTCCGGGATTTACCTACAAAGGTTTAGTCTCTTTGCAATTGAAAGGTGTTCGCGGTCACAAGTTCTTGCCTCAATCTGCCATCGGTGTGGCGTGGACGGACAGCTATGCAAACCGCAGTACGGACAGCGGCTCGGATGCCTATACGTTGCAAACTGAAAACCAGTTGCTGTATATCAAAGACTGGGCAGAGAAACATCAGCTGATTGCTACCGGTGTTTTGCGTACGAAACAATCTCGAAGCACCAGTTTCTCGACTACGACTTCCGGAAATGCTTCTGCCGGACTGTCTGACCCGATTAACGGAAGTTCGGTCGTTACTGCCGGATCTTCAGAATCGGAGTCACGCACGGTTTCTGCAATCGTGCAAGCCAATTACACGTTGATGGATCGTTATGTATTCCAAGCGACTGCAAACCTCGAAGGTAATTCTGCAATGGGTGAAGACAATCGTTGGGGTATTTTCCCTGCCGGCGGTGTTTCTTGGAATGCACATTACGAACCGTTCTTGCGTGAGATCAGATGGATTGACGAAGTGAAGTTTCGTGCTTCTGTAGGACAAACCGGTAATAGCGCCAAGGGTACTTCCTATTTCGGAGCTTTTTCTGCTATCTCCGGCGGTTATATGGGAATGGCTGCCATAGAGCCGGTGCGCATGCAGTTGAATACCTTGAAATGGGAAACGACGACAGACTTTAATGTCGGTGCCGATTTGGGATTCCTCAATAACCGCTTGCGCTTTACGGTCGATATCTATCATCGTTGGACAAAAGATCTGTTGCAAACGGATGTGAGTATTCCTACCACTACCGGTTATGACGAGTTGGAATACATGAACTCAGGTAAGATGGAGAACTACGGATGGGAAGTTCGCGCAGACGTAGTACCTATCCAGACAAAGAAATGGCGTCTGACGGCCTATGTGAATCTGAGCCACAATGAGAACAAAATTACCGAGTTGCCTTCCAACATGAGTACGGACACATACACGCTGTCAAACGGAACGTATGCTTCAATCGTGGCTGCCGGACGTCCGGTAGGCTCGTTCTATGGTTTCCGTTATTTGGGTGTATATCAAAATACTGAAGATACGTATGCTCGTGATGCCGATGGCAATATCATGAACGACTTGAACGGAAACCCGATTGTCATGCAGAATGGTTCGTATGTGGTTTGCCCGGGTGATGCCAAGTATGAAGATATCAATAACGATGGTGTAATCAACGAATACGATATTGTTTATCTGGGTAACTACAATCCGTTGCTTACCGGTGGTTTCGGATTTAACCTTCGCTACGACCGCATTACGCTGAGCGCTTCATTCTACGGACGTTACGGTTCGAAGGTTATCAATACGACACGTATGAACAACGAGGCAATGTATGGCACTTCCAATCAAAGTACTGCGGTATTGAACCGTTGGAGAAAGGAAGGTGACGACACGGATATTCCGCGTGCGTTATACAATACCGGTTTGAACTATTTAGGTTCTGACCGTTTTGTGGAAGACAACTCTTATTTACGTTTGAAGACTTTGTCGCTTTCTTATAATCTGCCGACAGATTTCTGTCGTCGTCTCGGAGTTAATAATTTGAATGTCTTCGTTACGGGTTATAACCTCTTTACGTGGACAAATTATACCGGACAAGATCCGGAAGTAAAGATTCCATCTACTCCTACGGACTTTGCAGAAGATACAGCTACGACACCTTGCTCTATCCAAGTGTCTTTTGGACTTAATTTATCATTCTAATGGTGAGAAGATTTTATGAAAAAAATACTATATACATTATTAATTACTGGAGGACTTCTAAGTAGCAGTTGTACGGACTGGTTGACCGTATATCCCAACAATGAACAAGTAACGGATGACTACTGGAAGTCAGAAGAAGATGTAGAGGCCGTCTTAGCATCCGGTTACTATTATATGCGCCAAAGCGTAAGTAATTTTATTCGCTGGGGGGAATTGCGTGCAGGTTCGATTTATATGCCTTACACCAGTTCTGCGATCCAAACGTTCCAGTTGATTCCGAACTCGAGCTATATATCGTGGGAAACCTTATATAAGGTAATCAATATGGCTAACTCTGTGTTGGAATATGCTCCTCAGGTAATGGAAGAAGACGAAGGTTATGTAGAAAGCGTTATGAACAGCCATCTGTGCGAAGCGTATTTTATGCGCGCATTGATGTATTTTTATTTGGTGAGAAACTGGAAGGAAGTTCCTCTGGTTTTGTCAGCTTATGTGGATGATACAGCGCCGATGTCTCTTGCAAAATCGAGTGAAGACGACATTGTCGCACAGATTAAGTCGGATTTGCTGACCGCTATCAACATTGGTGCTGCAAAAGAGTTTTATGACAGTTCGGCATTGGAAGGTATCAATGCTTGGGAAAACAAGGGTCGTGGCACGATTTGGGCTATCTACGCTTTGATGGCTGATGTTTGCCTGTGGTCTGAAGATTGGGACGGATGTATTCAGTATGCTGACATGCTCCTTAATTCGTCTTCATCTTATGCACCCGCATTCATTACGTCTTCAGCTGCTGACAGCCATGAATCGTGGTTCCGAATCTATAATCCGGGTAATAGTAGTGAATCGATTTTTGAGTTACAGTTCAGCTATTCGCTTTCTCAGACATCGGGCTCGCCTTCGTCTCTGTTTTCGGTTACCTCCTCGGCAGATTACCGATATACTACGGCTATGACCACCCGTTTGATAGAAGAGGCGAATGAAGTCGCTCAAGTTAGCAGTAGTGGCGGTATTGGTCGTGCATGGTATGGCGCATGTGTTTTCGATACCGATGAGAGCAGTTCTACCAATTATAGCAGTGCTACAGCTGCTTATATCTGGAAATATAATGGCGGTGAGAACTCAAACGGTGATTATGCGAATGTTCGCACGAATTCAGATGCAAACTTTATTATTTATCGTGTTGCGGATGTAATGCTAATGAAAGCTGAAGCTTTGATTTGGCAGGGTGGAGACGACAACTATGCCAGTGCATTGGATATTATCAATCAGATTCGCGAACGTGCGGGATTGGCCGATAGTTCAATCAATCCGAACGAAACTTCGGAATTGGAAATGTTGACGGCTTTATTGAATGAACGTGATATCGAATTTGCTGCGGAAGGCAAACGCTGGTATGATTTGATACGCTACGGACGTTCGAAAGACTTTAGATATTTCAGTACATGTATTGCATTGGTAACGGAAAACAATCAGTCTGCCCGCGCTGCTTGGATATCTTCCGTTTTGAATGATGAATATGGTTGGTATCTGCCTATTGATGAAGATGAAATAGCATCTAATACGTTATTGACACAAAATCCATATTACAGTGGATATTAAAAAAAACAAAAAGTACATAGATATGAAGAAGTTTGTTATAATAATCAGTTCTTTAGCGTTGGTCATTGTTTCTTTTATAAGATGTGATGATCCGTATGAAAATACCACTTATCAGGCTTATGATATGAATCCGGCTTCTACTTATATGAGTTCTCGCGAAGATTTGTCAGAGTTTGTAGCCATGTTGCGGTATACAGATTTATATAATGCGATAAATCAGGCTTACAGTTCTTTCACGGTTTTTGTGCCGAATAATGAAGCCATGCAAAAATTCTATGAGTCGAGAGGAGTGAGTTCTCTGGAAGAGTTGGGTGTGGATTATGCCAGTAGTTTTATTAAGTACCATGTTTTAAGTGACTCTATCACTTATTCAACTTTTGTTTCTGGCGGTGAATTGAGCGTTGCAACGCTGAGCGAAGAATATCTGACTGTAACTTTTGGTGACAGTACAGACGTAAACGGTAGTGGTTTGAACGCTGTATATCTGAATGGGGAAGCCCATGTTATTGAGATGGATATTCGTGTTTCCAACGGTTTCGTATATATATTGGAGGATGCATTGACTCCGGTTGTAGAAAGTCTTTGGGAAAAATTGAATGAAGAAACCGAAAGCAATTATTCAATTATGAAAGAGGCTTTGAGTGCGACAGGATGGGGTGATACGCTGAATATCATCAAAGATACGTTGAGCATTTATCAAGGCATAGTGAATGAGCGTACACGTACGTTTACCTTATTGGGTGTGACGGATGAAACGTTTGCCGCAGAAGGCATTAATTCGTTGTCGGATTTAGTCTCTGAATTGGGAGCCGGCAGCGATTATACGAATGCTGAAAATGCTCTGAATCGTTATGTTGCATACCATATCCTGGACGGTTCGTATTCGTTGGAAAGACTGAAGATGGCCGACACGGATACGATTTATGCATACAACGTTTATAGCACGTATGCATCCGGAACCATTATTAAGATGACAAAAGAGGCGGATGGGGATACTTATCTGAATTATGATAATGATGGCGGAGCACAGTTTGTGGAAAAATTCTGCGACGTGCGCGGAAAGAATGGTTATATCCAGCAAATCAGTTCGTATCTGCCAATATGGGAAGATCCTACTCCTGCGATGATATGGTTTGATTTCTGCGATTATTCTGAAGTTGAGAATTACATTGCAAGCAACGGAACGGAAGGTCAGAAATATCAGACGGTAGATGCCAGCAATGAATATAGAACGGATGTATCTTCGTTAAGTTGTTATAGTTATCAGATAGTTAATTATCCGGCTTCGACAAGTTCTTATAATTATCTGGACTATATGACGGCTAAATCCACCAATAATTTTTCTAATTGCCGTAATGGCGATATGTTGGTAATAAACCTCGGTTATATGAGTTGGGTTTCAATGCAAACTCCTACGATTATACAAGGTCGTTATAAAGTGACTTTACGTTTCTGCTATGCAACGTCCCAGAACTTTATGCGTCAAGCTACAGATGGAAGTAACGGCGGACAGATGCAGTTCTCATTTGATGACGAACATATAATTTCGGCAACTCCCTATACTTCAGTTCCCAGCAATAGTTTGAACGTTTATGATTATGTGTTGTATGACGAACTCGAATTTGAGACAACCAGTGATCATACCTTTAAGATCTTAGTGCAGGACCCGGCTGCATCTACGAATTCAAGTTTTAGAATTCAGCTAGATTATTTATTGTTTGAACCTTTAAATTAACGTACAATGAAAACTTTATATTTATTTATAACAACGATAGCGGTATCGATAGGCTTTATGGCCTGTGACGATACTTGGAATGACCACTATAATAGTTCAGGAGACTTGGTGAACAATGACAATGTGGAAGCGGTTGATATGTCTGTTGCTGAGTTCTTAAGTAGTGAGGCTGACTATTCCGAAATGTATAGTCTGTTTCAGGAGACAGGTTTGCTGGATCAAATGAATGCTGACGAACAGTTGCTGACGGTTTTGGTTGTATCAAACGACAATATGAGCAGATCGGATGAAGAGGAAACAGATTCGGAAAAATTGTATTCAGCCCAAACTCATGTGTCGGATGTCTCTTTGTCTCCGTCTAACGTCACCGATGGTCAGCGAGTGCTGATGTGGTGCGGCAAATACATCGAGGTGACCAAAGGATTGAATCAGGACACGGGAGATGCTAACTCGATTGCTTTTAATGGCTCTTATGTACTAAGAACCATCCAGGCCCAGAATGGTTATGTGTACGAACTGAGCGAAAAAGTTACGGCTCCGAAATCGATGTATGAAACCATTCAGGAACTGTCTGACGATTATTCAATCTTCCGTGATATGGTGTTGGCACGCTGTACTCAGGCGTTTGATCAGAGTTCCAGCCTACCCATCGGATACGATCAGAGCGGTAACGTGGTTTATGATACCGTTTGGACAACTCAATGTTCGTATTTCTCAGACGAAGGTATGGACATCTTATCCGAATCGATTAATGGAACGATGTTGATTCCGTCGAATACCATCATCGAAACAGCCTTGCAAGAAGGTAAGGCGAAATTGGCTGCATGGAATCTGGAACGCGAAGATACGATTCTGGAAAATTGGTTCATACAGGTAGCTTTCTTTGATACCAAACTTTCGATATCGGACTTGACTACAACCGACCCGGATAAAATCGATTTGACTTCGATCTTCGACCGTCAATGGCGTACAACAGTACAGCAGATTGATGTGACAGACTCTATACCTTTGAGTAATGGTGTCGCTTATTATATCAGCGATATGAGAATTCCGACCAACATGTTGATCTATCGTTTGAAAGATTATTTCAAATATTATGAGAACATCAATGATGAGGAAAAAGCCGAATACTTTACAGAAGATAATTTGACGTTTAATAGTATAAGTACAGCGGTGA
The DNA here is from genome assembly GCA_964514145.1 of uncultured Bacteroides sp. Taxonomy (GTDB): domain Bacteria; phylum Bacteroidota; class Bacteroidia; order Bacteroidales; family Bacteroidaceae; genus Phocaeicola_A. The sequence continues at coordinate 40,483 of CAZEPM010000003.1, forward strand.
CTGAATGGTCTGGTTGGCCGGAAGCCGGTTTCCCGAACATTACGAATGTCATATTGACCTATGATTTGACGGATGGACTAGATTTAAGTACGGCTGCAGATACAGCTGCTTATTCGGGAACCTATCGGTTGGACTTTGTTCCGTTTAAATACGAATCGACATCTGCCGGTCATACAACGGAAGCCTATTTGGTTCCGCCGGGTGAATACGATTTGTGTTTGGGATTCCAACAAACTTCGTCCAACCCTCATGCGATCGACATTTATTTTAACGATGAGTATGTTGGTCAGGTTACAGCCAGTGATTTGACTAAGACAACTTATCATTACGATCGTGGCGGTCAGGGTTATCCCGAAGGCTATAATTCGAGTCTGGCTACAAATAGCAAAGCCGGCAACTATGACCGCGACGGAGGTAAGGTTGGTGAGGTCGTAATTGAAGGAACAGAAGCTCAAGTCGTAAAAATCTCCTATGTAGGTGTGGACGTTCCGATTGCCAGACCTAAAACTGTGTTCCATCACTGGTGCTTGAAACCAACAGAAAACTGTTATTAAAAATTTTTAGGTTCGTATTAATTATGAAGGATATAAAAACTATATGCGCTGCTGTACAATGAAAACTTTATATTTATTTATAACAACGATAGCGGTATCGATAGGCTTTATGGCCTGTGACGATACTTGGAATGACCACTATAATAGTTCAGGAGACTTGGTGAACAATGACAATGTGGAAGCGGTTGATATGTCTGTTGCTGAGTTCTTAAGTAGTGAGGCTGACTATTCCGAAATGTATAGTCTGTTTCAGGAGACAGGTTTGCTGGATCAAATGAATGCTGACGAACAGTTGCTGACGGTTTTGGTTGTATCAAACGACAATATGAGCAGATCGGATGAAGAGGAAACAGATTCGGAAAAATTGTATTCAGCCCAAACTCATGTGTCGGATGTCTCTTTGTCTCCGTCTAACGTCACCGATGGTCAGCGAGTGCTGATGTGGTGCGGCAAATACATCGAGGTGACCAAAGGATTGAATCAGGACACGGGAGATGCTAACTCGATTGCTTTTAATGGCTCTTATGTACTAAGAACCATCCAGGCCCAGAATGGTTATGTGTACGAACTGAGCGAAAAAGTTACGGCTCCGAAATCGATGTATGAAACCATTCAGGAACTGTCTGACGATTATTCAATCTTCCGTGATATGGTGTTGGCACGCTGTACTCAGGCGTTTGATCAGAGTTCCAGCCTACCCATCGGATACGATCAGAGCGGTAACGTGGTTTATGATACCGTTTGGACAACTCAATGTTCGTATTTCTCAGACGAAGGTATGGACATCTTATCCGAATCGATTAATGGAACGATGTTGATTCCGTCGAATACCATCATCGAAACAGCCTTGCAAGAAGGTAAGGCGAAATTGGCTGCATGGAATCTGGAACGCGAAGATACGATTCTGGAAAATTGGTTCATACAGGTAGCTTTCTTTGATACCAAACTTTCGATATCGGACTTGACTACAACCGACCCGGATAAAATCGATTTGACTTCGATCTTCGACCGTCAATGGCGTACAACAGTACAGCAGATTGATGTGACAGACTCTATACCTTTGAGTAATGGTGTCGCTTATTATATCAGCGATATGAGAATTCCGACCAACATGTTGATCTATCGTTTGAAAGATTATTTCAAATATTATGAGAACATCAATGATGAGGAAAAAGCCGAATACTTTACAGAAGATAATTTGACGTTTAATAGTATAAGTACAGCGGTGACTGAATGGTCTGGTTGGCCGGAAGCCGGTTTCCCGAACATTACGAATGTCATATTGACCTATGATTTGACGGATGGACTAGATTTAAGTACGGCTGCAGATACAGCTGCTTATTCGGGAACCTATCGGTTGGACTTTGTTCCGTTTAAATACGAATCGACATCTGCCGGTCATACAACGGAAGCCTATTTGGTTCCGCCGGGTGAATACGATTTGTGTTTGGGATTCCAACAAACTTCGTCCAACCCTCATGCGATCGACATTTATTTTAACGATGAGTATGTTGGTCAGGTTACAGCCAGTGATTTGACTAAGACAACTTATCATTACGATCGTGGCGGTCAGGGTTATCCCGAAGGCTATAATTCGAGTCTGGCTACAAATAGCAAAGCCGGCAACTATGACCGCGACGGAGGTAAGGTTGGTGAGGTCGTAATTGAAGGAACAGAAGCTCAAGTCGTAAAAATCTCCTATGTAGGTGTGGACGTTCCGATTGCCAGACCTAAAACTGTGTTCCATCACTGGTGCTTGAAACCAACAGAAAACTGTTATTAAAAATTTTTAGGTTCGTATTAATTATGAAGGATATAAAAACTATATGCGCTGCTCTATTATTTTCGAGTGTTGTTGCGGCTTACGGACAAGACAGAAAATTTGTGGGTAAGGTTATTTCATCGACTAATGTGCCGGTGAGTGGCGCTGTCATTTCTTTCCCCGGTATGGGAAATGTGACGACAGACGACAAGGGTATGTTTGAAGTCGAGTTGAAAGAGGATGTGAAATCGATGTCTGTCTGGGCTCCGGGGTATTACACCATAGAGCATCAGCTAATCAATGGGCGTTCGGATGCGCTTATCATGATGATTCCTGAGAGCAAGTACAAGTATAACGAAAGTTCCGTATTGCCTCAGCGTATTGAGAGTGCTAAAATCGAAGGTACGGCGGCTTCCAATATCAATAAAAAGGATTTTACGCTGGGAACTGTGCAAGTCGACCGTGCTTTGAGCGGACAAGTTGCCGGTCTGCAAGTGACACGCAGTAGCGGTATGCCGGGTGAAGGAAGCTATCTGAATCTGCGTGGCGTTCGTTCGTTGGTTGCTGACAATCAGCCTCTGATTGTGATTAATGGCGTTCCGTATATGCCGGACAAAAACGAGTCGCAATTAATTAATGGTTTCTCACGCAACCTCTTCCAAGCATACAATATCAATGATATTGTGAATATTACGGTGTTGAAAGGCGCTGATGCTGCGATGTATGGTTCGCTAGGTTCTAACGGGGTGATTCTGATAGAGACTGAACAAGCAATATCAGAAAACTTGGATACGGAAATCAGCTTCTACGGTCAGTATGGCATCTCGTGGAACAATGAGCGTATGTCTTTGCTCAAAGGAACTAACTATAAGTCGTATCTGTCGGATATAGGTATGAGCTACTTTGGCAATATGGAGGAGATGTTTGCAGAATTACCATTCTTGAGCAGTTCGAATAGTATTTATAGTTATTTGTATAACAATGCGACAGACTGGCAAGACCTGATCTATCAGAATGCTTTTGTTACAGACAATCTGTTTCGGGTAAAAGGAGGTGATGCGATTGCAAAATACGATTTCTCTCTCGGATATACCAGTGAAATGGGTGTGCTGAAAAATACTTCTTTTGATAGCTACCATACTTTGTTGAATACAAACGTGTTGATTAGCTCGAAAGTAGAAATGGCTGCAACCATAAGTATGGCATATATGGAAGGCTCTTATCATAATCAGGGTATGGAAAGTGAGACAAACCCGATTTTGGCCGCATACGCTCACTCTCCCTATTTGGCTCCCTATGCAATGGACGAACAAGGCAAGGTGATGAACGGAGTGTATTCCAGCTATTACTATGGTATATCCGAAGATATGAATCTGGCTTCTACTAATCCATTGGCAGCAGTGAATACCATAGAAGCCGGAAGTCATCAGTACGACCTTAATATGCGTGTCGCTCTGACTTACAGACCTTTGATGGGATTGTCATTCTCCGGTACATTCGGATTGTATTATAATTACAATAAGGAGAGTCTGTTTATTCCGGGTGTTGATGATCAGGCTATTATGCCGGTTTATGACCAATATGGAATTCTCAATAACACGGTGAAAGAAGGTATAGCTACCGCATATAATTTATTCTTCAATGTAAACGGACAATATACCAAGACCTTTAATGATGTGCATAAGTTAAATACCATTGCCGGATTTCAGTTGATAACTACCGATAATGAGTATGATGCCGGTACGGGTCGCAATACAGCAAACGACTTTTATAAGACACTGGATTCGGTTGACGACTTAGGACGCTATTTCTATGGTTATACGGAAAACTGGAATTGGATGAACTTCTATGCTCATGCTGATTATACTTACATGAATATGTGGAAAGTATCGGCCAACATGTCTGTAGACGGTTCTTCTGCTTCCGGTGTAGATGCCGCTCGTTTCTACGTATATCCGTCAGTTGGTTTGGCATGGATGGGTAAGAACCTGAAAACTTTGTCAGACTTAACGTGGTTGAACCGATTGGATGTTCGTGCGGAATATAGCATGACCGGTAATAGCCGTTTCTCTTCAAAATATGGAAAGTTCTATTATTCGAGCATGCCCTATGATGCCGTTTCCGGTATTGTGCGTGTCAATGTTCCTAATACGGAGTTGAAGCCGGAACGCAACTCACAGATAGATTTAGGTTTGGATTTGTCCGTGCTGAACGACCGTGTAAACTTGTCATTCGACTATTATTGGAGCAAGACAACCGACGGTGTGATTCTGCGTAGCTTGTCACCGGTTTACGGAACGGGTAATTACTACGACAACATGGCTGAGATCACCAATAGAGGTCTGGAGTTGTCCGTAGCCGCTTCGGTAGTTCGTACGCGTGATTTCGAATGGATTATCGGTGGAAATATTGCCAAGAATGTTGGTAAAATCACTTCTTTGAGCGGCAATGACGATATCATTACCGATTTGGGTGATGGTGCACAGTGGCTGAACGGAGTGGGATATTCTCCTTACCAGTTCTATGGCCTGCAGGCTGTAGGTGTTTACTCAACCGAGGAAGAAGCTACAGCTGCTGGTTTGGTAAATGCCAGTGGTGTGGCATACCAAGCCGGTGACGTGATCTATGTAGACCAAAATGGTGATGGCCGTATTGACGATAACGACCGTGTGGCTTTGGGTAGCGCTTCTCCTGATTTCTTCGGTGGATTCTTCACAAAAATACGTTACAAAAACATTGCTTTGTCGGCTGAGTTCTCTTACTCGAAGGGTAATCTGGCTTACAATGCAGTAAGACGTTCGCTGGAATCACTGTCTAGTGCGAATAATCAAAGTACGGCTGTTGTAAACCGCTGGAATCTGGAAGGACAGCAGACCGATATTCCACGTGCCGTATGGGGTGATCCGGCAGGCAATAACGATTTCTCTTCTCGCTGGATAGAAGATGCTTCTTATTTACGTTTGAAGAATGTAACGTTGAGTTATGATTTCAATAAACCTATTTGGAATTTCTTCCGTTCGGGAACGATCTATATCACAGGAGAAAACTTGTTGACTTTCACGGAATATCTAGGATTGGATCCGGAGTTTTCGTACTCTTCGACTTCTGCCGAAATGCAGGGATTGGATTATGCTAAATTAACTCAACCTAGGACAGTGAAGTTTGGTATTAACTTGAAATTCTAAAATAACATGAAATTGAAATATTTGATTGGTGCCTTTTGTGTTGCGGCAGTGACGTTGACTTCGTGTGAGGACTTTTTTGAGGTGTCGAACAATACGGAGTTGGATAGTGACGACTACATAAGTATTGACAGTGAAATGTATTCAGGCTATATCGGTATCACAACTCGCTTACAGGCAATTGGAGACAAAAGTGTTTATCTGACTGATACTCGTGCAGAATTGTTGGAACCGACAACTAATACACCTAGTGAACTGTTGGATATTTATAATTATAATGCTGACCTGACCGGAAACTCTTATGCTAATCCTGCAGGCTACTATGACGTAATCATTGCGTGCAATGATTATTTGAAACGTGTCAAGGAGTTTAAGGATAAGAACCTGTCGACGATTGACATGGACCACTATGAAGCTTTGGTTAGTTCGGCCGTTCGAGTAAAAGCATGGACTTATCTGATGATGGCTAAGATCTATGGCGAAATCGTGTGGTTTGATGATCCTTTGGAAAGTTTGACCGATCTGTCACAATATTCGAGGTATGATTTGTCTGGTGCCGTAAAAGCTTGTCGCCAGTTGTTGGACGAGGGCTATGACGGAGTAAGTAGTGATCTCAGTTTCTCATGGTATGAATGGATTGAACCGGATGCTGATCAATCAACCTCCGTATATCGTTATTGGGATTACATGTCTCCGCCTTATTTCGCTTTGTATGGAGAACTTTGTCTGTGGGATGGCGATTATCAGCAAACAGTAGACTTGATTCTGACAGAGATGACTAATATGTTTGCTTCAACCACCTCTACCAATGTTCAGTATATGCATAATGCCAATATGAGTTCTAGGTATTCCAGTACGTTCAGAAATCAAGACCCTGATGCAATGGCGGTCGTTGCCTATATTATGTATGACTATACCGAAAACCAAACGCACGAATTGTTTAAGCATTTCTGTACGGATACTCCGAATGAATATCTGTTAGCTCCTTCTACAGTAGGCAGGGAAAGATATTTGGATGAGGATATCAATCCGGGAGGTAGTAGTGATACCCGTTACAGCAATTATTTTTCAACCTCTGCGAGTGGACAACGTTATATCAGCAAGTTTCGCAACGAAACCTCTTCGTCAGCTCGCTCGGCATACGAATCAGACACGCCAATCTATATGTATCGTTCGGCAGATTTGTATTTGATGTTGGCAGAAGCATTGAATCACGTAGGCCGTTATGAAGCAGCTTCTGCTTTGGTTAATAACGGAATTGGTGGTACGTTCACCAGTGGAGGTTTGGCAGATGCTGACCAGAGTGAATGGGGAGGATTTTCGGATGCTTGGACTCCTGCCAGTGGTCGCCGTAATTCCGATATCGGTATCCGGAATTGTGCCGGTGTAGACAATGTGGAATTTAAGACAAAAGATGATTTGGGTGAATTGACGGAAGAAGAAATCCAACGTTATAATGACGAAAGAATTTTGAATGAAATTCTGCTTGATTGTTGTTGCGAAGGACGTACGTTGCCAGCAATGATTCGTATGGCTGAACGCTATGATGATTATTCAATCATTGCAGACCGTGTAGCGCCTAAGTATGGAAGTGACAGTACTCTTATACGCTCAAAGATTATGCAAGGACAAGTCTTCATACATTATGATTTGGATTTGGAATAATTAATTGACTCTTGAAAAGTGACTGGCGGCCATAGGACTTTCCTGATAAGGAGGGATCTTATGGCCGTAGTTTTTTTATAATATCGTTGTTATGGTAATGAATCGAAGATCTCGTATATTTGTAGTGTCCGAAATATTTCAGGAATGACCGGAAATATTTGCTATAGTAAAAATGTCTAAAAAGTTAATATCCAATTGGAAACGATGCTTACTTCTTATCGAAGAATCTGTGCCGGGATATGCCGTTTGCGCCGGAGTTGGGGCTTTGGGGTGCATTCTCCTTTCATGTTTAGTCTGTTGAAAGATGTGTTTAGAGAGGATTTACCCTATTATGCCTACGATGAGTTGAAACAGCTATCACGGCATCCCGTTCTGAAAGGTTATTCGGAGTCGGTCAATCGCTTGTTGTTTAGATTGGCAAATCGGTTTCAGCCGGTCAATATTGTTGAAGTTGGTACGGGCGATGGACGCAGCATGGCATATCTGTCGGCCGCAAAATCCGGCATACCGTGTATAACCTTGGGTGAAGATGAACCGTATCAAGCTTATTGGCAATCTTTTTTCTCTGTGTTACCTCGGGTTGATTTTCGTCCGGATAAAACAGTGAAAGAATTGCCCTCGATCATTGAAGGATTAGGACGGCTGGGCATTCTGCATGTGGCACAAACTCTTTTATATGAGGAAGCGGTAGCCGTATCTTTGCCCTATGTCGATTCCGATACCCTTTTTGTAATTGGCAATATCCGCTCGTCTGCAGATAAATATGCTTGGTGGCGACGTCTTGTTGCCGACAAACGTTGCGGCGTAGCGGTAGACTTATACGATGTCGGATTGGTGTTTTTCGATCAGCAACAAATCAAGCGGACTTATAAGATGATGCTTTAACTTAAAAATAGATACGATGAAAAAAAGTATTCTGTATACGAAAACGGGCGATGGCGGGATGACGAGTCTGGTAGGAGGCATGCGTGTATCGAAAACCCATCCGCGATTAGAAGCTTATGGCACGGCCGATGAATTGAATTCGCTGTTGGGACTGTTAATTACCTATGTCAGTGATGAAGTTGACGGTGCGTGTTTATTTGAAATTCAACGTAAACTCTTTTCTGTCGGCAGTTATTTGGCAACTGATTTGTCTTGTCAGACATTACATCCTCAGTCAATTATCTCTCCGGAAGATCTGACGGCAATAGAGTCCGCAATAGACACGCTGGATGCCAATCTTCCCTCGTTACACGCTTTTGTTATACCCGGCGGAACACGCGGAGCAGCCATTTGTCATCTATGTCGAACGGTGTGTCGCCGGCTGGAACGTCGGATTCTGGTTCTGGCCAACGAAGTCGAGATTGACCCAAATCTGCTCGCTTATATAAACCGTTTGTCAGACTATTTATTTGTGTTGGCTCGTAAGATTAATAATTTGTATGGAGGGCATGAAATTCTATGGCAAAAATCTTGCAAATGAAGATATTTGTTATACTTTTGCGCACTGACTTATTAATTCAAAAAAGAAAAGACTTATGTATTGGACATTAGAATTGGCCTCAAAACTGGAAGATGCTCCTTGGCCGGCAACAAAAGATGAGCTGATTGACTATGCCATGCGCTCGGGAGCTCCTATGGAAGTGATTGAGAATTTGCAAGAGATGGAGGATGAGGGCGAAATATATGAAAGTATAGAAGATATTTGGCCAGATTATCCAAGCAAAGAAGATTTCTTTTTCAACGAGGA
>CAZEPM010000004.1:0-47616 GCA_964514145.1 uncultured Bacteroides sp.
GGCATTGTTACGGATACAAAAGAGTGATTTACGACAAATGTCCGAACTCATTCTTGATGTAAGTCAAAAAAAGAAACAGTTTTTTTCTTTTATGGACTACTTTCCGATACAAAATGGAAAACAGGCTCTATCTTTGTCGCGTAGTTCTAGATATGATTATACTAGGATAGCAGTTTGAATCAGAATAGAGTTTTTTAGTTTTAAGGTAAAAAGGTTAATTATTTAGGATTATGACAGCACAAGTTTTCGTTATGTTAGCTATTGTTGCTGTGTGCACCGTGCTGAGTGTCATAGCCGTTGTGCAGACTAACATTAAAAAATGAGCTGATTGGATTTCTTGAGAGGAACATGGCTTCTTCTTAAGAAAGTGAAAACAGGGAGTTCTGAATAAGCCGGAGCAAACCTGTTTGAAAGAAGAAAATGTCTGATTCTAATAAGAGCGCACCGTCGTCAGAGGGTGTGCTCTTCTTTTTGTATGTTGCCCGTTTCGGGCGGTTTATCTTTTCTCAATCAATACGGTTGCATAGGCTGCTATGCCTTCTTCGCGCCCCGTGTAGCCTAGTTTCTCCGTTGTGGTAGCTTTGATAGATATGGCGTCCGGGTCGATGTCCATAATTTGAGCCAACACCTTTTGCATGTCAGGAATGTGCGGATTCAGTTTCGGACGTTCGGCACAGACCGTTGCGTCGATGTTTCCCACACGGTAGCCTTTAGTCGCTATCAGCTCGATGGTTCGTGCAAGCAGTATTTTACTATCGATATTCTTATACTCGCCGGCTGTATCGGGGAAGTGGTATCCGATATCGCGCATGTTTGCCGCACCCAGCAGCGCGTCGCAAATAGCATGGATCAGCACATCTGCATCTGAGTGCCCTAGCAGCCCTGATTCGTGGTTTATGCGTATGCCGCCCAGCCAGAGATCTCGGTTTGGCACGAGCCGATGGACGTCGAATCCGAATCCTACACGTATGTTCATAAGTCTGTATAAATTGTATAGTTTGTTTTTGATAATTGTTCAGCGGACATAGAAGTCTAGCACTTTTCTGTCTTCCAAATAGCCCTCCAGATGTTGGTTGATGCTCACGGCTCCGACACCGACGGGAGTTCCCGTGTAGATAAGGTCGCCTATCTTGAGTGTCATAAATTGGCTGACGTAAGCAATGATTTCATCAACGCTAAACAGCATGTCGCAGGTGCATCCCTGTTGCACGGTTTGGCCGTCGATGGTCAGGTGGAAGTGAAGGTTTTGTATGTCCGGAAACTGCTCAGCTGGTAGAAACCGGCCTAATGCCGCAGAATTGTCAAACCCCTTGCACAACTCCCACGGCAATCCTTCTGCACGGAATTTTCGTTGAAGGTCGCGGGCTGTAAAGTCGATTCCTACGGTGATGGTGTCGTAATACCGGTGTGCAAAGCGTTGTGCAATGTTTTTCCCAAGCCGGCAGATGTGCACGACGATTTCTGTTTCGTAGTGCACTTCATTGGAAAAGTCAGGAATAAAAAAAGGCTTGCCGTCTTTCAGCAAGGCCGAATCCGGCTTCATGAAGATGACGGGAGCCTCGGGGCGAGTCATACCGGTGTGCAGCTCTTCATTGTGGGCTGCGTAGTTCATGCCAACAGCGATGATTTTCATTTCTTGACGCAATTTAAGTTTAAGCGGTTAAACATCAGTGCCAGATGAGCGTAGAGCGACGTGTTTTGCACAACGATGTGTTCGGGTACACGGATGCGGAAGGGCGTGAAATTCCACACGGCTTTGATGCCACCCTCTATCATGTAATCTGTTGTTTGCTGTGCGATGTTGATGGGTACGGTCAGTATGCCGATAGACACCGGCTGTTCGGCCATCCTTTGCCGGAAATCACAGCTATGGAAAATGGGGATGCCATTGACGGAGGTGCCTATTAGTTCGGGCTTTACGTCGAAGGCCGTAACGATTTCGAGACCGAATTGCATCAGTCCCGAGTCGCCCAGCAACGCACGTCCCAGACTGCCGACACCGAAAAGAAAGGCTTTGTGCATGTTTGTGAAACCCAGAAATACTTCGAGCACGTCGATAAGTTCGTCGATGTCATAGCCCACACGAGTCCGCCCGGTTACTTTTACATACGACAGGTCTTTGGCTATCTGCGAAGCGTCCACATTGATGCTTTTCGATATCTGTGTGGAGGATACATAGCGTTCACCTTTGTCTTTCAGTAGCTTGATGTTCGAGAGATACCACGGAAGACGCCTGATGGTAGGTTCCGGCACTCTGTCTTTGTCTTTAGGATTGATGCGTGCGCTCATAGTGTTAACTAAGCCTTGATGTTTCTTCTATCCAAAGCAAAAATACAGAAATTTTTCAATAATCGGATGGAAAGTATTTATACTTTTCATAGCGACAATCCGCCAAAAGCTAAAGACCGGTGGTCATGAAGCTATTGACGGATGTGGATAGAAAGAATAAGCGTGAAACGAAAAGCGTTTGTCATGTGGTTGGCATGGTACGTTCGGAGGCGTCCGGTTGCAGACCGTTATTTCAGCCGGACGACTTCTCCGATAATAGGAACCAATAGTTGGAGCGAATCTTCGCGTGCGGCTTGTTGCTCGTTGCGTAAGGGTTCGTCCCACGCATGGCGTGCCAATGCGTATTTGGAATGGTGTACGGTCATCACACGGGCGGCACCCAACTCTTTCGCTTCGCGGCCGAGATAAGCCGGCATGGTGTGGATATATCGCCATTCGTCGTTGTATTGTCCGTTTTCCAAGATGGCCAAATCGATGTCCGGATGCGCCTTGCCGATTTCGGCAAAGTGACTGTCGTAACCGCTGTCGCCTCCGATAAACACTTTCAGCGAGGGTGTTTCCAGCATAAACGATGCCCAAAGCGACTGATTGCTCGTCAGGCCACGTCCCGAAAAATGGCGTGCCGGGAGGCAATACAGCCGGAAACCGTCGTCGAGCGTAGCCGTTTCGTGCCAGTCCAGTTCCACCAAACGCGCCGTGTCGAAGCCCCAATACTCGAAATGCTGGCCGACTCCCAGCGGGCAAACCACCTTGCGGATGCGGTCTTTGAGCGACATCACTGTGTGGTAGTCCAGATGATCCCAATGGTCGTGACTGATGACGAGGTAGTCAATGTCGGGCATATCGTCGGGAGCATAGATGTCAGTGCCTTTAAAGGGCTTGTTGATAAACTTCACAGGAGCAGCCATGCAGAACACGGGGTCGACCAGAATGCGTTTGCCCGACAGCTGCATCAGGTATGACGAGTGTCCGAACCACACAATGCAATCGCTATCGCGCGGTAAGCCTTTCAGGTCTGTCTTGACGGCCGGGATGGGTTGGTCCGGATACAGCCTTTCGGGGCGGTTGAACAAAAACTCCCACATGGCTTGAAAGCGACCTTTCTGCGAGGTCATGAGCGAGGTAGGCTGCCGGTTTTGGAACTGCCCGTTGCGATACTGGGGCGAACGTTTGATGCGTTCCAGCCGTTCGCCGCGCGGCAGTTGGCCAAAGCTGGGCTGGTTGAGAAAGGCTACCGTCGTTATGGCGATAGCGACAAGGAAGCCTATGATGATTCCCCCTATCATGCGTCTTTTTTTGTGTTTGACTTGTTTCATACCTTACACACATACAAAGTTAGGTGCATTTTTCCAAACAACTTGTATATCGATTACGGTATTTATAACCTGATTTACAGATTTTGCTTATGATTGTCAGGGTGTTAGTAATGCGGCCTGGTTAGCGTCGTGTCGAAGGTTAGCCAGCACGCCGGCCGGCTCTTGTCAGCATGCGCTATAGGGCTGCTTGAATTGGGATGTTGAAAAAAAGTTCATCATAAGTAGGTAAGAACAAGTATGAAATGATGTAAAAAATCGTCATTTTTAGGTATTGCCCACCTTTAGGGGGCGCCGTAATTTTGCAGTGTCAAAAATAAAAAACAATAGGTAATTAAAACAAATAGGTAAAAAAATGAGATTAAAAAATCTGTTAGTATTACTAACAATGGGAATTTTCGCTGTCGCATGCAGTGACGAAAATGATGTGCCACCAAACCCTTACGAAATGGGGCAGACGGTGGCCGGTACGTATAGCGGATTAATGAGCATGTCGGTAAACGAAGAGGAAGTCAGCAGTTCGTTGGTGAACTTGACTCTTTCTGCTGTTTATAGCGGCTCGGTAACCCTTTCATTGCCACAGATGGGAGAGGGAACGACGGTCTTACAGGCTTTTCAGATGACGGGTCTGGCCATCAGCATGACAACTGACGGAGGAACGTATTATTTGGATTTGTCGAGTGGTACGAGCTTTACTCCGACGAATGACAGCAGCGTATCTTATGCAATAACTGATTTTGAGGGAATTGTTAGCGGTGACAGTTTTACCCTGACGTTTACGGTAACGCCCAGCGATACGGGAACAGCCATCGACTGTGTGTTTAATACTGTGTATACGGATGCTCAGGCAATCACGGGTTCATATGACGGTTTGCAGACGATGATGATTGGTTCTGCGGTGAGTGGCATGAGCACGGTGACTTATACGCTCTCTGTTGACGACGACGGATTGTTGACCATCTCGGTTCCGGCCGGCGATGGCAGTAGTTCGATGTCGTTGCAAGCGTTCGATATCACGGGCGTGATTCTGAGTCAGGTTTCTTCCGGTTCTTACACGTTGGTTTTGGGAACGGATTCTTATTCGACAACGATAGAGCGCGAGGGTAGCACGCCGATTACGTACACCATTACGAACTTCAGCGGTACGTATGCCGATGGTAATCTGTCTGTGACCTACGATTTGCAACCCGGTTCGATGCCCATGTCCATCACGTTCGAGTTTACTACGGATTATACGCTGGCCAACCTGATAGCCGGCACGTATAGCGGCGAACTCAGTATGAGTGTGTCATCAACGAGTATGGGAACTTCTGAGGTTGAATATACACTGACGGCCGCCGACGACGGCACGTTGACCATTTCTGTTCCGGCTGCCGGATCGGGTAGCATGAGCATGCTGGCCTTCGATCTCGAAGGAGTGGCGGTTACAGCCGGCAGCGCGGATGGTGAGTATGTGTTGAGTCTTGATGATGTTGCGCTTACCCTAGACAAAGGAGATGGTACGCTGATTACGTACACCATTACGAACTTCAGCGGTACGTATGCTGATGGTGATCTGTATGTGACCTATGGCTTGCAACCCGGTTCGATGCCCATGTCTATCACATTTGAGTTTACTACGGTTACAGAGACAGGAGAATAATCTAACGTAAAAAAAACTAGTTAAAAATGAAAATAAAAACAATTGCAGCTGCATTTGTCGCGGGTATGTGTGTCATGGCATGCAGCGAGAAAAATGAATTACCTCCGACAGAAACGGTAGAAGGTACATGGTCGAACTTCGATGCTAGCGACTATGGCGTGTGGAACTATGTTAATCTGGAAACGGGCGAAGTAGAGTCGCATCCCGTACCCGGTGTGTGGGTATATACCAGTGGAAATCAGGTGACTGTGGACGAAGAAGAGGTGACTATCGATTGGCATATCGCTATCCATCGTTATGAGATTCGTACGAACAACGGTGCTGTTGTGACGACCGATTATACGAATATGGACGATTTGGTAACATTGCCGACGGATGGCTACGTGCAAGACGAGGAGATTGATTCGAGTGACGATTATGCACTGACGGTCGACATGTCGGGCATGATGACCAGCGACGGTGTTGGTTACGCCCAGAGTGCTATCATCAACCGTGAGTTGTGTGCATGGGTGACGGTGACAGCTACCGGCACTATGCCACCGTATGAGTATACACCGACACAGAAAGTTATGGTGCTGAGATGCCAGGATGGTACGTGTATCAAATTGCAGTTTACCCATGCTGGAAATACCGGGACTGGAACTAGCGGTTATCTATCGTTTAATTATGAATTTGTAACAGAATAAGCATGAAAACAGTTGTTAATCTATTTCTTTTGCTGATGGCAGTGACTTTTGCAAGTCCTGTCATGGCAGAGAATATGAATGATGGAGAAAATTCTCGCCATTTTATGTATTCCATTAAGGGCGTGGTAATGGATGAGAATAAATCGCCGTTGCCGGGTGCTGCAATTCGTGTTGTCGGTACAACTGTAGCTGCCGGAACAAACTCTCAAGGCGAATATATCATCAGTTTTAACGATGATGACGAACGCAGGGTACGCATTTCGTATTTGGGCTACGAGCCACAAATTATTACGGTTAAGCCTTCGCGTACGCCGAACACCATGCATATCATGCTGGTACCAGCTACCAACCAGTTGCAGGATGTGGTAGTGACGGGTTCGTTTGTTGAGAAACCGTTGAAAGATGTGCCTGTAATGACACGTGTGATTACTTCTAAAGATATTCAGGCTCTGAACCCGCAAAGTTTCGAATCTCTGTTGCAGTACGAATTGCCCGGTTTGCAGATCGGCTACAACAGCATGAGCGGTCTGCCTGAAATTACCTATCAGGGTATGGAAGGAGAATATGTTTTGTTCCTGATTGATGGTGAACGTGTGAGCGGTGAAGGTGCTGACCATAATGTGGACTTTACCCGTTTCAACGTTGACGAGATAGAACGTATCGAAGTTATAGACGGTGCACAGTCGACTATCTATGGTTCGAATGCGCTGGGTGGTGTGATTAACGTCATTACTAAAAACGCCGACCGTCCGATCAATGCAAACATCAATGCACGTTATGCCGGTACGAACGGACAGAAATATACCGGAAACTTGGGTATCAAAAGAGGAAATCTAAGCTCTTATACCAGTCTGACCTATCGTGTGAGGGATTCTTATCAGATTCGTGATGAAAGCGGTTTGGCTACGGAGACAATCCGTGCAGACGGCACGCATACAATCTCATCGACCATGCCCGACACGCTGAATATATATGGCTATCATATCTGGGACTTCTCACAACGCTTCGGATATACGTTTAACGAAAAGCTGAGTGCAGAAGTGAAGGGTACTCTCTATCACAACAAGAACGATATTCGCAGTGGACAAAACTACCAGAATATATTCTACGATTATTCTTTGCGCGGCAAAGTTGTGTATCTGCCTGCCGAACATCAGCAGATAACCGTGTCGTACATCTTCGACGACTACTTCAAAGATAAACGTTTCTTGACCTATGGTAATGAGCGTACGGACTATCATAACCGGACACAGACACCGCGTATTGATTATACCGGAACCTTTGGCGCTCATACAATCAGTGCGGGATTTGAGGGTAACTTCGAGTATCTCAAGCACTATATGATGGCAGATTCCTCTTCGGTCAGCGTGAATACATACTCTGTTTACTTGCAGGAAGACTGGAAAATCAATGATGAACTGAACATCGTAGCCGGTGTGCGTGGAGACTATCACGAGAAATACCGTCTGCATGTCACACCGAAAATCTCAGCGATGTGGCGCTTCTGTGAAAACCTGACGCTGCGTGCCGGATATGCACAAGGCTTCCGTTCTCCTTCGTTGAAGGAACTCTATCAAGAGTATGACATGGGAGGAATGGGCTGGTTCATTCTCTATGGAAATCCGGATTTGGAACCAGAGACCAGCAATCAGTATACACTCTCGATGGAGGCTACACGCGGACCGCTTTACTGGACTCTTGGAGTCAGCCACAACCGCTTCAAAAACCGTATCTCTTACACGTATGTGGGCGATGGAAGCACCGATATGATTTATATCAATTCAGACAACTCTAAGACGACGAGTGTCTCTGCTATCTTGCGTTACCGTTTCAACTTCGGATTGCTTTTGACAGGTTCGTATGTTTATGTTGACGACTATTTGACTGTGGATGGATACAACACGTCACTGACACGTCCCCACAGCATTACTTTCAGTGCCATGTACACTCGCAAGTTTGGAAAAATAGGTACGAACATAGCATTAAACGGTCAGTGGGCTTCTCACTTGGATACGTATGAACGTTCGACCGATAGCAGTGGCAATTACACATACGAACGGGTGGAGTATGAGTCTCGTACGATGTGTTCACTCAACGCCGGAGTCGTACTGCCCAGAGGTGTCTCTATCAATTTCGGAATTGATAACTTGTTCAACTATATAGATAAAGCCGGCAGTAGTGGTCTGCAATTGCCGCAAAAAGGTATTAGTTTCGTCGGTACAGTAAATCTCAATCTGGCCGATATGTTCAAATGGTGATAACAATAATAATTATACAATGAAGAAAAAATATTTGTTAAGAGGAGGCGGCATAGCCGTCCTCCTTATAGCAATATTGGTGGGTTGGAACCTTTGGTTCTCTCCTACCAATGTTGCGTTTGTCAACTATCAGGTTATCAGTCTGGGAGAAATCTCAAAGGCAAACGATAACTCCTTTATTAAAATTCATGAGCTGAGCGTAGACGATCTGGACAAGGTCTCGAACTACGATATGGTCTTCATCAATGGAATGGGACTCCGCATCACCGAAGACCAACGGGCTATGATTCAGAAAGCGGCCGACAAAGGATTGCCTGTATTGAGTTCCGCAGTGACCAATCCGGCCAATAACATCATTTCCGTAGACTCCCTTCAGTTGGACTCCTTGATGCAGTATCTAGGCAATGGAGGCCGTCGCAACTACCGCAGTATGCTCAACTATGTCCGCAAAGACATCGACCGCAAAATCTATTCGGTTAAGAATCCCGAACCGGTCGTAAAGAGTTCGCGCGATTTGTTTTATCACATTGATCCGAAGAACCCTGAAGAAGAAGAACTTGGATTCAACAGTGTGTCTGAGTATAACGAGTTTCTGAAGGCAAACGGGCTGTATAAGGAAGATGCCCCGCGCATCATCATTACCGGACAGATGGGCGAACCGACCGGACTCATCCAACAGCTGGAAGAAAGCGGTGATATGGTTTATCCGATGCGTTCGCTAAGCACGGCGATGATACAAAACCAATTGATTGACTCCATCAATCCCTCAGCCCTCATCAACATGGCTCACGGACGGATGGGAGATTACATCGTAGACTATCTGACACAGCAGAACATTCCGCTTTTTGCGCCGCTGAACGTAAACCGTCTGGTTGAAGACTGGGAAGCCGACAAAATGGGTATGAGTGGTGGTTTCCTCTCACAAAGCGTAGTGACACCCGAAATCGACGGAGCCGTTCGCCCGTTTGCCGTTTTCGGACACTATATGGATGATGAAGGATTGCAACATGCTTACTCTATTCCGGAACGCACGGAAACTTTTGTGCAAACCATCAACAACTACATCAGCCTGCAGCGCAAGCCAAACAGCGAAAAGCGCGTAGCCATTTATTACTACAAAGGCCCGGGACAAGGTGCTATGACGGCCGGAGGCATGGAAGTCGCTCCGTCGCTCTATAACCTGTTGGTACGGATGAAGAAAGAAGGCTATAAGGTAGACGGACTGCCCTCGTCGTGGAAAGAGCTGGAGAAGATTATCCAAGCGCAAGGTGCCGTGATGGGAACCTATGCCGAAGGCGCTTTCGACGAATTCATGAAAACCGGCAATCCGGAATACGTCACGAAGGAGCAATACGAAAGCTGGGTACAGAAAGTGTTGCGCCCTGAGAAATATGCTGAAGTAGTCGCTTCCTTTGGTGAATTTCCCGGCGAATATATGTCGACCGAAGACGGACGGCTGGCCGTGGCGCGTGTGCAATTTGGCAATGTCGTGCTGTTACCCCAAAACATGGCAGGTAAAGGCGACAATGCATTCCAAGTGATACACGGCACCGACAGTGCCCCCTCGCACACCTTTATCGCTTCGTATCTGTGGACACAGTTCGGATTCAAAGCCGATGCACTCGTCCATTTCGGCACACATGGCGGTCTGGAGTTTACTCCGCGCAAACAAGTCGCCTTGTGTAGCAACGACTGGCCTGACAGGATGGTGGGTGCAATGCCTCATTTCTACATCTATTCCATCGGAAACGTAGGCGAAGGCGTGATTGCCAAACGCCGTTCATACGCCGGCTTGCAGTCTTATCTGACACCGCCCTTCTTGGAGAGCAGTGTACGGAGTATCTATCGAGACCTGACAGAGAAAATCAAAATCTATAACGATAAGGTGGCCAACTATTCCAACAATCCGGAAGGAAAGCTCGACGATTCGCCTGCCGCACAAAACGATTTGCGCAAGGCATCGCTGGCAGTCAAGGCTGCTGCGGTGAAGATGGGCATTCATCGCGATTTGGAATTAGACAGCGTGTTGACTGAACCTTATACCGAAGAAGAAATTTTGCGTATTGAGAATTTCGCCGAAGAACTGGCAACGGAAAAAATTACCGGACAGCTCTACACGATGGGTGTGCCCTATGAAAGCGCACGCATCACCAGCAGTGTGTATGCAATGGCAACCGACCCGATTGCCTACAGCTTGTTGGCGTTAGACAAACTGCGCGGTCGTGCCGACGAGCGGGTTAGCGAACACAAATCGATTTTTACGCAACGTTACCTGAATCCTTCCCGTGATTTGGTGACCCGTCTGTTGGCGAATCCGGCATTGGCTACAGACGAACTGATTTGCCGCACCGCCAACATCACGCAAGCCGAGCTCGACAAGGCACGCGAAATTGAAAAACAGCGCAACGCTCCTTCGGGCATGATGGCCATGATGATGGCTGCCGGAGGTGGAGGCAATGGTGGTAGCATGTCGACCTTGGCCATCACTCCGAATCAGGATCAGTCGAAAGCTCCGGCTCAAGACCGGCCAAAAGCATCGAACGAAGAAACAAAACCGGCTGAGGCTGAGGCTGAAAGCAAACCGGCCGGACATGGTCAGATGCCGCAGGCTATGGTCAACATGATGAAAGAAATGGCCAAAGACATGACACCTGAAGAGATTGCTGAAGCAGCCGCTAAAATGGGTATGCCCGAAGCGGCCGTCAAACGGATGAAGGAGAGGCTTCAATCGCAGACTGACGAACCCCGGTCAGCTGACCAACCGGCTCCGGCTAAAACGGCAACAAAGACTGAGCCGGAAGAACGTCCGACAGGCGGTGGTGGCATGGCTTCGATGATGCGACAGATGATGGGCGCAAAGAAGGAATATTCGAAAGAAGAAGTCAACTTTGCACTGGCCGTCATGGAAGTGGAGCGTACGATTAAGAACGTGGGCAATTACCGACGCGAGTTGCTGGAAAGTCCGGAAAAAGAATTGGCTTCAATGGTCAATGCCTTGAACGGAGGTTACACCCAGCCTTCTCCGGGCGGCGATCCGATTGCCAACCCCAACACACTGCCCACTGGACGTAACTTGTATAGCATCAATGCAGAAGCCACACCGAGTGAGTCTGCATGGGAAAAGGGAATCCAATTGGCCAATAACACCATAGAGATGTATAAACGTCGGCACAACGACAGCATCCCGCGTAAGGTTAGCTACACGCTGTGGAGCGGTGAATTTATCGAGACTGAGGGCGCAACCATTGCACAGATTTTATACATGTTGGGCGTAGAGCCTATTCGCGACACGTTCGGACGCGTCACGGATTTACGTCTGATTCCGTCTGGCGAGTTGGGACGTCCGCGTATCGATGTCGTCGTACAGACCAGTGGACAGTTGCGCGATATTGCCGCTTCGCGTTTGTTCCTGATCAACCGTGCTGTCGAAATGGCTGCTGCTGCGAAAGACGATGTTTATGAGAATCAGGTGGCTGCCGGTGTGGTTGAGGCCGAACGTACCCTGATAGAAAAGGGCTTGACGCCGAAAGATGCCCGTGAAATCTCAACGTTCCGTGTGTTTGGTGCGGCCAATGGCGGCTACGGAACCGGCATTCAAGGCATGGTAATGAGTGGCGACCGTTGGGAGAGTGAGAGCGAAATAGCCGACACTTATCTGAACAACATGGGTGCTTACTATGGTAGCGAGAAAAATTGGGAAGCTTTCAGACAGTATGCTTTTGAGGCTGCACTGACCCGTACGGATGCTGTGATTCAGCCTCGCCAGAGCAATACGTGGGGAGCTCTCAGTCTAGACCATGTCTATGAGTTTATGGGTGGACTGAACTTGGCCGTGCGTAATGTCACGGGTAAAGATCCTGATGCTTACTTGAGCGACTATCGCAATCGCAACAACGCACGCATGCAAGAGGTGAAAGAGGCCATTGGTGTAGAAAGTCGTACCACGATATTCAATCCTACTTATATCAAGGAAAAGATGAAAGGCGACGCTTCGTCGGCCGGAACCTTTGCCGAGATTGTGCAAAACACGTACGGATGGAACGTGATGAAACCCAATGCCATCGACAAAGAGATGTGGGACGAAATCTATGAAGTCTATGTGAAAGATAAATACAATTTGGGTGTACAGCAATATTTCGAAACGAAAAATCCGGGTGCACTCGAGGAGGTTACGGCCGTGATGATGGAAACCGCCCGCAAGGGGTACTGGGATGCTACGCCGGAACAGCTGAAGACGATAGCCGGGTTGCATACCGATTTGGTGCGCAAGTATGGTGCATCGGGTAGCAGCTTCTCTGGCAACAACCGTAAATTGCAGGATTTCATCGCGTCGAATGCAAGTCCGGAGCAAGCTACCGCATACCGGCAGAGAATAACCGAGATGCGTGAGGCGGCGGCTTCGGGTGAGACCGTCGGAAAGGGCATGACGCTAAAGAAGGACACCGTAGGATCCGTTGCACCGGCAGAAGAGAAAAACACACTGAGTGGTACGATCGTCGTTGCGGTTGTGTTGGTAATCTTCGTCGCGCTCTTGGTGATTTTGAAAAAGAAACGTTCGAAAACCCAGGATAAGTAATTTAAAGCAGCAAACACATGGAGCAGATTGTTCTTATTCTGATGTTGTTTATTGTAATAAACTGCGCTTTTAAACTGAGCTTTTGGAAGTGGTGGCAGGCTGGTATCTACAGCCTGCTGGCTGCTGTCTTTACAGTGGCAATGTACCCCTATGCCATCCTCCAATCGAAAACGCAGATTGCCGACTATCTGCAAAACGTCGTGGCACTGCAAAACATGTCCATTGTCATCACACTGGAGTCTGCCGTTTGTTTCAGCTTTTGTGTGACATACCTCCGCGGGCTCTTCGGACGTAAAAATCCGTGGTGGGCAGTGACGCTTTGGTGGTATCCCAGTTTGCTGATGCTGCCGGTCTTATTCTATTGCCTGACCGAGTTGATCTTTACGTTTGTCGGTGTGCCGTTTGAGTTGGTTGCTTATGTGATGGCATCCGTCGTGTTGGTCGCGTTGCCCCTGTTGGCCAAATTGGTCAGATACCTGTTGCCCGAGGCCGACTTCCGATTAGAGGTTTACTTCCTCATCAGCCTGTTTATTTGTATGTTGGGACTGCTCACTACGGTCAACGGAGAAACCGTCTATGCAGCTGTCGACGAGCCGATTAACTGGAATGCAGTCGCTCTGTCATTGGTGCTGTTTGTCGGACTCTTTTGTGTGGGATTCGTCTGGAATCGCATCAAATTCCCACTTATACAATATTGGCGTAATCGCAAAACGAATTTAAACAAGGAAAAAACTAAATAATAATCAAAGACTGAAGAAAACAATAACTATGGAACTTATTTCAAAAATGCTATTCTGGGTGGCCAACAGCCTCCTGATACCTGATGTGATTATTCTACTTGTGCTGTTTGTACGCGCTCTGATTCTGATTGGCGGCACTTATAATATGTATATCGTAAAGCGGAAAAACGACAAGGCTTTCGACCGGTTGATAAAAGAAGGCCGTGTCGGAGAATTGCGGGCAAACCTTCCGTCCAAGGACAACTCGCTGTATGTGGCTTATCTGCGCGACCTGCTCAATCATCCGGCAAGCGCCGATTATGCCGACTTCTTGCTTACGAAGTTCGAAAACGAAGCCGAGAAAGATGTTTCGCTTTCGAAGATGTTGGCTAAGATTGGCCCCGTGCTCGGATTGATTGGAACCTTGATTTCCATGAGTCCTGCGCTGGTCGGACTTTCTACGGGCGATATCTCAGGAATGGCTTACAACATGCAGATAGTGTTTGCCACGACGGTTGTAGGTTTAGTTGTAAGTGCTGTTGGACTGGTATCCATGCAGTTCAAACAACGCTGGTATGCAAAAAATGTAAATAATCTCGACTATGTGTCGCGTGTAATGATTGAAGAGGAGGAAAAACATGAGTAGCCGTCGTAACCGCAGACGCACGAGTGTCTTCCTACGCGAAGGAGACACGGATCCGTTGAGCGTAGTAGTCAATCTGTTCGACGTCGCTATGGTGTTTGCCGTTGCCTTGATGGTAGCCATGGTTATGAATATGAACATGACGGAAGTGTTTACCGACAAAGACTTTACCATTGTGAAAAATCCAGGGAAAGAAAACATGGAGATTATCACAAAAGAAGGGAAAAAGATCAATCGCTACACTCCTTCGGAAACGCAAGGAGACAATAGCGGAAAGAAAGGTCGGAAAATCGGTATCGCTTATGAGCTGGAAAACGGAGAGATCATATATATCCCCGAAGAATAGAAAAAACGTCTTCTGTTTCTCTTTATCGTTTCTTAAATTTCGTCCAACGGCTTTCGTGCATGGCTTTGTTGCTGTGCGCGGAAGCTGCTTGACGTTATGCCGGTCACGTTTTTAAACTGTGCGCTCAGGTGAGCCGTGCTCGAATAGTGCAGTTTGTCGGCTATTTCCGAGAGTGAGAGTTCGCCGTAGCTCAGCAGTTCCTTTACCCGTTCGATTTTTTGTGCGATGAAATACTTTTCGATAGTCGTTCCCTCACTTTCCGAAAACAGTTTGCTCAACACGCTGTATTCGTGGGGTAGCATGCGTGTAAGATAGTCGGACAGATTTTCGCGCAGTGCACCGTCGTCATGATATACGAGTCTGATAATTGCATTTTTGATTCGCTCAATCAGTTGAGTGCGCGGGTCGTCGAGCAGCGAAAACCCTACAGCTTCCAGTCGTTGGCTGAGATCGGTTAGTTGGGTGGCTGTGGGTGTGACGGCCAGACAGACTGTCCCGAGCGATACGTTGACCGGAGACAGTCTCATGTCGTTAAGAATCCGGTCGACGACCATGATGCAACGATTGCACACCATGTTTTTGATATAGAGCATAGTAAAGCCGTTCTCAGAGGGATTGAGCGTGTGAGGTTTCATAAGTCAGCAATGGAGTATGTGGAAACTACGGCCAGACATGCCAATATCACGCCATCGCCATCGGCGTGTCCGGTCGTGGTTACTGGCATGTCTGCGTGTAGACAGCAGAGCGATTAAGGCAGCCTGCACAGCCGTATGAAATCAGTCAATATACTGAATTTTGTTCATGTTGCGGGTTTGGGATGCCGGAGTCTCATCCGGGTAGCCGAACACAATGGCATAGAGCAGTTTATGTGTTTCAGGCAGTTTGAGGCGTTTCAGCCAGTCGCCGGCTTGCGGAGTTCCCAGGAAACGGGCAATCCCGCCTAGACAGCACGAACCGATGCCCATAGATTGCGCGGCGAGGATCATGTTTTCGCCCAGTAACCCGCAGTCCACCTGCGAGAGGTCGTACGTCGTGTCGTAGGCAATCAGCACGACAACGGGTGCGCCAAAAAAAGCCTGTCGGGGTCTGCTTTGGCTGGCATTATAGAGTGAGTCTATTTCGTTTAGCGCCTGCGGATTGTCGATGACGCGTATTTCCCACGATTCGCGGTGCATGCCGTTGGGAGCGAATACGCCGCATTTGAGAATCTGATTGAGTGTGTCGCGTGAGATGGGTTGCGGTTTGTATTTGCGGATGCTGCGGCGCGTCATGATGGTTTCGATGACGTTGTCGCTTGCACTGACCTGCTCGTTGTCGGCTGCGCCGATCGATGAACTTTGTGCTGTTTGCACACAACAGCACAGGGCTACGATGCTTAGTGCTAACACGGATAGTTTGATTCGTTTCATAAGCCTTGTTGTTATTAAATGATAGATCATTACTTATATCAAATCAAAGGTAAGAAAAATCTTTGGCATCTTTTTTGCGTTTTTTGTTAAATATGCTACTTTTGTGCTAATTATTAGCTGTTTGTGTCGGCGTTTGGAGTTGATGCTCGGGCGGTTTGGCAGGCCTCTTTGTTCGGTTTGTGGCGCAAGGAGGGTGGAGTTGACCGTATCCGTTGTTCTTGCCGGCAGAATGAAATTCCGTATAAACATAAATCATGATGAGGATTCGAAAAAGGTCACTTTGTGAGCAAGCCGTGTGGCTGGTTGTGTGTGGTTTGATGCTGTTCGTGTGGGATGCCTGTTCGTTGCGTCGTGAAGCCGCCGGACAAGATGCTTTTGAGAACGATGTCTATCTTCCGCGTCATGCAACCGGTTTCCGGATCAAGGGACTAGCCGAAGGGAAAAGCACACTTGTCTGCATCGGCAATCCGTGGCAGGGGGCTGAAGACGTGGAGCAGGCATATTTTATCCGCCGTGAGAACGAAGCGGTGCCCGATGGCTTCGACGGAGTGGTGATACCGGCCGGTGTGCGCAGGGTGGTCTGTATGTCGTCCGGTTATGTGGCTATGCTCGATGCGTTGGGGCTGGCCGAGTGTGTGGTCGGTGTTTCGGGACTCGATTTTATCCATTGTCCGACCATCGTAGCACGCCGTGACAGTGTATGCGAAATGGGTGTGGAAATAGACTACGAACAATTGTTGACGCTCAAACCGGACGTCGTGATGCTCTACGGAGTGAACGAAGGGCAGACACTATTGACCGACAAGCTGACAGAATTAGGTATACCTTATATATACATTGGAGAATATCTCGAAGAAACGCCGTTGGGCAAAGCCGAGTGGCTGCGAGTGGTAGCCGAGCTGACCGACACGCCGGAACGGGGCGAACAGGTGTTCAACGGGATCGAAGACCGCTACAATGCCTTGTGTGAGCAGGTCAACGGAGTGACTGAGCGCCCATCGGTGATGTTTAATACCCCGTGGAACGACACTTGGTTCATGCCTTCCCCACGCAACTATATGGTCGCCTTTGTCGAGGATGCCGGTGGCCGCTATGTCTATACGCAGGCTTCAGGAGCATCGGCCTCGTCTTCAACTGTCGGGCTAGAAACGGCTTATGCTTTGCTCAATGAAGCCGATGTTTGGCTGAATCCCGGCTCTGTCACGACTTTAGACGAGCTGATTGCTCAAAATTCTCATTTTGCAAACGCAAAAGCCGTGCGCCGGCATACGGTCTACAACAACAATCTTCGCCTGAATGCATACGGCGGAAACGATTTTTGGGAATCCTCGGTGGTTTATCCGGATCGTGTGTTGCGCGATCTGATTACGATTCTTCATCCGGAGATTCTTTCGGAAGAGTTCTGTTATTATCGCCGTTTGAACTGATTTACCATGTTTCCCGCTCGTTCATTTGCCGGTTTTTTGTGGTTGTGTGTGTGCATCGTCTTGTTGTTTGGACTGAACTTGTTATTAGGCGATTCTTATCTTGCTCCCTCTCGGGTCTGGGCTGTGTTGACAGGTGGCGAGGTCGATGAATTGGGGCGTTACATCGTGCTCAACGTACGTTTGGTACGGGTGTTGGTAGCGGTGTTGGTCGGAATTGCTCTCTCGGTCAGTGGTCTCCAGATGCAGACCGTCTTTCAGAACCCTTTGGCTGATCCTTATTTGCTCGGCGTAAGTTCCGGTGCCGGATTGGGCGTTGCGCTTTTCATCTTGGGAGCTCCTCTCTTGGGCATGGCATCAACTTCATGGCTTCAGACGCTGGGTGTAGCCGGAGCCGGTTGGGCAGGTGCTTCTGTCATCTTGCTGGGTGTAGCTGTGATGAGTCGTAAACTGAAGAGTGTGATGGGCGTACTCATTCTGGGTGTGATGACGGGCTATGTGGCCGGCGCATTGATTCAGGTGTTGCAATACCTCAGTTCGGCGGAACAGTTGAAATTGTTCACTCTGTGGTCGATGGGTTCATTGGGACATATCACGGTCGTAAAACTCTGGGTGATGATACCGATGGTCGCGGCAGGCGTGTTGCTTTCTGTCTGGAACATCAAGTCACTCAACCTGTTGTTGTTGGGTGAACACTACGCCACAACGATGGGACTCAATGTACGCCGTTCGAGAACTCTGATTTTTTTCTCCGTGATGTTGCTCACCGGAACCGTCACCGCATTCTGTGGTCCAGTCGGATTTATTGGTCTGGCCGTTCCGCACATCGCGCGTGTCTTGTTTCGTCAGGCCGACCATCGGGTGTTGTTGCCGGCCTCCATCTTGGTCGGAGTGGCCGCCATGCTGCTGTGTGACGTGATTGCCAAGACACTGGCACTTCCCGTCAACTGCATCACGGCGCTGCTGGGTGTACCGGTAATCATAGGAGTTATTCTGAAAAACATGCGCATGCGATGATTGAAATAAAGCAACTGACCATAGGATATAAGCACAACATTTTGTTGGATGGCGTGACAACGACGGTCGGATCGGGTCGGCTGATTGCTTTGTTGGGGCGTAACGGCTGCGGAAAGTCTACGTTGCTCCGCACACTGGCCGGGCTGGAGCGTCCGTTGGCAGGTGAGGTTTGGTTAGCCGGACAAGCACAGTCGACACTCTCGGTAGATGCACAGTCGCGACTGGTAAGTCTGGTGACAACCGAACGAGTCGGGATTTCCAATTTGCGGGTCTGGGATGTTGTGGCAATGGGACGTGCGCCCTATACCAACTGGCTGGGCTGGTTGCGGAAGGAAGACAAGCATGCCGTGATGCAAGCATTGGGTGCAACCGGAATGGAAGCTTATGCTGACCGAACAATCGACCGTCTTTCGGACGGAGAATGCCAGCGGGTGATGATTGCCCGTGCGTTGGCACAAGATACGCCTATCGTTCTGCTTGACGAGCCGACTTCGTTTCTCGACCTTCCCAATCGATATGAACTTTGTTTGTTGCTCAAGCGCGTAGCCGAAACACACAACAAGTGTGTTCTTTTTTCTACCCATGAACTTGAGATTGCACTCACCTTGTGTGATCTTATTTTACTCATCGATTCCCCCTACTTATACAATTTGCCTACGCTGGAAATGGTGAGGAGCGGGCATATTGAACGGTTGTTTCAGAACGAGGCGGCAGGTTTCGATGCCGAGGCTTGGATGGCCGGACGCAGAGCTATGCGCCTGACAGATAAGTAGACCTTGGCGTTCTGTTTTGTCTGTCAGACCCATATTCGCCTTGTTGACCGGCTGTCGCTACAACCTTGGATACACCGGGTCAAAAGTAACGCCACACACAAAGAGCAAACTTCCTAGCCTCACTTGGCTGAAAGTTTGCTCTTCTCCTTCGATTCTTCTCTCTTTATAGACGGATGAGTTTGCTCACTGGAGCACTGCCTTAAGCCGGTTCAAGAAATCTTGTGCCTCGTCTATTGTGAGACAGAGCGGTGGAAGCAAACGGATGACGTGCGTACCACTGGCACCCGTAAACACATGTTGCTCGTAGATCAGCCGTTTGCGGAGGGCTTGTGTCGGTTCTTCAAATTCGATGCCAATCATCAATCCCTTGCCGCGCACCTCGCGTATGCCCGGAATGAGGCTGAGTCCCGTGAGCAGGTATTCACCTACTCGGGCTGCGTTTTCTATCAGTTGTTCTTGTTCCATTACGTCGAGCACGGCTAGAGCAGCGGCACACGCCAGATGGTTTCCGCCGAAGGTGGTTCCCAACTGGCCGTAAACAGGTTTGAACATCGGGCTGATTAGCAGGCCGCTCATGGGGAATCCGTTACCGATGCCCTTGGCTACGGTAATCAGGTCCGGTCGGATACCGGCATATTGGTGGGCGAAAAATTTGCCGCTGCGACCGTATCCCGACTGTATTTCGTCGAGAATCAAAACCGTTTGCGTCTCGCTACACAGCCGGCGTGTCTCTTGTAAAAACTCGGTGGTTGGGATGCGGATACCGCCAACTCCCTGAATGCCTTCGATGATCACAGCGCACACATCGCCTTTGCTCAGCTCGTTGCGAAGTGCCTGTATGTCGTTTAGCTCCAGATAGACCACGTGCCCGTTGTTGTTGATGGGCGATATGATTTTCGGATTGTCTGTTACTTCGACGGCTAGTGAGGTGCGTCCGTGAAATGCTTTGCCAAACGACACGACTTTCGTACGCCCATTGTAGAACGAAGCGAGCTTTAGTGCGTTTTCATTGGCTTCTGCTCCCGAGTTAATCAGAAACAGACTGTAATCGTCATATCCGCAAGCCGCTCCCAGCCGGCGAGCCAGTTCTTTTTGCAAAGGATTGATGACCGAGTTCGAATAGAACCCCAGTGTGCTTACTTGGCGGTTGACCATTTCTATGTAGTGTGGGTGTGAGTGTCCGATAGAAATGACGGCATGTCCGCCATAGAGGTCTAGATATTCGGTTCCTTTGTCGTCCCACACGTGGCAACCTTTGCCTTTGACGATGCTGATATCAAAAAGAGGATATACGTCGAATAAGTTCATCATTATAATAAATTCATCGTTAAAATAGAAAGAACGGAAGGCTGCATACCGTTTGCGGACAAGCTTTGCGGTGGTCTGTTTCCAGCCTTCAATTCCGTTGACAGGTTTTTAGAAAGCGCTCGGTTTCAACCGCAGTCCGACGGTCTCTTCAAGGTTGAATAATAGGTTCATGTTGTGCACAGCCTGACCACTGGCTCCTTTCAGCAGGTTGTCGATGCATGAAATAATCAGCAGTTTGTTGCCGTGTTTTTCAAGATGGAGCAAGCATTTGTTGGTGTTGATTACTTGCTTCAGGTCGATGTTCTCCTTGACAACGTGCGTGAAAGAGTCTTTGGCATAATAGTCTATGTAGAGTGTCTCGAGTTCTTCGAGCGACACTTTGGTTTTGACTACGATGGTTGCAAAAATGCCTCGGGCAAAATCACCGCGATAGGGGATGAAATCGATTTCCGAGTGGAAGCTGTTTTGCAGTTGGCAGAGCGACTGTCTGATTTCGGGCACATGCTGATGCTCGAATGCCTTGTAGACACTCAGGTTGTTGTTGCGCCAACTGAAATGACTGGTTGCACCGGGCTTGACGCCGGCACCCGTGCTGCCCGTGATGGCATTGATCATGATGTCGTCGTTGAGCATCAGATGTTTGGCCAGCGGGAGTAGTCCCAACTGTATGCACGTAGCGAAACATCCCGGATTGGCTACGTACTTGCTTTTGCAAATCATGCGCCGGTTGAGTTCCGGAAGTCCGTAAACAAAACTGTGATTGTCGCTCTTGATGCGATAGTCCATCGAGAGATCTATGATTTTGATATGCTCGGGAATGTTGTGGCATTCAAGAAACTTACGCGTGTCGCCATGTGCCGTGCAGAAGAATAACAAATCTATTTCGTCAAGCTTCAGCGTGTTGGTGAAGGTCAGATCAGTCTCGCCATACAATCCCTCGTGTACTTCGGTAATGGGATGACCGGCGTGACTGTTGCTGTGGATGAAAATGATTTCAGCATCCGGATGATTGATGAGCAGGCGGATGAGTTCGCCGGCTGTGTATCCGGCTCCGCCTATGATACCTATTTTGATCATATGTTTTTGTCTACTGAAATAATGAGGCAAAAGATAATGTAGATGATGACTCCGGCAAATGCCGTAAAGAAGCTGAATAACACATAGATAACACGATTGATTGTCGGGCCGAGATTGAAATAGCGGGAAAGCCTGCACATACGCCGGCAATCATGCGTCCGTTTGCGGGTCTGGTCAGCTTTTTTTCTGTCATGTTAAATGTCTTCCTCTGTTTTATGAATTGAATAATAAGCGCGTAGCGGTGTAGAGAGTACTTTGATGAAACCTTTGGCTTCGTCGGCTGTCCAGCCCTTTTGTGTTTCGCCATATTCTCCGAACTTGTTCTTGACAAGGTCGTCGTTCGATTCTACGCCGACAGTCGAAAACGAGAGTGGGCGTAGTTCGAGAATCGCCGTACCGTTGACATTGCGTTGCGATTCTAGCAACATGGCCTCGATGTCGCGCATGACAGGTTCCAAATATTGGCTTTCGTGGAGGAACATGCCATACCAATTGGCCACTTGGTCTTTCCAGTATTGTTGCCATTTGCTCAGCGTGTATTTTTCCAGAAAGCGGTGAGCACCGATAATCAGCATGGGAGCTGCTGCCTCGAAGCCTACACGTCCCTTGATGCCGACAATCGTATCGCCTACGTGCATGTCTCGACCAATGCCGTATGCACAGCCGATTTCTTCCACTTTCTGTATGGCTTTGATTTTGTCGGTGAATACTTCGCCGTTGACTGCGTGCAGCTCACCTTTCTGAAACTCCAGTCTCAGTTGTTCGCTGCCGGTCTTGGTCACTTGTTTCAGGTAGGCGCTTTCGGGCAGACCTTGAGCCGAGTCGAGAATTTCGCCGCCGCAAATAGAAGTACCCCAAAGTCCGACGTTGTATGAATACTTCAGTTTCGTGAAGTCGGCTTCGAAGCCATGTTCTTTCAGGTAGTTGATTTCATATTCGCGGGTGAGAGTCATGTCGCGGGTGAGGGTGATGATTTCGACATTGGGAGCCAGAACAAGAAACGTCATGTCAAAGCGCACCTGATCATTGCCTGCCCCCGTAGAACCGTGTGCGATGGCTTGTGCGCCGATTTCATTGGCATAGCGGGCAATGGCGAGTGCCTGGAAGATACGTTCCGAGCTGACAGAGATGGGATATGTGCCGTTGCGCAACACGTTTCCGAAAATCATATACTTAAGGCTCTTTTCGTAGTATTCCTGTGTCACGTCGAGTGTAACATATTGTTTGGCACCCAGTTTGTAGGCGTTTTCTTCGTTCTTGCGTAACTGTTCGGCGCTAAATCCGCCGGTGTTGGCACAAGCTGCATAGACTTCGTAGCCTTTTTCGCGGGCTAGGTACATGACGGTGAACGAGGTGTCGAGACCGCCGCTAAAGGCCACTACTACTTTCTTTTTTTCTTCTTTCATGATTGTTATAATGTTTTTATGTTTATGTCTGTTTCGCTATGTTGTGATTGCTTTCTGGCAGACCGTTGCGGTTTGCTCCGGTGTCGCGGCTTTGTCACCGGCATGTCGGAGCTTTGTCACGATGTGCCGGCCAGCCGTGTTCTTATTTAGGCTCGTCTTGGTGTTTTTCCGGGTCGTAGAGCATGGCCGTGCAGATGCAATATCGGCGTCCTGTTCGTACCAGCACATCGTGATTGATGCAACCTTCACATCCTTTCCAGAAAGCCTCGTCGTCGGTTAGTTCGGCAAAGGGTACGGGGACGTATCCCAGTTCCGTATTGATTTTCATGACAGCTCCTCCACTCGTCAGTCCGAAGATTTTGGCGTGTGGCCATCGCAAGCGCGAGAGGGTAAAAGCTGCCCATTTGATGCGTTTGGCCAATCCTTGCCCGCGAAATTTCTCTACGACAATCAGTCCGGAATTGGCTACATATTGTTTGTTTCCCCAGCTTTCTATGTAGCAGAATCCAGCGAATTCGTTGCCGCAGAGGGCAATGATAGCTTTTCCTTCTTTCATTTTTTGTGCTACATATTCGTGTGTTCGTTCGGCGATACCAGTACCTCTTACTTTAGCTGCGGCTGAGATCGTATCTAAAATCGTATCTACGTAAATCTCGTGTGAGGCATCGGCCACCATAACATCGATTGTTTCCATTTCTTTGTCTGTGGTATAAATCTTATGAGTTTAGGTTAGTTATATATTAATAATGTATGTTCGGTATGACGTGGCGCAGTGAGTGTACGACTTCGGTGCGAGTGATTCCTTCGCTTAAAATCATCATGATGGTGTCGTCACCGGCAATCGTTCCGATAATTTCCTTCAGGTTGGCGTTGTCTATGTCATAAGCAATGCTGCTGGCATATCCGGGTCGGGTGCGGATGACCGCAATGTTGTTAGAAAATTGCAGAGAGATGAATCCGTTGTAGATAGGCAGGTTGGCAGCAATTGCGTGCGACTCGGTGACACGCTTGTAGAGTGTGTTGTTGGGTAATACGTACATGTATTTTCCGCTCGGGCTTGCTGCTTTAGCCATTTTGAGTTGCTTAAGGTCTCTCGAGAGGGTAGCTTGTGTCATGGTGTATCCCTCTTTGGCCAGTTCTTGCAACAGTTCTTCCTGACTGCATATTTCTTTGGTTGAAACGATAATTTTAATAGTGTCTAATCGACTGTTTCTATTCTTCATGATGTATAATTATTCATTACGGCTTGCAAAAATGCATCTTATTTCATAAATATGCAAATAAAAAGGCGTTTATTTTATAAATATGCGTGATCTTGTTTTTTTCTGAGTTAGTTGTAATTAAAAGAACGTAAGAAAATCATAAAAAGGAGTGGAGATTGTAGAATAATTATGTATATTTGTTTTCAATATTCAAAGATTAATCATTGTTCCTTTTTAATCACAACAATAAGTTAATATGAAAAACATGAATTTCTTCGCCGTTGACTTAGGTGCGACCAGCGGAAGAACCATTTTAGGCACGGTAGGCGAAGGTAAATTGTCGTTAACGGAGTTGACTCGTTTTCCCAATCCTATTATTGAGACCGGAAACCATTTTTACTGGGATATCTATGCGCTTTATCTGGAAATTATCAAGGGATTGAAAAAAGTAGCCCAAGAGAAAATCGAAATTCAGTCGATCGGTATTGATACGTGGGGCGTTGATTTCGTATTTTTCGGTAAAGACGGAGGTATTCTCCGAAATCCTTATAGTTATCGCGACCCGCATACGGTGGGAGCTCCGGAGGAGTATTTTACGCATGTTCCGCGCGAGCGTGTGTATGACATCACGGGCATTCAGATTATGAATTTCAACTCACTTTTCCAGCTTTCGGCCTTGCGTCGCAATCGTTGTTCGGCACTCGAGGCGGCCGACAAAATCCTGTTTGTGCCGGATGCCTTGTCGTATATGCTCACGGGGCAGATGGTGACAGAATATACAATAGCCTCTACGTCACAGATGCTGAACCCACGCACGAAACGTTTTGAGAAGGAATTGCTCGATGTGGTGGGCATAAGCGAAGACCAGTTCGGTCGTTTTGTTTTCCCGGGCGAGCAAGTGGGCGTGTTGACTGAGGAGGTGCAAAAGATGACAGGTTTGGGAGCTATCCCCGTCATTGCCGTAGCCGGACACGACACGGCATCGGCCGTAGCAGCTGTGCCGGCACACAATGAACGTTTTGCATACTTGAGTTCCGGAACATGGTCGCTGATGGGTATCGAGGTGAAAGATGCCATCATCAACCAAGCGAGCTATGATCGCAATTTTACAAACGAAGGCGGCGTGGAGGGAACAACCCGATTCTTGAAGAACATCTGTGGCATGTGGTTGCTGGAGTGTTGCCGCAAAGAGTGGGAAACAGAGAGCCATTATTCTTATACCGAGCTGATCGATGCCGCATTGGCTGTGCCGGCATTCTCCAGTGTGATTAATCCGGATGCACCATGCTTTGCCAATCCGTCGTCGATGGTAGAAGCGATCCGTAACTATTGCCGCCAGACGAATCAACTCGTTCCGCAGACGCATGGCGAACTGACGCGTTGCATTTTCGACAGTCTGGCCTTGCGCTATCGTCAAGTCTTTGGCTATATGCAGGAGTTGGCACCGTTTAAAATCGATTGTCTGCATGTCATAGGCGGCGGTTCGCGCAACAATCTGCTGAATCAACTGACTTGTAATGCCGTAGGTGTACCCGTTATCGCCGGTCCGTCGGAAGGCACGGCTTTGGGTAACATCATGTTGCAAGCCAAGGCTTTCGGTATGGTTTCGACCATGCAAGAGATGCGAGACTTGATCGCTTCTTCCATTGAATTGTCTCGTTTCACGCCGACCGATGCGGAGGAGTGGGATGCCGCTTATGGAAAGTATCTGACAGTATATCGTGAAGACATTATTTAATATTATAGTATAGAAAGCATATAAAAATTATGAAAGAAGAATTGGTAAGAAAAGCGTATGAAGTAGCTGTAGAGCGTTACGCTGCATTGGGGATCAATGTTGAAGAAGTGATGGACAAACTTCAGAAAGTCTCTATCTCTTTGCACTGTTGGCAAGCCGACGATGTAATTGGTTTTGAATCGAATAGTTCGTTGACTGGTGGAATACAGACAACCGGGAACTATCCCGGACGTGCCCGCAATATGGAGGAACTTCGTGCTGATATTTTGAAAGCGATTTCGTATATTCCCGGAAAACACCGCTTGAATCTGCACGAAATCTACGGAGATTTCGGAGGAAAGTTTGTTGACCGCGATCAGGTTGAGCCAAAACACTTTGAAAGCTGGATGCAGTGGGCTGCTGAACATGATTTGAAGCTGGATTTCAACTCGACGTCTTTCTCTCATCCCAAGTCTGGCGATTTGAGTCTTTCAAATCCGGATAAAGGCATTCGCGACTTCTGGATTGAGCATACCAAGTGCTGTCGTCTCATTGCCGAGGAGATGGGTAAACGTCAGGGTGACCCTTGTATCATGAATCTGTGGGTGCACGACGGAAGCAAAGATATTACCGTTAACCGCATGAAATACCGCGAGCTGCTGAAGAACTCGCTCGATGAGATTTTTGCAACGGAGTATAAGAACATGAAAGACTGCATTGAGTCGAAAGTATTTGGTATCGGACTGGAAAGCTATACGGTAGGCTCCAATGATTTCTACATTGGTTATGGCGTTCAACACCAGAAACTGATCACGTTGGATACCGGCCACTTCCACCCGACAGAAAGCGTTGCAGACAAGGTTTCTTCGCTCCTGCTGTATGTTCCGGAACTGATGCTTCACGTTAGCCGTCCGGTGCGTTGGGATTCTGACCACGTGACGATTATGGATGATCCGACTCTCGAGCTGTTCAACGAAATTGTTCGTTGCGACGCACTAGACCGTGTACACATTGGTCTTGATTACTTCGATGCTTCTATCAATCGCATCGGTGCATACGTAGTGGGTACACGTGCAGCCCAGAAATGTATGTTGCGTGCGTTATTGGAACCGTTGGCACAACTTCGTCAGTATGAGGCAAACGGACAAGGCTTCGAGCGCTTGGCCTTATTGGAAGAAGCTAAAGCTTTACCGTGGAATGCTGTATGGGATATGTTCTGCTTGAAGAACAATGTTCCGGTAGGCGAAGAATTCATTCCTGAAATTGAAAAGTATGAGGCTGAAGTGACCTCTAAACGATAAATGGTCTGATAAAATCGCAATAGTTAAGGTTTATGGCTGAGTTTTTTCTGCCACAAACCTTAACTATATATAGAATAGACAAGTTAAGTATTATGGAAATTGTCATAGGATTATTCATTATTGCTATCGGTGCATTCTGCCAATCGAGCTGCTATGTGCCTATTAATAAGATTAAAGATTGGAGCTGGGAAAGCTACTGGATTGTTCAGGGAGTTTTTGCGTGGCTGGTATTGCCTTTGTTGGGAGCCATGCTAGCTGTGCCTGGCGGAGAGAGCTTGATAGGCCTTTTTACCGGAGCACGTGGGCTGGATGTAGCCATGACTATACTTTTTGGTGTCTTGTGGGGCGTTGGCGGTCTGACTTTCGGATTGTCTATGCGTTATTTGGGAGTCGCCTTAGGTCAGAGCATCTCTTTGGGTACTTGTGCCGGATTGGGTACGATTCTTGCACCGGTCATGCTCAACATTTTCTATCCGGAAGCTCATCATCTGGAGAAACTGACGGCAGCCGTTATCATCGGTGTCGTAGTTACGCTAGTCGGAATCGGCATTATCGGAATCGCGGGCAACATGAAAGCACAGAGCTTGAGCGAAGAAGCAAAGAAAGCAGCGGTGAAAGATTTCAACTTCCCCAAAGGAATTGCTATTGCTTTGCTGGCCGGTTTTATGAGCGGATGTTTCAATGTCGGTCTGGAGTTCGGCTCGTCAATCCATTTCGAAGAGTCTGCCGATATCTTTAAGACCTTACCTGCAACGTTCTTAGTTACATTGGGAGGCTTTGTCACGAATGCCATTTATTGTTTCTATCAGAACAGTAAAAACCACACGTGGAGCGATTATCGTAAAAGCAGTGTGTGGGGCAACAATCTCGTCTTCTGTCTGCTTGCTGGAGCACTGTGGTACAGCCAGTTCTTCGGGCTGGCCTTAGGCAAAGGATTCCTTACGGAGTCACCCGTATTGCTGACATTTGCATTCTGTATCCTGATGGCACTCAACGTCGTATTCTCCAACGTATGGGGCATTATCTTGAAAGAATGGAAAGGATGTTCGCAGAAGACGATAGCCGTGTTACTCGTAGGGTTGGTCGTATTAATCATCTCTTCATTCTTACCACAGCTTTTGGAAAACTAGAATTAATCATAGAAAAACAACGATATGAAATCAATATTAGAAGGGAGACCTGCTTTAGAAAAAGAAGTCTATAAGGTGGCCGAAGTTGCAGGTTATTTATGGCAAAAAGGATGGGCGGAACGCAACGGTGGAAACATAACCATTAACGTGACGGAGTTTGTTGACGATGAAATTCGTCAGATGCCGGCCATCAGTGAGCCGAAGGCCATTGGAGCTGTATTGCCTCACTTGAAAGGATGCTATTTCTTTTGCAAAGGCACACAGAAACGTATGCGCGACTTAGCTCGTTGGCCGATGGAAAATGGTTCGATTATCCGTATCTGCGATGATTGCGCCAGCTATGTGATTATTGCCGACCAGCCCGTATTGCCGACTTCTGAGGTAGCTTCACATCTAACCGTTCACAACACACTGATGGCTCAAGGTGGAGAAAAGAAAGCAACGGTGCATACACACCCGATTGAACTCGTCGCCATGACCCATACGAAAAAGTTCTTGGAAAAAGATGTGCTGACCAATTTGCTTTGGAGCATGATTCCGGAGACCAAAGCGTTCTGTCCGCGCGGACTAGGCATTGTGCCCTACAAATTGCCGAGTTCCGTAGAACTTGCCGATGCTACTTTGGCTGAATTGTCCGACTACGATGTCGTGATGTGGGAAAAACACGGAGTGTTTGCCGTGGGAATTGATGTTATGGATGCTTTCGACCAGATTGATGTGCTGGCCAAGTCGGCACAGATTTACATCAAAGCCAAATGTATGGGATTTGAGCCTGAGGGCATGTCGCAAGCCCAAATGAAAGAGCTCTCAGACGTGTTTCACTTGCCAAAATAATTAGTGCAGACGGAACACGCCTAGAACCATAGCGCGCCTGTACGATTCACTCGTGCAGGCGCATTTGTTTTCTGATACGGTTGTGATGGCGACCGACTCCGGACGATCTCAACGCTTATGGCCACCGGATAAACAGATCGCGGAGCAATTCGTTGGGAATCGGTGCCGACAATCAATGAATGTCTGACGTTGCGCCGATCAATCTTAGTGCGCCACAAACAATCATGGGCAAGACTCGACAACCGACTGATGCCGATTTTAGTTGATGAATAAAAGATTAAAAAAACATAAAAACGCAAAAAAACAATCTGTCTATAATTTTCGTAATGGAAAAATCTTGCTAATTAAAATATTATCAGTAATTTTGCAGCCCGAAATGTGTCGTTTCGCCTGATTTGTAGAAAGAATATAAAATAATATATAACAATTAAAAACAAATAAAATGCCTACTATTCAACAATTAGTAAGAAAAGGAAGAAAGGTTTTAGCGGAGAAGAGTAAATCTCCGGCATTGGACGCTTGCCCCCAACGTCGCGGCGTTTGTGTCAGAGTTTACACGACTACGCCAAAAAAACCGAATTCAGCAATGCGCAAAGTTGCTCGTGTGAAACTGACAAATCAAAAGGAGGTAAACTCTTATATTCCGGGTGAAGGTCATAATTTGCAGGAGCACTCAATTGTTCTCGTCCGTGGAGGTCGTGTGAAAGATCTTCCGGGTGTTCGTTATCACATCGTTCGCGGTACGCTCGATACGGCCGGTGTTGCCAATCGTCTGCAACGTCGTTCGAAGTATGGAGCTAAGCGCCCGAAACCGGGTCAGGCGCCGGCGAAAGGAAAGAAATAAGTCCGTACAAAAAATTAATTGTAAATTTAAAAAGTAGAAACGTTTTGGTTGGTTGAGAATCGCGTAAAGGTTGAGTAAATATTTCGGAGGAAATGTTGAAGAACACACTGAATTACAGCCCAAGCAAAACACAAATTTTCAAAACAAAATGAGAAAAGCAAAACCTAAAAAACGTGTAATCCTTCCGGATCCAGTGTTCGGTGATCAGAAGGTGTCAAAATTTGTAAACCATTTGATGTACGACGGAAAGAAAAATATTTCGTATGACATTTTCTATTCGGCATTGGATATTGTGAAAGCTAAACTGCCCAACGAAGAAAAAACGCCGTTGGAGGTTTGGGAAAAGGCATTGGACAATGTGACTCCGCAGGTCGAAGTAAAATCTCGCCGTATTGGTGGAGCTACGTTCCAAGTTCCAACGGAAATTCGTCCGGATCGCAAAGAATCTATCTCGATGAAGAATTTGATTGTCTATGCTCGCAAGCGTGGCGGAAAATCAATGGCAGAGAAACTTGCCGCTGAAATTTTGGATGCATATAACGAGCAGGGCGGAGCCTTCAAACGTAAAGAAGATATGCATCGTATGGCTGAAGCTAACCGTGCGTTTGCTCATTTCAGATTCTAAATCAAGTAAATAATAAAACAACGAAAAATGGCTAAGCAAGATTTGCATTTGACCCGTAATATCGGTATCATGGCTCACATTGATGCCGGTAAGACAACTACTTCTGAACGTATCTTGTTCTACACCGGTTTGACCCACAAGATTGGTGAGGTGCACGACGGTGCTGCAACAATGGACTGGATGGTACAGGAGCAGGAACGTGGTATTACGATTACTTCTGCTGCTACGACTACTTATTGGAAGTATGCGGGTAATACTTATAAAATTAACTTGATTGATACTCCGGGACACGTAGACTTTACTGCTGAAGTTGAACGCTCGCTGCGTGTGTTAGACGGAGCGGTGGCTACTTATTGCGCTGTAGGCGGAGTAGAACCGCAGTCTGAAACCGTGTGGAGGCAGGCAGACAAATACAATGTCCCTCGTATTGGCTACGTAAACAAAATGGATCGTTCGGGTGCAGATTTCTTTGAAGTCGTTCGTCAGATGAAGGAAATCTTGGGTGCAAACCCATGTCCGATCGTTATTCCTATCGGAGCAGAAGAAAATTTCAAAGGTGTGATCGACCTGATCAAAATGAAAGCCATCTTGTGGCACGATGAGACGATGGGAGCCGATTATGACATCGAAGAAATTCCCGATAACTTTCTTAACGAAGCGAATGAATGGCGTGAGAAAATGCTTGAGAAGGTAGCTGAGTTTGACGAAGCTCTGATGGAAAAATATTTCGACGATCCCACATCGATTACTGAAGAAGAGATTATCCGTGCCTTGCGTGCAGGAACTCTGGAGATGGAAATTGTTCCAATGACTTGTGGCTCGTCGTTCAAAAACAAAGGCGTGCAAACATTGCTCGACTATGTGTGCGCGTTCTTACCCTCTCCGCTAGATACTCCGAATATTGTCGGAACCAACCCTGCAACGGGTGCAGAAGAAGACCGTAAACCGAGCGAAGACGAAAAGACTTCGGCTTTGGCGTTCAAAATTGCAACCGACCCTTATGTTGGCCGTTTGACATTCTTCCGCGTCTATTCCGGTAAGGTAGAGTCCGGGTCTTACATCTACAACTCTCGTTCGGGTAAGAAAGAACGTGTTTCACGTCTGTTCCAGATGCATTCCAACAAGCAAAATCCGGTTGAATTAATCAGTGCCGGCGATATTGGTGCCGGAGTGGGCTTTAAAGATATCCGCACGGGCGATACGTTGTGCGACGAAGACGCACCCATCGTATTGGAATCAATGGAATTCCCAGAGCCGGTTATCGGTATTGCCGTGGAGCCGAAGACTCAGAAAGACTTGGACAAGCTGTCTAACGGTTTGGCTAAATTGGCCGAAGAAGACCCGACCTTTACGGTGCGCACCGACGAGCAATCCGGACAAACCATCATCTCGGGTATGGGAGAGCTTCACTTGGATATCATTATTGACCGTCTGAAACGTGAGTTTAAGGTTGAATGTAACCAAGGTAAGCCTCAGGTAAACTACAAAGAGGCCATTACGAAGACCGTAGAATTGCGTGAAGTTTATAAGAAACAGACGGGTGGACGCGGTAAATTTGCAGACATTATCGTTTCTGTTGGTCCGGTTGATGAAGATTATACGCAAGGCGGATTGCAATTTATCGATGAAGTGAAAGGCGGTAACGTGCCTAAGGAATTTATCCCTTCTGTTCAGAAAGGATTCCAGACCGCTATGAGAAATGGTGTGTTGGCCGGTTATCCGCTCGATTCGCTAAAAGTGGTTCTGAAAGATGGTTCGTTCCACCCGGTGGACTCTGACCAGTTGTCTTTCGAAATCTGTGCCATCCAGGCTTATAAGAATGCCTGCGTAAAAGCAGGTCCGGTCTTGACCGAGCCGATTATGAAGCTGGAAGTGGTTACTCCGGAAGAGAATATGGGTGACGTGATTGGCGACCTGAACAAGCGTCGCGGTCAGGTTGAAGGTATGGAAACCAGTCGTTCGGGAGCCCGTATCATCAAGGCTATGGTTCCGTTGGCTGAAATGTTTGGCTACGTAACGGCTTTACGTACGATAACTTCCGGACGTGCAACATCTTCAATGACTTACGATCATCATGCTCAAGTTTCTAGCTCTATTGCAAAGGCAGTGCTTGAGGAGGTGAAAGGTCGTGCAGATTTGGTATAAAGTATATCTGTGATAATCGAGAAAGCAGATTAGCGAATGACTCTTAATTTGCTTTTTCCATTATCATAATTGTTTAATTTATATATTAAGTAAAACGAATGAGTCAAAAGATTAGAATTAAACTGAAGTCTTACGATCACAACTTGGTAGACAAGTCAGCGGAAAAAATTGTAAGAACGGTGAAAGCGACAGGTGCTATCGTGAGTGGTCCGATACCGTTGCCAACCCACAAACGCGTTTATACGGTAAATCGTTCGACATTTGTGAACAAGAAATCTCGTGAACAATTTGAGCTTTCTTCTTACAAACGCCTGATCGATATTTATAGCTCGACAGCTAAGACGGTAGATGCGCTCATGAAGCTGGAATTGCCTAGCGGAGTGGAAGTTGAGATTAAAGTTTAAGAACAAACCAACAAATTAAAAATTAATTGAAATGCCAGGATTATTAGGAAGAAAAATCGGAATGACATCCGTGTTCAGTGCTGATGGTAAGAATGTACCATGCACTGTTATCGAAGCTGGCCCTTGTGTAGTTACTCAAATTAAAAGTGTGGAAAAGGATGGCTATGCAGCTGTTCAGGTAGGTTTCCAAGATATGAAAGAGAAACATACGACCAAACCGTTGATGGGACACTTTAAGAAAGCCGGTGTAACTCCCAAGCGCCACTTGGCCGAGTTCAAAGATTTTGAGAAAGAGTTAAACTTGGGTGACGTAATTACTGTAGAACTGTTTAGCGATTCTACTTATGTAGACGTTATCGGTACTTCTAAAGGTAAAGGTTTCCAAGGCGTTGTTAAACGACATGGTTTTGGCGGTGTAGGACAAACTACTCACGGACAGCACAACCGCGCTCGCAAGCCGGGTTCTATCGGAGCTTGTTCTTATCCGGCAAAAGTATTCAAAGGTATGCGTATGGCAGGTCAAATGGGTTGCGATCGTATTACTACTCATAACTTACAAGTATTAAAAGTGATTCCCGAACACAATTTGTTGCTGATTAAAGGTTCTGTTCCGGGATACAAAGGTTCAATCGTAATAATTGAGAAATAATGGAAGTTAACGTATATAATATTAAAGGTCAGGAGACCGGCAGAAAGATAGCGTTAAACGAATCTATCTTTGGAATTGAACCCAATGATCATGCTATTTACTTGGCCGTAAAGCAGTATTTGGCTAATCAACGTCAAGGAACTCATAAATCGAAAGAAAGAAGTGAGATAAGTGGTTCTACTCGTAAATTGGGTCGTCAGAAAGGTGGTGGCGGTGCACGTCGCGGTGATATCAACTCTCCGCTGCTGGTTGGCGGTGGACGTGTGTTTGGTCCGAAACCCCGTGATTATGGATTTAAGTTGAACAAAAAAGTAAAAGCTTTAGCTCGTCGTTCCGCCTTGTCTTATAAGGCTAAAGAGAATGCGATTATCGTTGTTGAAGACTTTACTTTTGAGGCTCCGAAGACTAAGGATTTTGTAGAGCTGTCAAAAAATCTTAAAGTATCTGACAAGAAGTTACTTCTTGTTTTGTCAGGATTAGATAAAAACGTATATTTGTCGGCTCGTAACATCAAACGCGCAAATGTTATAAGTGCTTCTAATCTGAATACTTACAGAGTTTTGGAGGCAGATACTCTTGTGGTTACTGAAAGCTCATTACAGAGCATTGATAACTTTGCAAAATAAGGAGGTTTAAGCGATGGGAATTATTGTTAAACCGTTAGTGACGGAAAAAATGACGGCAATAACCGAAAAGTATGCTAACCGTTTCGGTTTTATTGTGCGTCCTGAAGCTGACAAACTTGCGATCAAGAAAGCTGTGGAAGCTATGTATAATGTTACGGTGGTTCGTGTGAATACGATGAACTATATGGGTAAGAGAAAAACCCGTTATACGCGTTCCGGTATTATCAAAGGTCGCAAAAATGCTTTCAAGAAAGCGATTGTAACGTTGAAAGAAGGCGAAACTATTGATTTTTATAGCAATATTTAAAGAAGATGGCAGTACGTAAATTTAAGCCCACAACACCGGGGCAGAGACATAAAATTATTGGTACTTTTGAAGAGATTACTGCATCGGTACCAGAAAAATCGCTCGTAAGAGGCAAACGTTCTTCGGGTGGTCGCAACAATACAGGTAAAATGACTGTACGCTACATAGGTGGTGGCCATAAGAGAAAATATAGATTGATTGATTTTAAGCGAAACAAAGATGGTGTTCCAGCAGTGGTGAAAACAATCGAATATGATCCGAACCGTTCGGCTCGTATTGCGTTGTTGTATTACGCTGATGGTGAGAAGAGATATATTATTGCTCCTAATGGATTGCAAGTGGGCAGCACTTTGATGTCGGGAGAGAATGCGGCGCCAGAGATTGGTAACGCCCTC
Organism: uncultured Bacteroides sp.; assembly: GCA_964514145.1. GTDB lineage: Bacteria > Bacteroidota > Bacteroidia > Bacteroidales > Bacteroidaceae > Phocaeicola_A. The sequence continues at coordinate 35,066 of CAZEPM010000004.1, forward strand.
CCATTGCAAAATATTCCTGTCGGTACGGTGATTCACAACATTGAGTTACGGCCGGGTCAGGGTGCAGTATTGGTAAGATCTGCTGGTAATTTTGCTCAATTAACATCAAGAGAAGGTAAGTATTGTGTGATTAAATTGCCTTCAGGTGAAGTAAGACAGATTCTCAGTGCTTGCAAAGCAACAATAGGCACTGTGGGTAATTCTGACCATGCGTTGGAAAGTTCTGGAAAGGCTGGACGTTCTCGTTGGTTGGGTCGTCGTCCTCGAAATCGTGGTGTTGTTATGAATCCAGTTGATCACCCGATGGGTGGTGGTGAAGGACGTGCTTCCGGAGGACATCCTAGATCGCGCAAAGGATTGTATGCTAAAGGCTTGAAGACAAGAGCTCCGAAGAAACAATCTTCTAAGTACATTATCGAAAGAAGAAAGTAATAACAAGGTTAATTGAGTAAATTATGAGTCGTTCATTAAAAAAAGGTCCATATATTAACGTTAAGCTTGAAAAAAAAGTGCTTGCCATGAATGAAAGCGGCAAGAAGTCTGTGATTAAGACTTGGGCTAGAGCTTCAATGATTTCCCCTGATTTTGTGGGACATACAATTGCAGTTCATAACGGAAATAAATTTATTCCTGTTTATATTACGGAAAACATGGTAGGACACAAGTTGGGTGAGTTTGCTCCGACGCGTACGTTCAGAGGCCATGCAGGTAACAAGAAGAAATAAACAGGCATTTTATATCTGAAATAATAAAGTAGAATAAATAATGGGAGCAAGAAAAAGAATTTCGGCTGAAAAAAGAAAAGAAGCCTTAAAGACCATGTATTTTGCGAAGTTGCGAAATGTTCCTACGTCTCCGCGTAAGATGCGGTTGGTTGTGGACATGATTCGTGGTATGGAGGTAAACAGAGCTCTTGGCGTTTTGAAGTTTTCTTCTAAAGCTGCTTCTGCGAGAGTGGAAAAGTTGTTGCGCTCTGCTATTGCTAATTGGGAACAGAAGAATGACCGCAAGGCTGAGGACGGTGAATTGTATATAACGAAGGTTTTTGTTGATGGTGCTACGACGCTCAAACGAATGAGACCGGCTCCACAGGGTAGAGGTTACAGAATCCGCAAACGTTCTAACCATGTGACATTGTTTGTTGATACAAAGAATACTAATGATCAAAATTAAGAGTAATGGGACAGAAAGTTAATCCAATAAGTAATCGTCTGGGAATTATTAGAGGATGGGATTCTAATTGGTACGGAGGTAAAGATTTTGGTGATGCTTTGCTTGAAGACAGCAAGATTCGTAAATATTTAAATACGAGATTGGCTAAAGCTAGCGTTTCTAGAATCATTATTGAGCGTACGTTGAAACTGATAACAATTACAATTTGTACCTCTCGGCCGGGTCTTATTATCGGTAAAGGTGGGCAGGAAGTTGATATGTTGAAAGAGGAGCTCAAGAAAATTACCGATAAGGATATTCAAATTAATATTTTTGAAATAAAGAGACCGGAGTTAGACGCTGTGATTGTAGCAAACAACATTGCCCGCCAGGTAGAAGGCAAGATTGCCTATCGCCGTGCAATCAAGATGGCTATTGCTAATACGATGCGTATGGGAGCTGAGGGGATTAAGGTTTTGATCTCGGGTCGTTTGAACGGTGCTGAAATGGCACGTTCGGAAATGTATAAGGAAGGAAGAACTCCATTGCATACATTCCGTGCCGATATTGATTATTGTCAGTCAGAAGCTTTGACTAAAGTTGGCTTGTTAGGAATCAAAGTATGGATTTGTCGCGGTGAAGTTTATGGCAAGCGAGATCTTGCGCCGAACTTTGTTCAGGCTAAAGAGAGCGGTCGCGGTGCCGGCGGCAATGGTGGAGGTAAAAACTTCAAAAGAAAGAAAACCAATCGTTAACGGATTTGAATTTTAGGAGATATGTTACAACCGAAAAAGACAAAATTCAGAAGACAGCAAAAGGGTCGCCAGAAGGGTTTCGCACAACGCGGAAATCAGTTGGCCTTTGGCTCTTTTGGAATCAAATCTCTGGGTACAAAATGGATTACAGGACGTCAGATTGAAGCTGCTCGTATTGCTGTAACAAGATATATGCAACGTCAAGGTCAGATATGGATTCGTATCTTCCCTGACAAACCCATTACGAAGAAGCCTGCTGATGTGCGTATGGGTAAAGGAAAAGGTAACCCTGAAGGGTTCGTAGCACCGGTTACTCCCGGACGAGTTCTGATAGAAGTGGAAGGTGTTTCGTATGAGATAGCAAAAGAAGCTTTACGTTTGGCTGCTCAGAAATTGCCGGTTACAACTAAGTTTGTGGTTAGACGTGATTACGACTTTCAAAATGCATAAATTATGAAGATTGCAGAAATTAGAGAAATTCCTACCAACGAACTGGTAGAAAGAATTGATGCGGAAGTAACCAAATATAATCAAATGGTTTTGAATCATTCTATCTCTCCTTTGGAGAATCCTGCGCAGATCAAGACTTTGCGTCGGACGATCGCACGCATGAAGACAGTGTTGCGCCAGAGAGAACTAAATAAATAATAAAGGCCAGATGGAAGTTAGAAATTTAAGAAAAGAAAGAACTGGGGTGGTTGTTAGTAATAAAATGGATAAGACGATTACTGTGGCTGCTAAATTTAAGGAAAAACACCCCATTTATGGTAAGTTCGTTAGTAAGACGAAGAAATATCATGCTCACGATGAGAAGAATGAGTGTCAGATTGGTGATACGGTACGTATCATGGAGACTCGTCCTTTGAGTAAAACTAAGAGATGGAGATTGGTAGAAATTATCGAAAGAGCTAAGTAATTATGATACAGGCAGAATCTAGACTTATAGTGTGTGATAATAGTGGCGCTAAAGAAGCTCTCTGTATCCGTGTTTTAGGTGGAACAAGAAAGCGTTATGCTACTATTGGAGATGTGATCGTGGTCGCAGTAAAGAATGTGATACCTTCAAGTGATATTAGGAAAGGTGCAGTGTCGAAAGCTTTGATTGTGCGCACAAAAAAAGAAATTCGTCGTGCTGACGGATCATATATTCGCTTTGATGATAATGCATGTGTTTTGTTGAACAATGCAGGCGAAATCAGAGGAAGCCGTATTTTTGGTCCGGTAGCCCGTGAGCTCCGTGCAGTAAACATGAAAGTTGTATCATTGGCACCTGAAGTGCTTTAATTTGTAAAAGACATAAAGTAATGAGTAAATTACATATAAAAAAGGGTGATACAGTTTACGTTAACTCTGGTGAAGATAGAGGCAAGACCGGTACGGTTTTGAAAGTTTTTGTTAAGGAAAAACGTGCATTGGTAGAAGGTATCAATATGGTATCTAAGAGCATGAAGCCGAGTGCAAAGAATCCTCAGGGAGGCATTGTGAAGAAAGAGGCTCCTGTGCATATTTCTAATTTGAATGTGGTTGATCCGAAAACCGGAAAGCCTACACGCGTAGGAAGAAGAAAAAATTCTGAGGGAATTTTAGTGCGTTATTCTAAAAAATCAGGGGAGGAGATTAAATGATGAGTAATACTGCTAGCCTTAAAAAAGAATATGCAGAGCGCATTGCTCCAGCATTGAAAAATCAGTTTCAGTATTCTTCTACAATGCAGATACCTGTACTTAAGAAGATTGTTATCAATCAGGGTCTGGGTATGGCTGTTGCAGACAAGAAGATTATTGATGTCGCAATTAATGAATTGACTGCAATTACAGGACAGAAGGCTGTGGCAACAGTTTCTCGTAAAGATATTGCCAATTTTAAACTGCGTAAGAAAATGCCGATTGGTGTGATGGTTACATTGCGCCGTGAAAGAATGTATGAATTCCTTGAGAAGCTGGTTCGCGTAGCCCTTCCACGAATTCGTGACTTTAAGGGAATTGAAAGTAAGTTTGACGGTAGAGGTAATTATACTTTGGGAATACAGGAGCAAATCATTTTTCCTGAAATAAATATTGATTCGATTACCAGAATCTTGGGAATGGATATTACTTTTGTAACCTCTGCGAAGACAGATGAGGAAGGTTATGCCTTATTAAAAGAATTTGGTTTACCATTTAAAAACGCAAAAAAAGAGAATTAAGTTATGGCAAAAGAATCAATGAAGGCTCGTGAGGTGAAAAGAGCTAAACTTGTAGCCAAATATGCTAAGAAGCGTGCCGAATTGAAGAAAATTGTAAATACGGGTGATCCGGTAGCTGCTTACGAGGCTGCTCGCCAGTTGCAAGCTCTTCCGAAGAATTCAAATCCCATCCGTTTGCACAATCGTTGTAAACTGACAGGACGGCCAAAAGGCTATATACGTCAATTTGGTATCTCTAGAATTCAATTTCGTGAGATGGCTTCCAGTGGTTTAATCCCCGGAGTAAAGAAAGCAAGCTGGTAAATGATTGTTTAATTTAAATATTGTCAGGAGAGTCCTGATTAATTTAATTTATTGTTTTTATGACAGATCCAATAGCTGATTATTTAACGAGGCTGAGAAACGCAATTAGTGCAAAGCATAGAGTGGTTGAGATTCCGGCCTCAAATCTGAAGAAAGAGATCACGAAGATCCTTTTTGAGAAAGGGTATATCTTAAACTACAAGTTCGTAGAAGATGGTCCTCAAGGCACTATCAAAGTAGCCTTGAAGTACGATTCCGTTAACAAGGTTAACGCGATTAAGAAACTGATAAGGATATCTACTCCGGGTTTGCGCAAGTATACCGGTTATAAAGATATGCCGAGTGTTATTAATGGGTTAGGTATTGCTATTATATCTACATCCAAAGGTGTAATGACAGATAAAGAAGCCGCTGCGATGAAAATTGGCGGTGAAGTTCTTTGCTATGTCTATTAAGAAGGAGGGTTGTATATGTCAAGAATTGGAAAATTGCCAGTAAGTATTCCTAGTGGTGTGACTGTAGCCTTTAAGGATGACGTGGTTACCGTAAAAGGCCCGAAAGGCGAGTTGAGCCAATATGTAAACCCTGCGATTAAGGTTACTATTGAGAACGATCATATTCTTTTTGCTGAAAACGAAGCCTTGATGCAAGACAATCCTAAACAGCGTCATGCTTACCACGGATTGTATCGCGCATTGGTACACAATATGGTTGTCGGAGTTTCAGAAGGTTATAAGAAGGAGATGGAATTAGTGGGTGTCGGTTATCGCGCTTCTAATAACGGAAATATCGTGGAACTCTCATTGGGCTATACGCATAATATTTTTATTCAATTGCCTCCTGAAATTAAAGTTGAGACAAAGACTGAAAGAAATAAGAATCCTCTCATTATATTAGAATCTTGTGACAAGCAACTATTAGGTCAAGTTTGTTCTAAAATACGTTCTTTCCGTAAGCCGGAACCTTATAAAGGTAAAGGTGTTAAGTTTGTTGGTGAGGAAATTCGAAGAAAATCAGGTAAATCAGCAGGTGCTAAATAATTTACGTAAAATTGTATTATCATGACAACAAAAATAGAAAGACGAATAAGGATTAAACATCGAATCCGGAATAAAATATCGGGTACTGCTGAACGTCCTCGTATGACTGTTTTTAGAAGCAACAAACAGATTTATGTTCAGCTTATTGATGACAAGGCAGGAAAAACATTGGCAGCTGCTTCTTCATTGGGAATGGACGCAATGCCTAAAAAAGAGCAAGCTGCAAAAGTGGGCGAATTGATTGCTAAGAGAGCACAAGAGGCTGGCATTACGGATGTGGTTTTCGACCGTAATGGTTACTTGTATCATGGAAGAGTGAAAGAGGTTGCGGATGCAGCTCGTAATGGTGGACTTAAATTTTAATGACTATGGCAGTTAATAATAGAGTGAAAATAACTAGCGATCTCGAATTAAAAGACAGACTTGTGGCGATCAATCGCGTAACTAAAGTCACCAAAGGAGGTAGAACTTTCAGTTTCTCTGCTATTGTCGTTGTTGGAAACGAAGATGGTATTATAGGTTGGGGACTGGGTAAAGCCGGTGAAGTAACGGCAGCTATTGCAAAAGGTGTAGAGGCTGCAAAGAAAAATCTTACGAAAGTACCGGTATTGAAAGGCACGGTTCCGCATGAGCAAGCTGCCAAATTTGGTGGAGCCGAAGTGTTCATAAAGCCGGCCTCTGCCGGTACCGGTGTTGTAGCCGGTGGTGCTATGCGTGCTGTGCTCGAGAGTGTTGGTATTACTGATGTCTTGGCTAAATCAAAAGGTTCCTCTAATCCTCACAATCTAGTTAAAGCTACAATTCTAGCTTTGAGTGAAATGAGAGACGCAAAGATGGTAGCCCAGAATAGAGGAATAAGTATAGAAAAAGTATTTAGAGGATAAAGGAGGAATATTATGTCAACTATTAAGATTAAGCAGGTAAAAAGCAGAATTGGTGCTCCGATCGACCAGAAAAGAACACTCGATGCCCTGGGACTTCGTAAAATAAATCAAGTGGTTGAATACGAAGCGACTCCTTCAATTCTTGGAATGGTTGCAAAGGTAAAACATCTGGTAACCATCGTGAAGTAATGATTTGTTGAATAAAAATTAATTCTCGATATGAAATTACATAGTTTGAAACCTGCTCCGGGCTCAACGCGAACAAGAAAAAGAATCGGACGTGGTCCGGGGTCTGGTTTGGGTGGAACCTCTACAAGAGGACATAAAGGAGCAAAACAGAGATCAGGTTATTCTAAGAAAATAGGTTTTGAAGGAGGTCAGATGCCGCTTCAACGTCGGGTTCCTAAATTTGGTTTTAAGAACATTAATCGGGTGGAGTACAAGGCTATCAACCTTAATGTGATCCAAGCCTTGGCTGAAGCTAAGAACCTTGAAAAAGTAAGCATTGATGATTTGCGTGCTGCAGGATTTATCTCTTCAAAACAATTAGTGAAAGTATTAGGTAACGGAAGTTTGACTGTAAAACTAGATGTAGAAGCTCATGCTTTTTCTAAGAGTGCAGTTGCCGCTATCGAGGCTTTGGGTGGTAATGCTGTAAAACTCTGATTCGATGAGACGATCTATTGAAACATTAAAAAATATATGGAAGATTGAGGATCTGAGAAAGCGGATCCTCATCACTATATTGTTTGTCGCTATTTATCGATTTGGTTCATATGTTGTCTTGCCGGGTATAGACCCTAAGATGCTGGCCAATTTACATGCACAAACTAGTGAAGGACTGTTGGCTCTGTTGAATATGTTTTCTGGTGGTGCTTTCTCCAATGCTTCCATTTTTGCGTTGGGTATCATGCCCTACATTTCTGCATCAATCGTGATTCAGCTGTTGGCAGTAGCCGTTCCGTATTTTCAGAAAATACAACGCGAAGGTGAGAGCGGAAGAAGAAAGATAAATCAATACACGCGTTATTTAACGATTGCGATTCTCTTGTTTCAAGCACCATCCTATCTGTTGAACTTAAAATCGCAAGCGGGCGCTTCATTAAATGCTTCATTAGATTGGACATTATTTATGATATCCTCGACCGTCATACTGGCCGCAGGCAGTATGTTTATCTTGTGGCTAGGCGAGAGAATCACCGATAAAGGCGTCGGCAATGGTATCTCATTCATCATCTTGATCGGTATCATAGCCCGTCTGCCGCAATCTCTGGCTCAGGAGTTTGTCTCAAGATTAAACTCGCCGGGCGCAGGAGGTCTGATCATGTTTTTGTTCGAGATAATATTCCTGTTGCTTGTAATTGTTGCTGCGATTATGTTGGTTCGCGGCACACGCAAGATTCCCGTACAATACGCTAAGCGCATTGTCGGCAACAAGCAATATGGCGGTGCCAGACAATATATCCCGCTGAAAGTAAATGCGGCAAACGTGATGCCTATTATTTTTGCGCAAGCAATCATGTTTATTCCGGCTACGTTGGTCAACTTCTCATCCCAAAATGGCGAGATAAGCTCCGTAGCTTTGGCATTGAGCGACTATACCGGCTTCTGGTATAATCTGGTTTTTGCCATTCTGATCATCTTGTTTACCTATTTCTATACGGCAATCACGATTAACCCGAATCAGATGGCAGAAGACATGAAGCGAAACAATGGCTTTATTCCAGGTATCAAACCGGGAAAAAATACTGCCGAATACATTGACGTCATCATGTCGCGCATAACCTTGCCGGGATCGATGTTTTTGGCAATCATCGCTATCCTGCCTGCTTTTGCTGGGATTTTTGGTGTACAGACAGAGTTTGCTCATTTCTTTGGAGGAACCTCTTTGTTGATCCTAGTAGGTGTCGTTCTTGATACGTTGCAGCAGGTAGAAAGTCATCTGTTGATGAGACATTACGATGGCTTGCTTCAGTCAGGACGGATCAAAGGTCGGTCAGACATATCGGCTTATTAATGAATGATATTTCTTAAAACAGTAGACGAAATAGAACAACTGCGCCAAAGCAATCTTCTTGTCGGAAGAGCTTTGGCGGAAGTTGCCAAACAAATAAAACCAGATGCTACACCTTTAATGCTGGATCGGGTTGCGGAAAGATTTATCCTAGATAACGGCGGTATCCCATTATCTGTAAACTTTCCAAACTATGCTGAACAAAACCCATTGAACGCCATTGCATTAATGATAAATGGGCAGATTGTCAGTGAAAAAACGATTGATCATCCTTTGAAAGAAGGAGACATCATAGCCGTCAGTTGCGGCACTTGCTTGCATGGCTTTTTTGGTTTCTCTTCTTATACGTTTTGCGTGGGAAATCGGGCTGATCAGGAAGTAAAGCAGCTGTTGAACACAGCAGAAGCAGCCTTACATCAGGGCGTGGCGACAGCTGTTCACGGCAAACGAATTGGCGATATAAGCCATGCTGTTCGGAATTATGCCGCAACACATGCTTGCCGGATTGTTCAAAAATCTGTCGGTCATGGAATTGGGATGCAACTGTGCGAAGGACCGGATATCGTCCTAGACGAGAAGCAAGGTCGAGGTGTAATGTTGAAACATGGGATGTGTATGGTTATAGAACCAATGGTCAGTAGTCATGTAGGCAAAACACGAGGTCGCACGGCAATGAAAAACGACAAGAATCGTATGGCCTGTTTCGGACAGACCATTGCCGTCCAGAAAGGTCGGGCAGAAATTTTGTCGGCATTTGATTTTATCGAAGAAGTTTTAGGAAAACAAGTAATTTAATATGGCAAAACAAGCTGCAATAGAACAAGAAGGAGTTATTGTCGAGGCATTGTCAAATGCAATGTTTCGCGTAGAGTTAGAGAATGGGCATGAGATAACGGCTCATATCTCGGGGAAAATGAGAATGCATTACATAAAAATTTTGCCCGGCGATAAGGTGAAGGTAGAAATGTCTCCTTACGATTTATCAAAAGGGCGCATTATTTTTAGATATAAATAACACATAACGATATGAAAGTAAGAGCATCTTTAAAGAAACGTACGCCAGAATGTAAAATTGTAAGACGTAATGGCCGATTGTATGTAATTAATAAGAAAAATCCTAAGTATAAACAACGTCAAGGATAATTTATTATTTTTGCAAGAAAATTTCAATTAGTATATGGCTATAAGAATAGTTGGTGTAGATTTGCCTCAGAATAAGCGAGGTGAGATAGCGTTAACCTATATATATGGTATAGGTCGTAGTAGCTCAGCCAAGATATTGGACAAGGCTGGTGTAGACAGAGATTTGAAAGTGAAGGACTGGACTGATGATCAGGCTGCTAAAATACGTGAGATTATTGGTGCAGAGTATAAAGTAGAAGGAGATTTGCGTTCTGAAGTGCAATTAAACATTAAGCGATTAATGGATATTGGTTGTTATCGTGGCATTCGCCATCGTTTGGGCTTGCCGGTTAGAGGACAGAGCACGAAGAACAATGCACGTACTCGTAAAGGAAGAAAGAAAACAGTTGCAAATAAGAAAAAAGCTACTAAATAACATTCATTGATATGGCAAAAAAAACAGTCGCAGCTAAAAAGAGAAATGTAAAGGTAGATGCAAACGGACAGTTGCATGTGCATTCTTCTTTCAATAATATTATCGTTTCTCTTGCAAACAGTGAAGGTCAGGTTATCTCGTGGTCTTCTGCTGGTAAGATGGGATTCAGAGGTTCGAAGAAGAACACTCCGTATGCAGCTCAGATGGCCGCACAAGATTGTGCAAAGGTTGCTTATGACCTTGGTCTTAGAAAAGTAAAAGCTTATGTAAAAGGTCCCGGTAATGGACGTGAGTCTGCTATCAGAACAATACATGGAGCCGGTATCGAGGTTACGGAAATTATAGACGTAACACCGCTTCCACACAACGGTTGTCGTCCTCCAAAGAGAAGAAGAGTATAATAAAGAGATAACCTGTATAAAAAATGAAACTTGAATTGGTATTTTCATGGATTGCATTTCCTTTCTGCAATCGCGGCTGCTACAATTTGAGTTCATGAAGTAAACTATTAAATTTAAAGATTAAAAATGGCTAGATATACTGGACCAAAATCAAGAATTGCTCGTAAATTCGGTGAAGCTATTTTCGGCGCAGATAAAGTTTTGTCTAAGAGAAATTTTCCTCCCGGACAACACGGAAACTCTAGAAGAAGAAAAACTTCGGAGTATGGTGTCATGTTGGCTGAAAAACAGAAAGCAAAATACACATATGGTGTATTGGAAAAACAATTTAGAAACATGTTTGAAAAGGCCTCGAGATCTAACGGTATTACTGGTGAATTGTTACTCCAAGCTTTAGAATCCCGCCTTGATAATCTTGTTTTCCGTTTGGGTATTGCTCCAACTCGTGCGGCAGCCCGCCAATTGGTAGGACATAAACACATCGTGGTTGATGGAAATGTGGTGAATATTCCTTCATATACCGTAAAACCAGGTCAGATTGTAGGTGTTCGTGAGAAATCTAAATCTTTGGAACTGATTGCAAATTCATTAGCAGGTTTTAATCATAGCAAGTATCCTTGGCTCGAATGGGACGAAAATGCTAAAGCCGGAAAATATTTGCATATACCAGAAAGAGCAGATATCCCCGAAAACATTAAAGAACAGTTGATCGTTGAGTTGTACTCTAAATAATTAATTTCATGGCAATATTAGCATTTCAAAAACCTGATAAAGTATTAATGTTGGAAGCGGATTCAAAATTTGGTAAGTTTGAGTTCCGTCCGCTTGAACCCGGCTTTGGTATTACTGTAGGTAACGCTTTGCGCCGTATTCTTCTTTCCTCACTTGAAGGTTTTGCGATCAATACCATTCGTATTGCTGGGGTTGAACATGAATTCTCTTCTGTTCCGGGAGTGAAAGAAGATGTGACCAATATTATTTTGAATCTGAAGAAAGTTAGATTCAAACAAATAGTAGAAGAATTCGAAAATGAAAAAGTATCCATTACTGTTGAAAATTCGGAAGAATTTAAAGCTGGTGATATCGGTAGATATTTGACTGGATTTGAAGTGTTAAATCCTGAATTGGTTATTTGCCATTTAGATTCGAAAGCAACTTTACAGATTGATTTGACTATAAATAAAGGGCGTGGATATGTGCCCGCAGACGAAAATAGGGAGTATTGTACGGACGTCAATGTAATTCCTATTGATTCTATTTACACTCCGATTCGTAATGTCAAATATCAAATAGAACCTTTTCGCGTTGAGCAGAAAACAGACTATGACAAGTTGGTACTTGAAATTATGACGGATGGTTCCATTCACCCAAAGGATGCTTTGAAAGAAGCAGCCAAGATTTTGATTTATCACTTCATGCTCTTCTCTGATGAAAAAATCACGTTAGAGACCGTAGATGCCGACGGTAACGAAGAATTCGATGAAGAAGTCTTACATATGCGTCAGCTGTTGAAAACGAAGTTGGTAGATATGAATCTTTCAGTCCGTGCCTTAAACTGCCTGAAAGCTGCCGATGTAGAAACGTTGGGAGATTTGGTGCAGTTTAATAAAACTGACCTGCTCAAGTTCAGAAACTTTGGTAAGAAATCGCTTACGGAGCTTGATGATTTGCTCGAAAGTCTGAATCTGTCGTTTGGAACTGACATTTCTAAGTATAAATTAGATAAAGAATAAAAACAAATGAGACACAATAAGAAATTCAACCATTTAGGTCGTACTGCTTCTCATAGAAAAGCAATGTTGGCAAACATGGCCGTTTCTTTGATCAAGCACAAAAGAATCACTACGACCTTAGCAAAGGCAAAAGCATTGAAAAAATATGTAGAACCTTTGATTACGAAATCTAAAAACGATACAACAAACTCACGCCGTGTCGTATTTAGCTATTTGCAAGATAAATATGCAGTAACAGAGCTGTTTAAGGAAATCTCTCTGAAAATTGCAGACCGTCCGGGAGGATATACGCGCATTATCAAGTTAGGTCAACGTGCCAGCGATTCTGCAGAAATGTGCTTTATTGAATTAGTTGACTACAATGATAATATGGCTAAAGACAAGGTCGCAAAGAAATCTACTCGTACGCGCCGTTCAGGAAAGAAAACTACAGCTGTTTCTGTTGAAACTCCAGAAAAGACGGAAACTCCGCAGGAAGAAGTTTCTAAAGCAGAATAATCATTTCTTTTTAATACATTCAGACAAG
>CAZEPM010000005.1:0-43141 GCA_964514145.1 uncultured Bacteroides sp.
GTTGCTAAGTAAGGCTGTTCGTTGTGGAGTTGAGCCCTAGCCAGCAGACAAAGTAAGGCCACTCAGTCGGCCGATCATGTGAGATACCGACGCAGAGCAAGTATAGGGATATCGATGGCTCTTGTTTTGTTTGGTTTTTCTTCATGTGTGTATGTCAGTCGCCGGTTGCCAATGCTTGTGACGATATGTGTCCGATGTCGGTTTTACGGTGAATCGATGGGATGGATTATGCCACATGGCGTGTCTGCGTGAATAAAAATCCATACCCATACTTTGGTATTTGAAAGATTAAAGTTAATTTTGCGCACCTCTATGGAATAAGATATTTATATAAGTAATCATTAAAAAAACAGATTGTCAGAAATGAACGTTTCGTTGCAAAACCTTGATAAGGTGAGTGCGTTGCTCACCGTGAAGCTTGGTAGGGAGGACTATCAGGTGCGTGTGGAGAAATCCTTGAAAGATTTTCGTAAGAAAGCTAATATGCCGGGATTCCGCCCGGGTATGGTTCCGATGGGACTGATCAAACGGCAATATGGAACGGCTATTACGGCTGAGGAAGTGAATAAAATCCTTCAGGAGAAGATCTATGAGTATTTGCGTGAGAACAAGGTGAACATGTTGGGCGAGCCGCTTCCGGACGAGGAAAGACAACAGCCGATTGATTTCAGTAAAAACGAAGAGTTTGAGTTTGTTTTCGATATTGCATTGGCTCCTGAATTTGAGGTTGCGCTTAGTAAGGATGATGTTCTGGATTGTTATACGATTGATGTCAGTAACGATCTTATCGAGCGTCAGGTAAACATGTATACGCAGCGTGGCGGTAAGTATGAGTCTGTGCAGGCTTATACGGAAGGTGATATGCTCAAAGGTGCGATTGCAGAACTTGACGAGCATGACAGTGTGAAGGAAGGTGGCATTCAGGTAGAGCATGCCGTGATGATGCCTTCTTATATGAAGAACGATGAACAAAAGGCTATCTTCGCATCGGCTAAGGTGAACGAAGTGTTGGTGTTCAATCCGTATACGGCTTTTAATGGTAGTGAGGCTGAGTTGGCTTCTTTGTTAAAGATTAATAAAGAGGATGTGGCGAACGTAAAAAGTAATTTCAGTTTCCAAGTGGAAGAGATTACGCATTTCGTTCCGGGAAATCTTGATCAGGAATTGTTCGACAGTGTGTTTGGCAAGGATGTTGTCAGGAATGAAGAAGAGTTTCGTGTCAAAATCAAGAGCGAACTGGAAAAGCAGTTTGTAAATGACAGCGATTATAAGTTCCTCGTAGATCTTCGTAATTACATTACGGAGAAAGTGGGTAAGTTGGAATTTCCTGATGCTTTGCTGAAGCGTATCATGTTGCTTAATAATAAAGAAAAAGGTGAGGCGTTCGTTTCGGAAAACTATGACCGCAGTATTCAGGAGCTGACATGGCATTTGATCAAGGAGAAGCTGGTTGATTCCAACAATATCAAAGTCGAGAATGTTGATATCACGAATATGGCTAAAGAGGTGACTCGCATTCAGTTTGCTCAATATGGTATGCCGAACGTGCCCGAAGATGTGCTTGACAACTATGCCAAGGAAATGTTGAAGAAGAAAGAAAGTGTGGATTCGTTGGTTAACCGTTGCATTGAGTCGAAGTTGGCAAAAGCTGTCAAAGAACAAGTTACGCTAAACAACAAAACTGTATCTGTAGAAGATTTTAATAAGATGTTTGAATAAGCGCTCTTTTATAAGTGCTAAATCTTCCTAAAGGGAGGCCTTTGGCAGAACGAATATTGTACATTTGTCACAATATTAAAGGCCAGAGGCCTCCTCTTGGTATGTAATGTAACTAATACAGTATATATGATAAACGATTTTAAGAACTACGCAACGAAACATTTGGGTGTGAGTAGCATGGTGTTGGATGATGTGATTAAGTCGCAATCTTATCTTAATCCTTATATCTTGGAAGAACGTCAGTTGAACGTGACACAGCTCGATGTGTTTTCGCGTTTGATGATGGATCGTATTATTTTTTTGGGTACCCAAATTGATGACTATACGGCCAATACGTTACAAGCACAGTTGCTCTATCTTGACTCGGTAGATCCGGGTAAGGACATTTCGATTTATATCAATTCTCCGGGCGGTTCGGTGTATGCCGGCTTGGGTATTTACGACACGATGCAGTTTATTACCAGTGATGTGGCTACTATCTGTACGGGTATGGCGGCATCTATGGCAGCCGTATTGCTTGTTGCCGGTAAGGAAGGTAAACGTTCGGCATTGACTCATTCGCGTGTGATGATTCATCAACCGATGGGAGGTGCGCAGGGACAAGCATCGGATATCGAAATAACGGCTCGTGAGATACAGAAGTTGAAGAAAGAACTTTATACCATCATTGCGGAACATTCGCATACGGATTTTGATAAAGTTTGGGCAGACTCGGATCGTGATTATTGGATGACTGCCGATGAGGCCCGCGAGTATGGTATGATTGATGAAGTATTAGCTCGGAAGAAATAACTCAAGATTTTAAGCATAAGACTAATGGCTAAAGAAAAGAGATATTGCAGTTTTTGCGGTCGATCTGAAAATGAAATAAATTTTCTTATAACCGGTATGGAGGGATGTATCTGTGATGAATGTGCTTCCCAGGCTTATGAGATTTCCAAAGAGGCAAGAGGGGAGGCGATGAAAGGAAAACTTTCGACACTCGACATGAGCATGCTTCCAAAACCTAAAGAGATAAAGGATTTTTTAGATTTGTATGTGATAGGGCAAGATGATGCGAAGCGCTATCTGTCTGTTTCGGTGTATAATCATTATAAACGTTTGCTTCAGAAAGATAGTGCAGACGATGTGGAAATCGAGAAATCGAACATTATTATGGTTGGCAGTACCGGTACGGGTAAGACCTTGCTGGCACGTACGATTGCGAAATTACTTCATGTTCCTTTTACCATTGTTGATGCGACAGTATTGACGGAAGCCGGTTATGTGGGTGAGGATGTCGAAAGTATCCTGACACGACTTCTCCAAGTAGCCGATTACAATGTGGCAGAAGCTGAACGAGGTATTGTTTTCATAGACGAGATAGACAAGATTGCTCGTAAGGGCGACAACCCGTCTATTACGCGCGATGTGAGCGGTGAAGGTGTTCAGCAGGGTTTGCTTAAGTTGTTGGAAGGGTCAATTGTTAATGTGCCTCCTCAGGGTGGACGCAAACATCCTGAACAAAAAATGATTCCGGTCAATACGAAAAATATCCTGTTTATTTGCGGAGGTGCTTTTGATGGCATTGAGAAGAAAATTGCTCAACGTCTGAATACGCATGTTGTGGGTTATGGATCCGTGCAGCACACACATCGTATAGATAAGAACAATTTCTTGCAATATATTGCGCCGCAAGATTTAAAATCATTTGGTCTGATTCCTGAAATTATTGGACGTTTGCCTGTACTGACGTATCTGAATCCATTGGATAGGAAAGCACTTCGTAGTATTCTTACGGAACCCAAAAATTCGATTATTAAGCAATATATCAAACTGTTTGAGATGGATGGAGTCGTGTTGACTTTTCAGCCGGAAGTTTATGAGTTTATTGTGGATAAGGCAATGGAATATAAACTAGGTGCGCGCGGATTACGCTCTATTGTGGAAACCATTATGATGGACGTGATGTTTGAAACGCCTTCAGAAAAAATATCGACTTATGAGGTGACCTTAGATTATGCAAAGAAGCAATTGGAAAAAGCGAACTTGTCGCGTTTGCAGGCGGATTAATAAATGTTCGGGTGTGAAAATGCGATTAAAGTAAAACTAAGAATAAAAAACTGTCGGAATTATTTGTACTTTATGATTAGTTGTTTATAAATTTGTTAGTCATTCATTTTAATTTGTACATTTATTAATGATACGAAATAAGGAGAATATTATGACAGATAAGACTGAACTGACAGCGCAACTGAAAAAGTACTTTGGTTTCGATACTTTTAAAGGCGATCAGGAGGCAATCATTCGAAACTTGATGTCGGGCAATGATACTTTTGTGTTGATGCCTACAGGTGGCGGTAAGTCTTTGTGTTATCAGCTTCCTTCATTATTGATGGAGGGAATATCGATTGTTATATCTCCTTTGATTGCTTTAATGAAAAATCAAGTGGATGTTATGCGTAATTTGAGTGAAGAAGATGGTATAGCTCATTTTATCAACTCTTCGCTTAATAAAACGGCCATAGATCAGGTGAAAAGCGATATCCTTTCAGGCAAGACGAAACTGCTGTATGTGGCTCCTGAGTCTTTGACGAAAGAAGAAAATATCGAATTTCTTAGAACAGTTAAGATCTCATTTTATGCTATAGATGAGGCTCATTGTATATCTGAATGGGGACATGATTTTAGACCTGAATATCGAAACATACAGCCTACGATAAATAAAATCGGACACGCTCCGATTATAGCGTTAACCGCCACAGCGACAGATAAGGTAAGGAGTGATATTAAGAAGAGTCTAGGTATTGTTGACGCTAAAGAGTTCAGATCTTCTTTTAATCGTCCGAATTTGTACTATGAAGTACGTCCGAAGACTAGAAATATCGATAAAGATATCATTAAGTACATAAAAGCGAATGCCGGAAAATCGGGAATAATTTATTGTCTGAGTCGTAAGGAAGTTGAAGAATTTGCAGAAATATTGTGTGTGAATAATATTAATGCGCGAGCTTATCATGCTGGAATGGATTCAGCAACTCGTTCCGCTACTCAGGATGATTTCTTGATGGAAAAAATAGATGTGATTGTGGCAACAATTGCATTTGGTATGGGTATTGATAAGCCGGATGTTCGTTATGTTATACATTATGATATGCCTAAGAGTCTTGAAGGATATTATCAAGAGACTGGGCGTGCGGGACGCGATGGTGGAGAAGGAAACTGTATCGCATATTATTCCAATAGAGATCTTCAGAAATTGGAAAAGTTTATGGAAAGCAAACCTGTGGCAGAACAGAATATTGGCCGTCAGCTTCTGCAAGAAACAGCTGCGTATGCCGAATCTTCCGTATGTCGTAGAAAACTGTTATTGCATTATTTTGGAGAAATCTATACGGAAGATAATTGTGGAAATTGTGATAATTGTTTAAATCCAAAAAAACAAGTGGAAGCTCAAGATTTATTATGTACCGTTATCGAAACGGTATTAGCGATAAAGGAAAATTTCAAAACAGAATATGTGATAGATGTGATCCTAGGAAAAGAAACAACAGAAATTTTGAATCATGAGCATGAAGAGTTAGAAAACTTTGGGGCTGGTACGGGAGAGGAGGAAAAGTTCTGGAATGCAGTTATTCGTCAGGCTTTAATTGCAGGATATCTGTCTAAGGATGTAGAAAACTATGGATTGCTGAAAGTTACAGCTGAAGGTAAAAAGTTCTTAAAATATCCGAAATCGTTTAAGATAACGGAAGATAATGATTTTAAAGAGGAAGACGAGGAAGCACCCGTACGGGGTGGTGGCGTGTGTGCTGTAGATCCAACCTTATATTCAATGTTGAAAGATCTACGAAAGAAGTTGTCGAAAAAACTGATGGTCCCACCATACGTTATCTTCCAAGATCTATCGCTTGAAGCAATGGCTACGATCTATCCGATTACTCTTGAGGAGTTGCAGAATATTCCAGGAGTAGGTGCAGGAAAAGCTAAACGATATGGAAAAGAGTTTTGTGAATTAATTAAACGACACTGTGAAGAAAATGAAATAGAACGTCCTGAAGATATGCGAGTGCGTACAGTTGTCAATAAATCAAAACTGAAGGTCTCCATTATTCAAAGTATTGATCGTAAGGTATCGTTCTATGACATAGCGATGGTGAAGGGGATCGAATATAACGAACTGCTCGACGAAGTAGAAGCGATTGTTTATTCCGGAACGAAACTAAACATAGATTATTTCTTAGAGGAGGATATGGACGAAGATCGGGTGCAAGAAATCTATGATTATTTTAAAGAGTCTACAACCGATAAAATTGAAGATGCGATGGAAGAGCTAGGAGATGATTATACCGAAGAAGAAATCCGTCTTGTTCGTATTAAGTTTATCTCTGAAATGGCCAATTAAGGTGGGCAAAACCATAAACGCTATAACAAGGATTTTTGAGGAAAGATTCCTATTTATTTCATTAAAGAGTAACTATCTTTAATCTTGCATTAATAGTGTATCTAGGGATGCAGTTTGGTAAGTTCTGTATATGTTCATATATTTATCGCAATTTAACAAGATCATAAAATGAATAGCATAATATGAATTTAGATATAGAAAAACCTTATGTCATAGGGGTGGATCTCGGTGGAACCAATACAGTGATAGGACTGGTTGATGCGTGTGGTAATATCTTGGCAACTAACAGTCTGAAAACGCAACGCTACCCTCATATAGATGAATACGTGGCGGTTGTTTGTCAATATTTGACTATAATGGTTGAGGCTAATGGAGGATGGGATAATGTAAAAGGAATGGGTATCGACGCACCTAATGGGAATTATTTTAAGGGTACAATAGAGTCAGCTCCTAACTTACCATGGAAAGGAATTATACCGTTGGCCCAACTATTTCAACAGCAGTTGGGTATTCCGGTTCGTTTGACAAACGACGCTAATGCTGCAGCCTTAGGCGAGATGACTTACGGAGCGGCTAAGGGGATGAAAGATTTCATTATGATAACCTTAGGTACAGGAGTCGGTAGTGGCATAGTGGTTAACGGTCAACTGCTTTACGGACACGATGGACTTGCTGGAGAGTTGGGACATGTGATTGTCGAGCGAAATGGTCGTTTATGCGAATGTGGCAGACGAGGTTGTTTAGAGACATATTGTTCGGCAACGGGCATTGTTCGGACTGCACGCGAACGTTTGATAGAGACTGATATGCCTAGTCTGCTACGTAAAATTCAAACCGATAAGCTGATTTCAAAAGACATTTATGACGCTGCGGTTAGCGGAGATTTTCTGGCAAGAGATATATTCAGATTCACCGGTAGGGTATTGGGTGAGTCTTTGGCCAATTTTATAGCCTTTTCCAATCCGGAAGCCATTGTGCTTTTTGGAGGATTGGCCAAAGCCGGCGATTATCTGATGCATCCTTTGCAAGAAGCCATGGAGGCTAATACGATGCCAATTTATCGGGGAAAAACCAAACTGTTGTTCTCGCAACTCAAAGATGCTGATGCGGCTATTTTGGGAGCCAGTTCCTTGATAGAGATAATCTAACATGAAGTCAGTAATAGCCGATGGGTGGTTTAAACGAATAACATAGAGGGGAAAAACACACGCACGAAAACGAACTGTTCCAGAGTTCGAGTTTCGTGTGTGTATCTTTTTGTGACACTGCCAGATACGAAGTCGTTTTTAATTGAAATAATAAAGAAATGTGGCAATACCTTCCAAAGCTTTTTTGGACTGATCCTTGATTTCAATACTAAATTTGATTTCAGCTTTGATCACACCTCGCAGGTTGGTCAGCGAATGAAGTGTTGTAACCAGTCGTACACTTTGGCCTACCAATACTACCTGTCCGAATTTCATTTTGTCCAGTCCGTAGTTAATCATCATTTTCAGATTGTGCACCTCTATGATTTGATTCCAAAGGTAAGGCAGCAGAGAGAGTGTCAGATAGCCATGTGCAATAGTTGAGTGAAAAGGACTTTCCGTTTTAGCTCGTTCGGGATCTGTGTGAATCCATTGATGGTCGAGTGTAGCATCAGCAAAAAGATTGATACGCTCTTGTGTGATTTCTAGGTAATCAGATTTACCAATGATTTGTCCTGTCAGCTTTGCGAAGTCGTCGTACGAACCAATAATTACTTTGCTCATGATAGTTTCTTTTTAAAATTAGTGCTATAAGGATATATTTATATTTGAGTTTAACAGCCTGTTACTGGTTCAACCAAATTGATCGTCATCTCTCTGTGTCATATTGCGATTAGAATTTTAGCAAACAATGCAAAGTTACATATATATGCGACTAGATGCATGCAGGATAGTCAATTTTTTAAGGCTTCTTGTGTGAATTTGTTTTAGCTTTTTTGATATCTACCCTTGTTTTTACAGCTTTAGATGATGGGATTAGAGAAAGGCACATTGTTTTTTTCTATGCAAGGCTTTGTAGACCACAGGATTGTAACGATTTAAGCGCCGTTTGGTTGCGTGGTGAAGTTAATTTTCGACAAGGCTCTTTCCTGTTCTCTGATAAAACTGTCTCGGTTTGCCGACAGACAAGACCTGGTTAGCAACGAGACTGGGCCTTGTCAGTATCCTGATAAGGCCTGGTAGTTATCCGATAAAGTCGTTGCGAATAAATTTCCCCAAAGTTAGTCTTGATACGAAGTCAGTTGTTTGAGTGCACTGGTATATTCAGAGACTATTTCGTTGATTACTTCGCCGGCAGTCTGTTGCCGATGGAGAAGTGCGGCTACTTGTCCGAGTTCGAGTTCTCCGTTTTCCAGATCTCCTTCGAACATTCCACGTTTGGCACGTCCACTGCCAAGCAGTGCGCGTAACTCATCGACTGATGCACCTCTGCGTTCAGCTTCTTTTACTGCTTGTTGGAACGAATTTTTGACAAGACGGGTGGGCGAGAGTTGTTTCAGTAGCAGACTGGTGTCGCCCTCTTGTAATTGCAGTCCATAGGCTTTGAAGTCGGGATGTGCAGAGCTTTCTTCGGTCAGTGCAAAACGTGTGCCTATCTGTACGCCTTCGGCTCCGAGTGCCATTGCTGCCAGCATGCCGCGTCCGGTGCCGATTCCGCCGGCGGCTATCAGTGGAAGGGTGGTGACACTGCGTACGGCGGGAATAAGGCAAAGGGTGGTTGTTTCTTCGCGTCCGTTGTGTCCTCCGGCTTCGAATCCTTCGGCCACAATGGCGTCGACTCCAGCTTCTTCGCATTTACGTGCAAAGCGTGATGACGATACAACATGTGCTACCGTGATGCCGTGTTCCTTGAGGTAGGGAGTCCATGTTTTCGGATTACCTGCCGAAGTGAAAACGATGGGAACATGTTCGTCGGTTACGATGTGCATGATTTCTTCAATTTGCGGATACATCAGAGGGATGTTGACACCAAAAGGGCGTGTGGTTGTACTTTTGCATTTGCGGATATGCTCACGCAAGGTTTCGGGATGCATCGAACCGGCTCCTAAAAGTCCAAGTGCACCGGTATTGCTTACGGCTACTGCGAGCCGCCATCCGCTACACCATACCATACCGCCTTGTATGATGGGATGTTCGATGTGAAAGAGTTTTGTAATTCGGTTCATTTGTGTTGTGTATTAAAAAAGTTGAATGCTCCGGACAAGATGTGCGAACGGCTTTGTTCGTCTGTGATGCTTTCCAAAGGGAATCCAAGGATAAATGTGCGGTAGTCATCGCCTTTGTAAGCGATACCTGCACTGTAGCGGTAGTCTCCATCGACATAGGCAAACGCGGCGAATGCAGGGGCTACAGCTTCGATGCGGGCAGGTGCAGGGACTGCATAACTATGTTCGTTGGCCTTACGGTAGATGTGGAAATTGATTCCTGTTCCCATAATTTCGGATGCGGCAGAATAGAGCTGGTTGCCTGCCGGTGTGTATTTGAGCACTTGTCGGGTAAAGTCGAGATCGGTTGTTCGGTCGAGATGCGAACCGCTAACGATTAGGTTACCTCCTTTTTGGCAGTAGTTGGTGATGGATTGTTTCATGTTTTCAGAAAAAGGTTGTAACTCTACGCCGAGTATAAGGTCGACAATATCGTAATCGTTTAGCTTGATTTTTCCGCTTTCGACGGCTTCGTCGCTGCACGACACGAATGAGTAGTTCGGATTGGCTGCATGAAAGGCTTTCCCGTGCAGATAAGGATAATCGAAGGTATTGCCGGCAATCATTTGTCCTTCCCACGTGTCGTTGCTATATCCTAATCCGTTTTCGGTTTCTTTGCCAAGTCCGTCTTTATGGAAATAGGTTTGCTCGCCGCAATAGGCCGGTGTGTATCCATAGGGGACTCCCGGATCTTCTCTAAGGTTGAATCCTTGCAAGTTGAGTGTTTCTACGATGGCAGGAGCACTTAACCGGTCGAATCCGTTGACGATAAGGATTTCTCCTTCACTTTGCACAGCCTGATAGGCCGTCAGTATTTCGGATGGGAAACTTTCGCCACCCTTGTTGACCGCAGTAACCTTGAAACTATAAATTATTCCGGGTTCCAGTTGTTTGGTTAACGAAGTGGTGTTTACGAGTTCTCCATTGTCAAAACCTCCGTCTCCGATACGTGTGTAGACAACATAGTTTTCGGCTTTAGCCGTAGGCTCTAGCGGATCGATTGTCGGAGTCCATGACAGTTCTACGGTGCCGTCTTCCCCTCTGAATCGGATTGCAAAATGCTCAATGGGGAGTGGTTGGACGGTATATGTTCGTCCGTGCATAATGGCTTCGTATTTCAGAATAGATTTGTAAACAGACCGTGCAACCGTGAATTTGAAGTGTGGGTCGTGTCCGAGTTTCATGTCTTGGAAGTTTTGGTGTGAAAGGGTCTCAAGAATCATGGAGGGTATGGCAGGCAGACGTGTTTCGCTGTAGTTTCGGTTCCACATTTGTCTGCGGTGCCAGTTGATGTTGTGTGTTGCGCTAATGTCTCGTTGCAATCCTGTTAATACCATGTCTGTCAAATCGCGTGAGGCATAGCGCGATATGCCTGTTGCTAACTTTCCATTGTTATAGTTAGTGGTATAGATGCCGAGTGTTCCTACAAATCCGTCTTCTTCATCAATGCCTGCGTCGCTATGTATGGCAATGTTTAAGTCTAACGGAACTTTTAATCCTTTTTCGTCCGGATTGTAAATAGATCCGCCGGATAAGTAGTTAATGATATGAGAGCGTGCGTTAATGTCGTCTGTATAATCATTTTCACCTTTGGATGGCGAATAGACTTCGTAGGGCAGACCACTCCATTGTGCTTGATAGCGTGCTCCCTCCAAATAGCGTGGCATGCCGCTGACTGTTTCGGTTTCCGGGGTAGTTCCGCGTGCAATATTTCCCATTCCACCACCGAAACGCACGGCATCCGCACAGACAATGCCAGCTTGTTTGCT
The DNA here is from genome assembly GCA_964514145.1 of uncultured Bacteroides sp. Classification (GTDB taxonomy): domain Bacteria; phylum Bacteroidota; class Bacteroidia; order Bacteroidales; family Bacteroidaceae; genus Phocaeicola_A. Next base: position 11,105 of record CAZEPM010000005.1, read on the forward strand.
TTGGGTTGTGAGAACTACTTTACAACTGTCGCTAACTCCTTGTGCAAAGTCGAATGTGCCGAGATAAACCCATGTGCTTCCGCCCATTTGCTGATTGACACTGAATGTTGTGATTCCTCCTTTGTGGTAGACGAGATAATGGGCATCTGGAATGCTTTCCGGAAAAGTCTGATAGCTGACATACACGGCATATCGCCCAGTCTCCGGAATATTGGGAGTCCATTGTGCTAAGGTTTCTTCTTGATTGCGGTTACTTGCCCGTGCAATGCGTGCAGTGCCTGCAATAAATGGATTCTCTCCGTCTGAGTATTGTTGTTTTAGGTGGGCAAAACCTTTGATTGGACTAGTCTGCCAGAGGTTTTGTGGATTTTGTCCTTCAGCGTATATAGAGCCTTGTGAACTTATGTCAGAGTCTACAATAACTTCATTCCGTTGCCAGTCGCGTTCACGGGGAGTAAATACGACAGCACCTGCATTTTCGAGCATTGGGATGAGATAGGGAACAACGAATGTTTGTGTAAAAAGATCTTCCGTCGTGCAAAACAAACGTGGTCGCTGCCACATCCATTTGCAACTGTCTTGTTTGAAAAAACGTCCGTGACTTTGCCAAAGGGAAATATGTTCGTTGGTTAATCCTTTCGGACAGGTATATGGGCGTGAGAGATTTTTTACCCAAGGCTCATGCGTATAGTCAATGTCTTTCCATGTCCGTTTTTCGTCATACTCCTTAACGTTTCGCAGAGCGTTGGGTATTAGTTCCTCAATGGGTTGGTCATCAGCGTAAATGGTCAGTTTATAATAATTATAAGGACCCGGTAAGATTTGTTTGACAGATCGGTATATTGCTTTTACGTTTTCAGGAGTAAAGGGTTGGCAGCCGAAGTTTGTGCTTACATAAATTTCCAGTGTTCGTTTGTTGGTATTGATTCTAGTGGTTCTGAGACGAGATTTTCCGATTTCAGCCATTGAGGTTGAATAGTTGTTGAAGAAGGTATTGAGTCTTTTTTCAACTGTACGGTTGGCTCTTTGCGCTAGCATATCGGGCGAATTGCTAATAAAAAAAACGCTCAAGATGAAAAGCAGATATAGTCTGTTCATAGATTATTCAATCTCTCCTATGGTGAATTTGTCAGGATATTTCCCTTTGAATCCCTTAAAATATAGTTTGATTTCACGCATTTCTTTTTCGATGTCTCCTGTCGGCCATACTTCTTTGGTCATCGTAATGCACTTGCGTGAATAGTCAATTCCTACTAGAATGATAGGTATCTGTGCTTGTAATGCGATGTAATAGAATCCTCTCTTCCAATGTTCGTTAGCCGAACGTGTTCCTTCCGGAGTGATTGCTAAATGAAAAAATTGATGCTTTTGAACTTGTAAAATCATTTGTTCTACTAGTGCATCTTTTTTGTTTCGATTTACTGGAATACCGCCCATCCATCGGAAAAGAGTCCCTAATGGTTCGAAAAACCATTCTTTTTTCATCATGAAAAAGGCTTTACGTCCGATAGCTTCATAAAAAAGCTTTCCAATAATCAAGTCCCAATTTGTCGTATGTGGAGCTGCACATAGAATGTATTTATCATAATTAGGGACGGAGACGTTATATCTCCATCCCAGTATGCGATGATAAATAAAGTGACAAATGGCTTGTTTCATAATGCATAGTTAATTCAGTTGTGCAATTTCGTCTACGATTATTTCTGCCTGCTTGATAAAGTCTTGTTGTAGTTTCTTGTAAGAACCTTTGATGTTTCCTGGTTCCGGATGATTTATCCGTTTGAGCATTTCGTCTTGCAAGGTTAAGACCTTGCACATGAGTTCCGTTGTTTTCTCGTTTTCAGTGTTGGAGAGAGATCTTTGGAGGACAATGCATTCTGTTAAAAGTTCACCACATATATAACTGATAGTTTTCTTTAAAGCTCTTTTGTTTGCCATATTCATAGATTTTATAGTTAATACTTGTTGTATTTTCACGTAAAGATAGATATATTTCAGAAAAATCAACGACATTTGCTATAACTTATAACGAAAGTTAATATTTAGTTGCCTCTTAATCATTTAAATTTTTATAGTATGACAAAAACATTAAGTGCATTACAACGAGCTAGAACTTCATACCGCCCTAGACTCCCTAAAGCATTGCAGGGAACTGTAACAGTGGAAGAGATCGGAGCAACGAAATCAGTTGCAGATCAACAAGAAATTAAAGCATTATTTCCCCATACGTATGGCATGCCAATCCTTCGTTTTAAGAAAGGCGAAGAGAAGTTTTCTGTTCCGATGAATGTAGGAGTGATTTTGTCTGGCGGACAAGCACCGGGAGGGCATAATGTCATTGCCGGATTATTTGATGGACTTAAACGGTTGAATCCTGATAGTCGTCTGTTTGGTTACATCTTAGGCCCGGGTGGATGGGTAGAACATAATTGTATTGAATTGACACCGGCAATTATAGATGAGTATCGCAATACGGGAGGTTTTGATATGATTGGATCCGGACGCACAAAGTTGGAGAAAGAAGAACAGTTTGAAAAAGGGCTGGCTGGGATGAAAGAGTTAAATATCAAAGCGTTGGTTATTATCGGCGGTGATGACTCTAATACTAATGCTTGTATATTGGCAGAATATTTTGAAGCCAAGAAAGCTGGTGTGCAAATTATTGGCTGTCCTAAAACTATTGATGGTGATCTGAAGAATGAATGGATTGAAACATCGTTTGGATTTGATACAGCTTGTAAGGTTTACTCGGAATTGATCGGAAATGTACAAAGAGACTGCAAATCGTCGCGTAAATATTGGCACTTCATAAAAGTGATGGGACGTTCGGCTTCACACATCGCACTAGAGTGTGCGTTACAAACACAACCGAATGTATGCATTATCTCGGAAGAAGTAAAAGCCAAGTGTGCTACATTGGATGATATTGTTACCTATATCGCTAAAATCGTAGCAGAACGAGCGACAGAAGGAAATAATTTCGGTTCTGTTATCATTCCTGAAGGACTGATTGAATTTATACCTGCAATGAAAATCCTGATAGAAGAGTTGAATGATATTTTGGTGGAGCATATGGAATATGCCGATATTCCTAAATCTAACCAATATTCTTGGATATTGGCTCATTTAACTCCGGATAGTGCATCCTTATTCGAAAGTTTGCCGGTCGAGTTAGCTTTGGAATTGACTTTAGATAGAGATCCGCATGGAAATGTGCAGGTATCGATGATACAAACCGAGAAATTGTTGGCCGAGATGGTAGGTGACAAACTTGAGACGTGGAAAGCTGAAGGAAAATACGTTGGAATATATAATTATCAAAACCATTTCTTTGGTTATGAAGGTCGTTGTGCTGCACCTACAAATTTCGATTCCAATTATTGTTATGCATTAGGATATACAACAGCTTACCTGATTGGAAAAGGTAAAACGGGATATATGGCTTGTGTTAGTAACACGGCAGCACCAGCTGAAGAATGGATTGCAGGCGGTGTGCCTTTGACTTCTATGTTAGATATGGAGCGTCGTAATGGAAAACGTAAACCTGTAATTCGTAAAGCCTTGGTTGATTTAGAAGGAACTCCTTTCCAGACTTTTGTCGCGAACAGGGCACAATGGGCTTTAAGCTCTAATTATATCTATCCGGGAGCAATTCAGTACTTTGGCCCTTCTGAAGTATGCGATCAACCGACGATTACGCTTCGTTTGGAACAAGGAAGATAATATGCAGGAAAATCCATAAATTTTTAAGCACTAAAAAGGCGTCTTCATCAAACGAACGACGCCTTTCTATGTTTTAACGGTGCTTCTTAACCACGTGTGTATATGCTAGGAACCGATTTCCTAAAGCATGGTAAAATTTTCAAGTAAGAGGCCACTCTTGAGATCTTGCAATGACTAAATAGGAGAATCTTCTGAAAATGTTTATGATGTACGATGACATTTTGTAATGCTGTTAATTAACTAGGAACCTTTATGGTTACAAAGATTACCCCAAAAAAGACGAGTAGTAAAAAAGGATTGGTAAAGACATCACGAAAGCGGACGACTGTTTCTCGAAAGGAGAAAAATCGTACAAGTCGTCGACGTCCGATGCCTAATAAGTCTATTCGTAAGACTTTTCCGTGGTGGAAAGAAACCCCACGATGGGTGTTGTGGGTTGTTACAGGATTACTTGCCATAGCTTATGGAGCTTATTTTTATTTCTATCAATTACAACCATATTTCTATCGTTGGGAATACGGAAATACGTATGCAGGTAAACCGGTAGTACATGGCATTGATATCTCGCATCATCAGGGAAAGATAAACTGGGAGCATTTGGCAAAGGCAAGCAAAGAGGGCTTGGGCATACATTTTGTTTTTATAAAAGCTACCGAAGGTGCAGATTGGTTGGACTCTTCTTTTTGTGAAAATCTTCGTCAGGCACGTATGAGCGGATTGCTGTGTGGCGTATATCATTTTTTTAATCCTGCATCTTCTGCAGAACATCAGGCTGATTTTTTCATTAGTCAAGTAAAACTTACGCCCAACGATCTTCCTCCGGTGCTAGATGTAGAACGGAGAGGTAGTTATAGTGCTGATTCTCTAAGGATGGAAGTAAAAACTTGGTTACGAAAGATAGAAGACTACTATGGAGTAAAACCGATATTATATGCATCCTATAAATTTAAGGAACAGTATTTAAATGATTCTTTATTCAATACCTATCCATTTTGGATAGCTCATTATTATGTGGATTCTCTGTCATATTCCGGCGAATGGACTTTCTGGCAACATACAAATAGAGGTCGATTGCCCGGTATAGACGGATATGTGGACATGAATGTGTATAACGGCGATTTGTCTTCATTGCGTCGGATAACTCTCCAAAGCGAGAGCCTATATGCAGGGCAAGAATAGCTTCTTAAGTATTCTGATGCTAAAATAAATTAAAATCTACTCTACTTTCAGAATGGGCGATGTTATCTATGTATATTTGTCAGCATTTGATAAATATACGCAATGGATGAAATTTTTATAATTCTTTTTCTTATCATATTGAATGGAATTTTCTCAATGTCGGAGGTAGCCGTCATTTCTGCACGCAAATCAAAATTAAATCAGGATGTTAAGACAGGAAGTAGATCAGCTCGTATAGCGCTTAAATTAGCTAATGAGCCGGATTGGTTTCTTTCGACTATCCAAATAGGTATAACCTTAATCGGTATCCTTACTGGTATATATTCGGGTGATGCGCTTGCTGGAGATTTTTCAAAGGTACTTGAAGATTGGGGAATGAATCCTGCTTATGCTTACCAGGTAGGGCAAGTGCTGATAATTGTCGCTGTAACCTTTGTAACGATTATTTTTGGTGAGCTAGTACCTAAACGGATCGGTTTGGCTTTGGCAGACCGTGCGGCACGTATCATTGCAATCCCAATGTACTTCCTTTCGAAATTAGCTATGCCGTTTGTATGGATACTTTCCAATACGACATTTATATTGGTAAAAATTTTGGGAATCGACAAGCATGAAAGTAAAGTAACGGAAGATGAAATTCGCTCGATGATTCAAGAAGGAACCGAATCCGGCGAAGTGCAAGAGGTAGAACAAGATATTATGGAGCGTGTATTTGTTTTAGGTGACTTGAAAGTATCTTCCATTATGACCCATCGTATGGATCTTGTTGTGCTTGATGTTGACATGACGGCTGAAGAAATAGAAAAAATTATCCAAGAAAATCTTTATGAGGCCTATCCGGTAGTAGATGGAGACATGGATCGTGTCAAGGGACTTATTACATTGAAAGACTTGATTCTTACACTACATCGCTCGGATTTTTGTTTGGCCGAAGTATTAAAGCCAAGTACCTTTTTTCCTGAAACAATGTCTGTTTATAAAGCTCTAGAGCAAATGAAACAAAAACGCATCAGCCGTGCGTTAGTATGCGATGAATTCGGAAGTTTATGCGGATTGGTTACGTTAAAAGATATATTGGAGGGTTTGGTCGGATCTATTGATGAACCTCAAGAGGAAGCCGATATTGTAGAATGTAAAGATGGTACATTATTGGTTAATGGACAATGTCCTTTTTATGACTTTTTGGCTTATATTGATCTTGAAGAATTATATGTTCCCAATCAATATTCTACGGTGGGTGGATTAATGATTGATTTGCTGGAACATATACCGACAGAAGGGGAATCAATTAACTGGAATGGATATACTTTTGAAGTCGTAGATATGGATGGTATTCGTATTGATAAAATATTGGTTACAGCCCCACCAGAAGAAAAGACAGATGAAGATTAGCCACTAGGAGAGTTAACTTGGATCAGGAATAAGATTTATTTCGTGATCTATGTCTCAAAGAAAGTTCATAACGTAGAAGAAGCAGTAATGTTCTTCAGTTCTGAACAATATAGATAGACATGCTTACCGAAATGGTGAAAAAACGGATGTTGGCAAACATCGTAACCTATTTGCCAGAGATAATGGGAGAGAGGAATAGGAATAGGTTAGGTGTTAGGTAATACAAAGTCTCCTTTGAAGCTTAGAATGATATTTGTGTTCATCGGTTCAACGGATTCTATGTATTGCAATGTGATTGTGTATTGACGAAAAAAGTCTGCATATTGAATCAGAAATGGCGGTATTAGATCTTTGAATTCATCCGGGCGTTGATATATCTCTTCCATATCTGAAAACAGGGTAAAGTTTGCTTCATTGGCGAGTACCGTAGTGTAATAGGCTTCTTTCAATGCATGCGTTGTGAGCGAAAGATAGGCTTTCAGGTCTTCTTTGCTGTCAGAGATAAGCATATAGTCATCCCGGATGATCGCCATCAGTTCTTTGGGTTGTTCTGAATTTTTAAATAAAAGATATTGCATTAAGTCATTGCTATTCAAACAATAAATAGGATATGACTGATGTCCTTGCCGTTCTGTATGCAAAATGGGCGAAGTGAATTTTTCCCATTCATTCATTATGGTTTTCAAATTAAACTTCATCGGAATCAGAAGGACACGATGGAGTAAAAACGGTTCGTCTCCCTGAAACTCAATGTAGTCTATTTCATTTTGCGAATAGTTGTCGAGGAAGTCATATAGCATGGTGTCTGTTTGTGATTTGGCAGATAGCTCTTCACGTTGTTGTGTAGAATCGTTTGGGATTAATAGGTTTGCCAACTCATGAATGTTGTTAACCCCCATTTGGATAAATGTTGTTGTATGGTCTGGCAGAATTTCAGGTGCGATCAATGGCTTTTTACAACTGTTCGTAAGAGAATTTATAAAAGTTTTTCCGTTATGGTTCCCAACATAATGGCCAGTAAGATAGATGCTGTTGTGATTCAGTTGAAGATCATAGCGCGTCCATTCAGAATTGGAATGTATGTAGAGTCGGATACCATTTTCATATTTCTTCTCTTCATAAATAGAGGCAAACAGAGAATCTTTACGGACGATCATATGGCTTTTCTGGCAGTCAATAACTTGTTCTATCAACTTTTTCTGGAAACTGATAGCATAGTAGTTCGATTTAAAATAACAAGAAAGATATTCCGTATTGCTGATGGGATAGATTATAATCGGTTCACCTTTGTATGTTTCTTTTTTCGGTATGCCTGCATTGCTGATTTCCTGCAGGATATGTTCCATCATGTTTTTGTCTCCATTGCCAAGATGCCCATACAAAACTTGATCGTAAAGACCATTAGGTTGATGAAAACTGATCAATATATTGCTCATTGACGAGCTAAGACCATGTGCTTTCTTTTTGGCTATCCCGTCTATTTTCTGGTTTAAAAAATCTAAAATAGCAGAAAAATGCAACTGTTTGGAAGCATTGTAATAATCGGTTTGTTCGAGTTGATAAAAGTAGTGATTGATGTTGTTGGTTTCTATAATACCTATCGTGTTTTGCGGAACTAAGGTAAACAAGTCCTTTTGCGAACTTGCTTCTTCCTGATACAATTGTATGTAAAAGAATAAACCGCTTACTACGATGCTACATAGAACAATCGCAATCAGCAATCTGCTTGTTTTGGCTAAATTTTGTTTATTCATACATGCATATTGTTTTGTTTATCCTATTAAAAGAGATTCCTACTGCAAAGATATAAAAAAGATTGCTTTGGTATAAAATAATATTAATAAAATCTTCTTTTTACCTAGTATATATTAATTGATGTTAGAAAAAGGACGAAGAAATGGTTCCAGTCAAACAATCTAGCCGACTCTTGTCAGGCTCGTATGGCTGGATATTTTGAGTTGGTGGCGGGGGCCGGTTATGACACTGATTGACGCTTGTCACGATGGTAACCGGCCTTAGTCGTGATGGCTTTCTGCCTTTCCCTTTTTATTTTGCAACCCGGTTGCAGGAAAATACGGCTATCTTTGCCACTACATAAAGAAAAAGACTAAAAAAGCTATATTATGAAAACGAATCATTTTCATCAGGAGACTGACACTTGTAGCATGATTGTCGAACAGGAAACGGAAAGAGATCCCTGCCACTCATCTTGTTGCGGATGCGGATGTGAACGCACCGAACAACATTTGTTGTTGGCATTTTGTTGGCCGATATTGTCGTTTTGCTTGCTTGTCATCGGTATTCTCATGAACTATATGCAGACGGAATGGTTTGTGCAATCAGCATCCGTCGGACTGATATGGTATCTTGTGGCGTTTTTGCCGGTTGGGCTGCCCGTGATGCATAAGGCTTGGGCCGCTATGCAAGGAAAAGATTATTTCAGTGAGTTTTCCTTGATGGTGATTGCATCTATCGGTGCTTTCTGTATTGGCGAATATCCTGAGGCCGTGGCTGTGATGTTATTTTATACCATTGGTGAAACATTTCAACATTTGGCTGTCGACAGAGCTTCGCACAACATTGAACAGTTGCTCGATGTCCGTCCGGAGCAAGCTAGTGTATGGAGAAACGATGCTTATGTAACGGTTTCGCCGAAAGAAGTTGGTATAGGTGAACAGATTGAAATCAAACCGGGCGAAAGGGTTCCGCTCGACGGTACGCTGGTAGAAAAAGAAGCCATGTTCGACACTTCTGCATTGACCGGTGAAAGCTTGCCACGCTTGTTGGTTAAGGATGAGAATGTGCTAGCCGGTATGATTGCGTTGGGGCAGAGCGTACATCTTGTGGTTTCGCGTCCGTACGAACAGAGTGCATTGGCGCGTATCCTATCGCTTGTTAAAGATGCGGCAACACGTAAGGCTCCTACCGAGCTGTTTATTCGTCGTTTTGCACGTGTCTATACGCCGATTGTGATGGTGTTGGCATTGTTTATTGTGTTTGTTCCTGCTTTGATTGGCCTGTGGTGGTCGTCGTTCGACTATGTTTTTTCCGATTGGCTTTACCGAGGATTGGTTTTTCTTGTCATTTCCTGTCCGTGTGCATTGGTTATTAGCGTACCTTTGGGATACTTTGCCGGAATTGGGGTAGCATCACGTATGGGCATATTGTTTAAGGGTGGAAATTATTTGGATGCAATCGCGTACGTCAACAACATTGCTTTCGATAAGACCGGAACGTTGACTACGGGACGTTTCGAGGTGATGAACATTATCTGTGATCGGATGACTGAAGAAACCTTGCTCCGACTGATGGCATCTGTGGAACAGAAAAGTACTCATCCGATTGCGAAAGCTATTGTAGATTATGCCGGTCGGCGTTCGATTACGTTGGCAAAGATTACAGATATGCATGAGGTGTCCGGTCACGGGGTGGAGGCCGAAGTCGAAAGTCAACATGTTGTGGTCGGCAATGTGAGTTTGTTGAAAGAACAGGGGATTGACGTGCCGGAACACTTGATTGGCCAATTGGCTACGACTATTGTATGTGCTGTTGACGGACAGTATGTCGGAGCCTTGTTTTTGACCGACGTGCTGAAACCGGATGCCGTTTCGGCGATTAATCACCTGAAAATGCTTGGTGTGGACAATATTTATTTGCTTTCGGGAGACAGACAAACGATTGTCGATAAATATGCACGTGACTTGGGTATCCAGCAAGCTTACGGAGAACTTCTACCGGAAGATAAGGCTACATACGTGGAGCGTATTGCCCAGACATCAGGACAAACAGTTGCTTTCGTGGGCGATGGCATGAACGATGCACCCGTGCTTGCCTTGAGTCAGGTGGGTATTGCTATGGGTGGACTCGGATCGGATGCAGCAATAGAAAGTGCAGATGTCGTTATTCAGACCGATCAACCATCGAAAGTGGCTATTGCTATCCGCATCGGACGCTCCACACACCGCATCGTTCGGCAAAACATTATTGGGGCTATCTCGATTAAGGTGATTATTCTTTTGGCAGGTTCATTGGGATATGCATCGTTATGGAGTGCTGTTTTTGCGGATGTCGGTGTTGCCTTGCTGGCCGTTTGCAACTCAGTTCGGATATTGGGACAACGATATGAATAACAATAGGAGATTTATTATATGGTTGATATGGAGAATGATAAACGGATTTTAGAACGAAAAAATGTTCGTCCGACCGCTAATCGTCTGCTGGTGTTGCGTGCAATGCAAGGACTTGCACGTCCCGTGTCACTGCCCGAACTTGAGATGATTGTGGCACCAATGGATCGTTCGAGCATATTCAGAGTGTTAGGACTTTTTGTCGAACATCACGTGGCTCATGCGATAGAAGACGGAAGCGGTATGTTAAAATATGAACTTTGTAGCGGTGAATACTATTGTACACTTTCAGATATGCACGCACATTTTTATTGCGAAATCTGTCATCAGACCTATTGCTTCAAAACGACTCACATTCCAGAGATTTGTTTGCCGGATGGGTTCACGATGAAATCTATCAATTACATGGTCAAGGGAATATGTGCGAGATGTGGCAAGAAACCTCGTTTGCGCGACGGATAATAGGGACATGCGTATCCCTATTTGTCGCTGTATGTGCGTTTAGCGCGTATTATTCCCACTCGATCGTGCTGGGTGGTTTCGACGAGATGTCGTACGTAACGCGGTTTACTCCTTTAACTTTGTTGATGATCTCATTGGATATCTTAGACAGAAAATCGTATGGGAGGTGTGCCCAATCGGCAGTCATGGCATCTGTACTAGTTACAGCACGTAAGGCAACCGCCCGTTCGTATGTGCGTTCGTCTCCCATTACGCCTACACTTTGTACCGGTAGTAGAATAACTCCTGCTTGCCATACTTTGTTGTATAAGTCCCAATCGCGTAGTCCTTGTATAAAGATATCATCGGCATCTTGCAATATGCGTACCTTTTCAGGTGTGATGTCACCAAGGATGCGTACGGCAAGTCCCGGTCCGGGGAATGGATGACGGTTAATAAGGTGTTCGGGCATACCCAGTTCGCGACCAACGCGACGCACTTCGTCTTTAAAAAGCAATCGCAGAGGTTCACAGAGTTTGAGATTCATTTTTTCAGGCAGGCCGCCAACATTGTGATGGCTTTTAATGACAGTTCCTGTAATGGATAGTGACTCGATGCAATCGGGATAGATAGTGCCTTGGGCAAGCCATTTGACGTCTTTAATTTTGCGTGCTTCTTCATCGAATACATCGATAAATCCTTTTCCAATAATTTTGCGTTTATGTTCAGGATCGGTTACTCCAGCAAGTTCGTTAAAAAATTTATGGCTGGCGTCTATGCCGATAACGTTAAGTCCGAGACCTTCGTAATCGTGAAGTACATTTTGAAATTCGTTCTTTCGCAGCATGCCGTGATCAACGAATATACAAGTAAGGTTTTTCCCGATGGCTTTGTTGAGTAGGACAGCGGCTACGGATGAATCTACGCCTCCACTTAGTCCGAGTACGACTTTGTCGTTTCCTAATTGAGCTTTCAGTTGGCTGACTGTGCTTTCAACGAAGGATGCTGCATTCCAATCTTGTTTACTATGACAAATGTCAACCACAAAATTGTGGAGTATTTGTATGCCGTCTTCGCTATGATATACTTCAGGATGGAACTGTACCCCCCATACTTTTTCTCCTTTAATCTGATAAGCAGCTATGGTGACTTTATCTGTCGATGCAATCGACTCGAAATTGTCTGCGATGGATGTGATGGTGTCACCATGACTCATCCATACTTGCGAATTCTTGCGTATATCTTTGAACAGTGGGTTTTGACGGTCGAATTTAGCTAGATGGGCTCGACCATATTCGCGTGTCCCTGCAGGTTCAACCTTTCCGTTGTTGGTATAGGCTATGAATTGTGCGCCGTAACAAATGCCTAAAATGGGATACCGACCTCGGATATCGCTTAAATCTACCTTGAATGCATTTTTGTCGTAAACAGAAAACGGACTGCCGGATAAAATTACTCCAATAACAGAAGGATCGTTGTGTGGAAACTTGTTGTAAGGCAGGATCTCACAATAGGTATTCATCTCACGTACTCTGCGTCCGATGAGTTGAGTGGTTTGTGAGCCGAAATCAAGAATGATAATCTTTTCTTGCATAGAGAATTTGAATGAAAAGTTACATATTGGTAATCGATGGCAAATGTAAATAAAATATTTTGACCGTGTTCTGTTTTATCCGGGCTTTTTGGGCGTTGCTATGATTTCTTTTTTTTCAAAAGTCTCTGATTTCGGTCAGTAAGATTTGGAGCGGGTGGCTATCTAGCCGGTTATTCTTTTTTGATTTGTCTGAAAGGCTGATAAGTTTGATTACAACACAGATGGAGAAGGCGATAATTGGAAATTTAGTATATTTTGCAGAAAACGCTTTGGTTCACGACGGCTTCGAATCTCAAGGATTGTCTTTTATATACTTAAGCTGTGGTTACCTATGCCATATCTATTACATTGCCTTCCATTGCGAAAGCTTTAAATTCTTGGATGAACTTAATATTTCTCATGCTTTTTTTAAAATTTAAATGTTTGTCAATGCGAATATAAAAACAATTTCTTACTTTTGCATCGCTTTGAAAAATAATGTGGTAGTATCTGTGATTTCAGATAGAAATTACAATATTTTCAGGAACAGAGTAAAAAAGTAGAAAACAGGTAATAATTCTTATAAACATTTAAAAGTTTGGTAAAATGATTAAAGTAGGTATTAATGGATTTGGCCGTATCGGACGTTTCGTTTTCCGTGCAGCTCAAAAAAGAGAAGACATTCAAATCGTAGGTATCAATGACCTTTGCCCTGTTGACTATTTGGCATACATGCTGAAGTATGATACAATGCATGGTAGATTTGACGGAACGATTGAAGCTGACGTTGAAAATAGTAAATTAATCGTTAATGGTAAAGAAATCCGTGTAACTGCTGAAAGAAATCCGGCTGACCTAAAATGGAACGAAGTGGAAGCTGAGTATGTAGTTGAATCAACCGGTTTGTTCTTGACAAAAGAAAAAGCTCAGGCTCATATTCAAGCAGGTGCTAAATATGTTGTAATGTCTGCTCCTTCTAAGGATGATACTCCGATGTTTGTTTGCGGTGTAAACGAAAAGACTTATGTAAAAGGAACTCAATTTGTGTCTAATGCTTCTTGTACGACAAACTGTTTGGCTCCGATTGCTAAAGTATTGAATGATAAATTTGGAATCGTAGATGGTTTAATGACAACTGTTCACTCTACTACTGCTACTCAAAAGACAGTTGATGGTCCTTCTTTGAAAGACTGGAGAGGTGGTCGTGCTGCTTCCGGTAATATCATTCCGTCTTCTACTGGTGCAGCTAAAGCTGTAGGTAAAGTTATTCCGGAACTGAACGGCAAATTGACCGGTATCTCTATGCGTGTCCCGACTTTGGATGTTTCTGTTGTTGACTTGACTGTTAATTTGGCTAAACCAGCTACAAAAGAAGCTATCTGCACAGCTATGAAAGAAGCCTCTGAAGGCGAATTGGAGGGTGTTTTGGGTTACACAGAAGATGCAGTCGTTTCTTCAGACTTCTTGGGTTGCCCGTTGACTTCTATCTTCGATGCTAATGCTGGTGTTTATTTAACTGATACTTTCGTTAAGGTTGTATCTTGGTATGACAATGAAATTGGTTATTCAAATAAAGTGCTTGATCTGATTGCTCATATGGCATCAGTAAATTGCTAAAAAGATAAATAGCACACTAAGATAAAGTGAGAGCCCATCTTTAATCATAAAGATGGGCTTCTTTTTTAGAGAATGCAAGATGGCAGTATATGATTTAATTACGATTGTAGGCCCTACAGCTTCCGGAAAAACCTCATTGGCGGTTTCATTGGCTTATGAACTGGATGCGGAAATTATTAGTGGAGATAGCCGACAGGTTTATCGAGGAATGGATTTAGGTACAGGAAAAGATTTGGCAGATTATACAATCGATGGTAAACAAATACCTTATCACTTGATAGATATTGCAGATCCTGGCTATAAATATAATGTATTTGAGTTTCAGCGTGATTTTTTAAGTGTTTACGAAGAAATACTCGGACGATGCAAGATACCTATATTGTGTGGGGGAAGTGGAATGTATATCGAATCTGTTTTGAGAGGTTATCGCTTATTGCCGGTTCCTGAAAATCCGGAACTAAGGAAATCCTTGGCTGATTGTTCTTTAGATGAGTTGAAAGTCAGATTGGCTACGTATAAAAAGTTGCATAATTCGACGGATCTTGATACCGTGAAACGTGCAATCCGTGCTATTGAAATAGAGGAATATTATTTACAGAAATCTGTGGAAGAATATGAATTCCCGAAAATTTCCAGTTTGGTTGTAGGGGTAGATATTGACCGTGAGTCGCGTCGTCGGAAAATAACGGAAAGACTGTATCAGCGATTGGCCGAAGGTATGGTTGACGAAGTGAGAACCTTGCTTGACAAAGGAATCGCGCCGGAAGATTTGATTTATTACGGTTTGGAATATAAATACCTGACACAATATATTATGGGTGAATTAACTTATGATGAAATGGTTTGCGAATTGGAAATTGCAATTCACCAGTTTGCCAAACGGCAGATGACTTGGTTTCGTGGAATGGAGCGACGTGGAATACCTATTCATTGGATAGATGCTACTTGGCCAATGAAAGATAAAATTGACCACATTTTATCGCTATTGCAATAGATTTTATGACTTTTGGAGTATGAATATCTCTAAAAGTCAATGTTGTATATGCTTTTATCCGATTTTACTGATTTTCCGTAGTTTTTCTTCGTTTATTATTTTGATTTTTCGTCCATCGATAGCGATTAGCTTTTCAGTAGAGAAATTAGATAAGGTGCGGATAGCATTAGAGGTTGTCATATTGGAAAGATTGGCCAAATCTTCTCTTGAGAGATAAATACTGAGTGTGTAACCGTCTTCTTCTATTCCGTAGCAGTCTTTTAAAAATAGCAGAGATTCTGCCAGTCTTCCGCGGATGTGTTTTTGTGTGAGATTAACGGTGCGCTCATCAGCTATACCTAAATCAGTCGCTAATTGATGGATAAAAAACATTGACAGTTGACGATTGTCCATTACCAATTGGTTAATGATCGTCATGGGAATATGGCAGATAACAGATGGCTCGAAGGCTGCCGCTGCAGTTACATAATTTCCGCCGGAAAAATATGCACGATAAGCAAAATATTCGACTGGTTTGATTACACGAATAATCTGGCTGCGTCCACCTACACCTTCTTTGTAGATTTTAACTTTTCCGCTAAGCAAGCATAACATATGTGTAGGAACCTCTCCTTCACAATAGATTGTTTCGTTTTTTTTATATCGTTGAATCGTAAAATTTTGTTTTAAAACACTGCGCTGTTCATCAGTTAAAAGTTGCCAAATATCGGCAATCCCATCGATGATTTCAGCCTCCGTAATTTCATTTTTTACCATATTCATGTTGTAAAACTGTGTTCTTTGGCACAAAATTAGTAAAAACTTAAGATGAATGATTCTTTGTGTTGGGAAAGATGTGCTATGAACTTTTGTTTTATAGATAAATTAACGTAAAAACTAATATGGAATCATTTCTGATTAATCCTTTTGTCTAAATTTGCTATTAACAATGGACAAGAAAGACCTGTGAGGATGACGTGCTTTTTTCGGTTGAGTTGCATATTGCTCCTTTTATCATGGATATTGCCATCCAGCGCTCAGCAAGCCATGAAGGGTGTCGATGAGCCTTTGAGGGGTGATTCAATCATTCATCATGTGGTAGAACGTTCTGATTGGTATTCAAATATTGTAGGAGAGTATCATGCAGATTTATATGTGAGAGGTAATTTGAATGTGTATCGACGAAATCTTTTACTTAAGATCGTGCCTTCGATGTTTCGATTCTATAAAGGGGTGAAAGATTATATCATAGAATCGGAAAGCGAAATGCATTATACAGCTCCAGATATCTATGATGTGGAGGTAAAAGCATTGACCGGAACCTTTCGGCGCAATACGAGTGACTTAGGAAGTGTGATGAAATTTTTTAACGCAAATTTTTATGCTTCTGATATTTTGCCAGATAAATTGATTTCCCCTTTCCACAAGAGTGGTCATCGTTACTATTATTATATTCTCGATTCTATTTTAGGGACAGCTCATCAACCGGTATATAAGGTTTTGATTGTTCCGCGTTATAAGAGTCATCAGTTGGTTAATGGTTATGTAATGGTGCGTGACAAAAGCTGGACGATTGTCAGAGGGCATATCAATGGTAGGGTGGATCAGATAACATTTGACGCTAAAATAGAGATGGGAGAAGAGGGGAGTGCTATTTACCTTCCTAAGAAAATTGATATTAATGTGTTGTTTCAGTTTGTAGGAAATAAAATAGGAGCCCATTATTTAGCCACATTTGATTATAAAGATATTAAATTGGCAGGATCGAAGCCTATGGTTGAAAAACAGGGGCACAAATATGATTTGACGGAGTATTATACGCATAGTATCGATGCTGAAGAAACGAACGTGGATATAGCTCATATGGATTCTATTCGTCCTTATCCGTTGGATGATTATGAGAAACAGTTATATGCTGATTATCAACAGCGAGTAAAAGATGAAGAACAAAAGGATACTGTAAGCAAGAATAAAAATCTGACATTTTGGGGAGAAGTAGGTGATTTGTTGATAAGCAACTACACTTATAATTTTAATGAGATGACAACGATTAAGTTTTATCCTTTAATCAATCCTGTTCAGTTTCGTTATAGTCACTCAAATGGTGTTTCTTATATTCAACGTTTGAAGTTTAATCAGATATTCCCCAGAGAACGCAGTTTGTCTATCTCTCCCCGTGTGGGCTATTATTTCAAAGATAAACAGTTCTATTGGCGCTTGAATGGAGAGTTTGTTTTTTGGCCGGAACGAATGGGGGCGCTTGTGTTGAATATCGGTAGTGGTAATCGAATCTATAGTAGTGAAGTGTTAGATAAGATGGAAAATCTGCCGGACAGTCTACTCAATAGTTTGGATAAAATGGAGTTGGATTATTTTAAAGACTACTATGTTTTACTAAATAATCGTGTGGAAATTTTAAATGGTTTAGTGCTTGAAATCGGCGTGTCCTATCATAGGCGCAAACTTGTTAATAAGACGAATTTGTATAATCCGGAAATTCAAGAATATTTGTCTGGAGATTTAAGAGATACTTATTCAAGTTTTGCTCCGAGAATGAAAATAGAATGGACACCCTGTCAATATTATTATATGAATGGGCACCGGAAAGTTTATCTTTATTCGGAGTATCCGACTTTTTCCGTGGATTGGGAACGAGGAATTAAAGGCATTTTTGGAACGACCGGTAAATATGAACGTTTAGAGTTAGATATCCATCAGAAATTCCATTGGGGTGGAATTCGCTATTTGTCTTATAGAATTGGTTGTGGAGCCTTTACGGATCAAGAAGATATGTATTTTGTTGATTTTGCTAATTTGACAAGAAACAATTTGCCTGATGATTGGAACGATGATATTGGGGGGACTTTTCAAGAGTTGGATTCTCGGTGGTATAATTCTATCAATAAATATTTTCGAGGTCATATTGTCTATGAAACACCTTTTTTACTGTTTAGGCACCTTCGCAAATATGTCAATCTGATAGAATCAGAACGATTGTATGGTGGTATTTTATTTGCTTCTTATTTGAATCCATATATCGAGGTCGGGTATGGAATAGGTACTCATATATTTGATTGTGGTATTTTTGCAGGTTTTGCCCGTGGTAGCTTCGAATCAGTTGGTTTTAAGTTTGCTTTTGAATTGTTTAGATAAGTATTCTTGTATGGATTTTTATCTGATATCTGAAGTCAAATAATAGATTTTGTGCGGACAGGAAAGCTCATACGTATTTGATCCTTATAATACTCTAAGTAAAAAAGGTTAAGTTTGATAATAAAAAATAATTTCCAGAATGTTTGTTTCTTGATAAAAATTATTACTTTTGAATACTAATAATGAGTTTATAAAGAAATAAGTAGCGTATTAGATAACCTTAAAGTATAAACTATGAGTTATTTGCATTTTGACAAGGCGATAATGACAAATCTAGAAGAATCTCTGTCAAAAGAAATTCTTCGCACGAATCGTTCCGGGGCTTATCATTGCACAACAATTGTTGATTGCAATACGCGTAAGTATCATGGATTGTTAGTGATACCTGTCCCGGAATTGGATAATGAAAATCATGTGCTATTGTCGTCTTTAGATGAAATTGTTATTCAGCATGGCGCGGAGTTTAATCTTGGTTTACATAAATATCAGGGTAATAACTTTAGTCCGAAAGGACATAAATACATTCGTGAGTTTGATTGCGAAAAAGTCTCAACAATTTTTTATCGGGTAGGTGGAGTTATCTTGAAGAAAGAAAAGGTATTTGTTCATCACGAAGATAGAATATTAATTCGATATACATTGGTTGAGGCGCATTCTGATACAATTTTGCGTTTTCGGCCCTTTCTTGCTTTTCGTAGTGTGCGACAATTAACACACGAAAATGCTCAGGCAAGCCGAGATTATCGAGAAGTCATAAACGGTATAAAAACATGTATGTATCCGGGATACCCAGAACTGTTTATGCAGTTTAGTAAGCCGGTTAAGTTTGTTTTCTCTCCGAACTGGTATCGAAATTTAGAATATCCAAAAGAGCAGGAGCGAGGTTATACAGGCAATGAAGATTTGTATGTGCCGGGATATTTTGAAGTCCCCATAGAGAAAGGAGAAAGCATTGTGTTCTCTGGCGGCATTTCCAGCATTGATCCTGAGAAGTTGCTTTCAGATTTTCAGCAAGAAGTGGACAAACGTATCCCTCGCGATAGTTTCATACATTGTTTATATAATTCGGCTCATCAATTTCATAACAAACAAGGGAATAGATACTATATATTAGCAGGTTATCCTTGGTTTAAATGCCGTGCACGGGATATGCTTATCTCTTTGCCGGGTTTAACGTTAGCTATTGATGAATTTGAACAATTTGATAAAGATATGGCTACTATGCAGGAAGCTCTCTATGATTTCATGAATGGTAGAGTGTCTGCATGTAAAATATATGAGATTGACCAGCCAGATATTTTATTGTGGACTATTTGGGCATTGCAGCAATATGCAAAGATGGTGTCTAAAGAACAGTGCTATGCTAAATATGGGAAGTTAATAGAAAACATTCTCTCATATATCCGAGGAAGAAAACATGTTAATTTGTCTTTGCATGATAATGGCTTGTTGTATGTTAAAGGTATTGAACGCCCTGTAACTTGGATGAATTCTATGATAAATGGCCGTCCGGTTGTGCCAAGAACCGGATATGTTGTGGAAATAAATGCCTTGTGGTATAATGCCTTGAAATTTGCCGCAGATTTGGCCATAAATGCAGGGAATACTAACTACGCCAATTCATTGGAAGATCAAGCAAATATAACAGGACAAAGTTTTGTGAACACATTTTTAAATGAGTATGGTTATTTGTTTGATTATGTAGATGGTGTAATGATGGACTGGAGTGTACGCCCGAATATGATATTTACAGTGGCATTTGACTATTCTCCGTTAACGACTCAACAAAAGAAAAGGGTACTAGATATAGTGACACGCGAATTATTGACACCTAAAGGCCTACGGTCGTTAAGTCCTAAAAGCGGAGGATATAATCCTAACTATGTTGGTGCACAGACTCAACGTGATTTGGCTTATCATCAAGGAACGGCATGGCCTTGGCTTGAAGGTTTTTATTTTGAAGCTTATTTGAAGATCTATAAGATGAGCGGTATCTCTTTTGTAGAGCGTCAGTTAATAGCTTTTGAAGATGAATTGAATTGTCATTGCATTGGAACCATTCCTGAGTTGTTCGATGGAAATCCCCCATTTAAAGGGCGAGGAGCAGTTTCGTTTGCAATGAATGTAGCTGAGATTTTGCGTATTCTGAAACTTCTCAATAAGTATAATCAAATGTATAATGATCTGTAAATAGAGGAGGACAACCATGAAAGTTTTGATGTTTGGTTGGGAATTTCCACCTCATATACTAGGTGGATTGGGTACCGCAAGTTATGGTTTGACAAAGGGATTAGCCACACAACAAGATATGCAGCTAACTTTTTGTATCCCTAGATCATGGGGGGATGAGGATCAAAGTTTTATGCGAATAATCGGAATGAACAATGTTCCTATTGTATGGCGAGATGTACAATGGGACTATGTTAAGAGCCGTGTTGGAAGCTATATGGATCCTCAGTTGTATTATGATTTTCGTGATCATATTTATACAGATTTCAATTACATGCATACGAATGATTTGGGATGCATGGAGTTCTCGGGAGGTTATCCTGACAATCTGCACGAGGAAATTAATAATTATTCAATCATTGCCGGAGTTGTAGCGAGACAGCAAGATTTTGATATTATACATTCACATGACTGGCTGACTTATCCGGCCGGCATTCATGCAAAGCAAGTATCAGGAAAGCCATTGGTTGTTCATGTTCATGCTACAGATTTCGATCGTAGTCGAGGCAACGTAAATCCAACTGTTTACGCTATTGAAAAAAACGGCATGGATCATGCAGACCACATAATGTGCGTAAGCGAGTTGACCCGTCAGACTGTCATTCATAAATATCATCAAGAGCCAAGTAAGGTGTCAACCGTACATAATGCTGTAGCGCCACTCCCACAAGACATCCTGGATATTGTCCCTCAGCGATTGCCTAATGAAAAACTAG
Source organism: uncultured Bacteroides sp. (assembly GCA_964514145.1). GTDB lineage: Bacteria > Bacteroidota > Bacteroidia > Bacteroidales > Bacteroidaceae > Phocaeicola_A. The sequence continues at coordinate 32,228 of CAZEPM010000005.1, forward strand.
TGACATTCTTAGGACGTATTACGATGCAAAAGGGTCCGGAATATTTTGTTGAGGCAGCCAATATGGTATTACAACGTACACGGCACATTCGTTTCATTATGGCAGGTAGTGGCGATATGATGAATGCCATGATAAGACTTGTTGCTGAGCGAGGCATTGCTGATCGTTTCCATTTTCCAGGATTCCAAAAAGGGTGGCAAGTATACGAATGCCTAAAAGCCAGTAATGTCTATATTATGCCGTCGGTATCAGAACCTTTTGGCATATCTCCATTAGAAGCTATGCAATGCGGAGTCCCCTCTATCATATCTAAACAATCTGGATGCGCCGAAATTCTGGATAAGTGCATCAAAATAGATTACTGGGATATTCACGCAATGGCAGATGCGATTTACTCTCTATGTATGAATCAAGCTCTCTATGATTATCTACGTGTAGAAGGAAAGAAAGAAGTTGATGCCATTACATGGGAAAAAGTCGGTTGGAAGATACGTAATACCTATGAGGCAATCATCAGAAATAACAGATAATAACAACACACAATATCGTCATGAAAACAATTTGTCTTTACTTTGAAATACACCAAATTATTCATCTGAAGCGTTATCGTTTCTTTAATATTGGTACGGATCATTATTATTATGATGATTATGAAAATGAGCGTAGCATCAATGAAGTAGCAGAACATTCCTATATACCCGCCTTGAATACGCTCATCGAAATGGCCAAAGAGCATAAAGGTTATTTTAAAGTCGCACTCTCTATCTCCGGAGTTGCATTAGAACAGTTGGAAATCCACGCACCGACTGTCATAGAATTACTGCATCAATTAAATGACACAGGCTGTTGCGAATTTCTCGCAGAACCATATTCGCATGGACTATCATCCTTAGCCAATGAAGAATGTTTCCGATTGGAAGTGCAACGAATGAGCAAAAAAATCAAGCAAATGTTTGGACAAATACCTAAAGTATTCCGAAACTCCAGCCTGATCTATTCTGATGAAATCGGTTCGGTCATTGCCGATATGGGATATAAAGGAATGCTGACAGAAGGTGCCAAGCACATATTGGGATGGAAGAGCCCACATTATCTATATCACTGCAATCTCAATCCCAATTTGAAACTGTTACTGCGAGATTATAAACTATCCGATGACATAAGCCTTCGCTTTTCCAATTCGGAATGGAGCGAATATCCGCTATTTGCCGATACCTATATGAACTGGATCGCTGAAATCCCAGAAGAAGAACAAGTCATCAATATTTTCATGGAACTTTGTGCTTTAGGTATCTATCAACCCTTATCCTCCAATATCTTAGACTTCCTGAAAGCATTACCATTTGCCGCAAAAGACAAAGGTATCACGTTTTCTACCCCAATAGAACTCTGCACAAAACTAAAATCAGTAGCACCCTTGGATGTCCCCGATCCCATGTCGTGGGTAGACGAAGAAAGAGACGTCAGCTGCTGGTTAGGAAACGTCATGCAACGTGAAGCATTCAATAAACTATATAGCGTGGCAGAACGCGTCCTCTTATGTAATGACCGACGCATCAAGCAAGATTGGGATTACCTGCAAGCAAGCAACAACTTCCGATTTATGACCACCAAACACATGTTGTTGAGAATGAACCGAGGCATCTACGACTCACCCTACGACTCATTCACCAACTATATGAACATCTTAGGTGACTTTATTAATCGTGTCAATTCCCTCTATCCCGCAGATATGGATAATGAAGAACTAAATTCCCTTCTAACCACAATCCAAAATCAAGATGACGAAATAGCTGCCCTAAAGAAAGAAGTTGATACCCTACAATTTAAGTTAACAAAAATGCAAGCCCAAGAAGAGGCCATGAAAGCAGTTGAGCATGAAGCAAAAACGGAAGGTGTAAAAACACCTCGTAAACGGTCGGCAACCCGAAAAAAAGACACCGTACAATAACCGTCACTATCGGCACATACCGCTGAAGAGAAAGACAAGAGACAGGACGAACTCTTCGCTAAAGCCCTCGGAATCTTTTTCGAGGAAAGCTTTTGCTCTTAAGTCTTGTTCCAGAAGAATTCTGTACATTTGAGGATGGAAAATATAATTGTATAACTAAAACTTGCATATAAGCCTATGGGAGGTTTTTTTGGAACAATCTCTAGCAAGAGTTGCGTGATGGATTTGTTTTATGGAACGGATTATAATTCGCATCTCGGTACGAAACGTGGTGGTATGGTTACTTATCATCGTGAAAAAGGTTTTATTCGTTCGATTCATAATCTGGAGAATTCATATTTCAGGACAAAGTTTGAATCTGAGCTTCCCAAGTTTAAGGGGGATTCGGGTATAGGGATTATTAGTGATACGGATTCTCAGCCATTGGTGATTAATTCTCATTTGGGTCGGTTTGCGATTGTTACGGTGGCGAAGATTACGAATATGGAGGAGCTGGAGTCTCGGTTGTTGAATGGGCATATGCATTTTTCCGAGTTGAGTTCCGGTAAGACGAATCCGACAGAATTAGTTTCTTTGTTGATTATTCAGGGTCGGAATTTTGTTGAGGGAATTGAGCATGTGTTTCGTTCGATAAAGGGGTCGTGTTCGATGCTGTTGCTTACGGAGGATGGTATTATTGCGGCTCGTGATCAGTGGGGTAGGACGCCGATTGTTCTCGGTAAGAAGGAAGGTGCTTATGCTTTGACGAGTGAGTCGAGTAGTTTGCCTAATTTGGATTTTGAGATAGAGAGCTACCTGGGTCCGGGTGAGATTTTGCGAGTGCGTCCCGATGGTGTTGAGCAGATGCGTAAGCCAAATAAGGAGATGCAGATTTGCTCTTTCTTATGGGTGTATTATGGTTTCCCGGTATCTTGCTACGAGGCGAAAAATGTTGAGGAGGTTCGTTTTATGTGTGGTTATAAGATGGGGCAGAAAGATGATTCAGAAGTTGATGTGGTTTGTGGTATTCCCGATTCTGGAGTGGGCATGGCTTTAGGCTATGCTGAGGGTAAAGACTTACCTTATCATCGGGCTATTACTAAATATACGCCTACTTGGCCACGTAGTTTTACTCCGAGTAATCAGGAAATGCGTTCGCTTGTTGCTAAAATGAAACTGATTCCTAATCGGGCTATGTTGCAAGGGAAACGTATCTTGTTTTGTGATGATTCGATTGTGCGAGGCACACAGTTGCGTGACAACGTAAAGATCTTATATGACTATGGTGCTAAAGAGGTACACATGCGCATTGCTTGTCCGCCGCTGATTTATGGTTGTCAATTTCTTAACTTTACGACTTCGCGCAACGATTTGGAGTTGATGACCCGTAGGTTGATACAAGAAATGGAAGGTGACCATACGAAGAATCTGGATAAGTATGCTACGACGGATTCTCCCGAATATAAGCGTTTGGTAGAGATGATTGCCCATCGTTTTGGGTTGACTTCTTTGAAGTTTAATACACTTGAGACGCTGATTGATGCTATAGGTTTGCCCAAGTGTCAGGTATGCACCCATTGTTTTGATGGAAGCAGTCATTTTTAAGTGATCATGATCAAGTTCTTATATTTATTGTATAAATAAAAAGATAAATGCTATGACAGTGATTGAACGTTTTTTGAAATATGTCAGTTTCGACACGCAATCAAGTGAGGAATCACAGACGACTCCCAGTACAGCCAAGCAAATGGTATTTGCTCAATATCTGAAGAGCGAGTTGGAGCTTTTGGGTTTAGAAGAAATCTCGCTGGATGAAAACGGATATCTTTTCGCTACTCTTCCGGCTAATACGGACAAGTCGGTTCCGGTGGTCGGTTTCATTGCTCATATGGATACCAGTCCCGATATGAGCGGTGCCAATGTTCATCCGCGGATTGTGGAAAACTATGACGGAAGTGATATCGTGCTTTGTCAGGATGAAGCTATCATACTTTCTCCAAAGCAATTTCCGGAATTGCTCGACCATAAGGGGGAGGATTTGATTGTCACTGATGGCAAAACGTTACTAGGGGCTGACGATAAAGCCGGTATTGCTGAAATTGTAACTGCTATGGCCTATTTGAAAGAACATCCCGAGATTAAACATGGAAAAATACGCATTGGATTTAATCCGGATGAAGAAATCGGTTTGGGTGCACACAAGTTTGATGTAGAGAAGTTTGGCTGTGATTTTGCTTATACGATGGACGGAGGTGAAATCGGTGAACTAGAGTTTGAGAACTTCAATGCTGCTTCAGCAAAAGTGACCGTCAAGGGACGCAATGTTCATCCTGGCTATGCCAAAAATAAGATGAGAAATTCGTTGTTGGTGGCCAACCGTTTTGTGTCAATGTTGCCCGATTTTGAGACGCCGGCTCATACGCAAGATTATGAAGGTTTCTTCCATCTGGTGGGGATGCATGGAGATGTTGAGCAGACCACACTTTCGTATATCATTCGTGATCACGACCATGAAAAGTTTGAGCAGCGTAAGAAGCGGATCCAACGCATTGCTGCTTTTCTGAATGCAGAATATGGTGAAGAAATTGTGCAAGTGGAACTCAAAGACCAGTATTACAACATGCGTGAAAAGATTGAGCCGGTGATGCACATAATTGATATCGCTTTTCGTGCAATGGAAGAAGTCGGTGTGACACCCAAAGTCAAGGCGATTCGTGGTGGAACTGATGGAGCTCAACTTTCTTTTAAAGGACTTCCTTGTCCGAATATCTTTGCCGGCGGACTAAATTTTCATGGGCGTTATGAGTTTGTTCCTATACAATCGATAGAAAAGGCAACGAAAGTTGTAGCTAAAATAGCCGAATTGGTAGCATTGCAATGACGTTTTTCTTTTCAGTAGAAAAACGGACTTCCATACATACTTCTGTCAACATCTGTTTCCGGCAAGTGAAGCACTTTTCTTAGTGAAAAATGTTTCAACGGTGTTCGGGCGTAGACAGAAGTTTGATCATGCCCGAATACCAAGTTGACAAAGGTTGTTTACCAGTTGTTTCAGGCTTGGTAGTGATAATAGCGGTAAGATGCATAATTTTATCCCTGTAAGCGTAAGGAATAATCAAATATTATGTTTATATTTGCGTATAGAGTAATTGGATAAGTAATATGCATGTTGTTGATGATTTTTACAAACAAAAAATATTTATGTTATGAGAAGTAATCCAAGTGAATGCCTTTATTGTCAGAATAACGAGACTATGCATAATTTGATGATTGAAATTGCTCAGTTGAATGTCTCACGCGTGTTCTTATTCAAAGAACAGACTTATTGTGGTCGTTGTCTGGTTGCTTATAGAGATCATGTAGACGACCTTTGTGAATTGAGCGATGACGATCGCAATGCTTTTATAGCCGATGTGGCTCGTGTGACTCGTGCAATGCATAAAGTGTTTCGTCCTGAAAAAATCAATTATGGTGCTTATAGTGACAAGCTATCTCATCTCCATTTTCACTTGGTGCCAAAATATGTGGATGGTCCTGACTATGGTGGAGTGTTCCAGATGAATCCCGGTAAGGTTTATCTGACGGATGCTGAATATCAAAAGATGGTAGATGATATGAAAGCAGCACTTTAGAAAAGAATGAAAAACCACTACTTGGCACCCAATCGTAAAGTAGTGGTTTTTTTTGTTGTGGCAAAAACGTTTTATAGGGGCAGGTGGGGACTGTGAAAGCAGAATGTGTTCAAGATAGTTAGTTATTATACATCTAAGGGAGGTTATGGAATTGTATTATCGTCCGATTTTGGCTATTACGATGGGTGATCCGGCAGGGATTGGTCCTGAAATTGTTGTGAGTGCGTTGCACGAACGGTGGACTTATGTGAGATGTCGTCCATTGGTAATTGGAGATGCTGCTGTTTTCGAACGAGTTATCGAGTTATTGAAATGGTCTATGACTGTACATGCAATCGAACATGTGGCAGAAGCAAAGTTCGAGTATGGATGCATTGACGTGATTGATCTGAAATGCATCGATATGGCGACATTTGCATATGGAAAGATTTCTTCCCAATGCGGTAATGCTGCTTTCTTGGCAGTGAAGAAAGCAATAGAACTGGCAATGGCTAATAAGGTGGATGGTACGGTCACTGCGCCTTTGAACAAAGAGGCTTTAAATCTGGCAGGACATCGTTTTGAAGGTCATACAGAGATTTTTGCACAGTTTACAGGAACGAAGAAGTATGCCATGCTTTTAGCGGATGATTTTTTGCGAATCATTCATGTATCAATTCATGTTTCTATGCGTGAAGCTTGTGAGCGGGTGAAAAAAGATCGTATTATTGAAGTGACCGAGATGATTAATGATGCATGTCTGCAATTTGGTTTTTATCGTCCGCGCATAGGAGTCGCTGCCTTGAATCCTCATTCCGGTGAGCATGGTCTTCTGGGTTTGGAGGAAGAACGTGAGATCAAACCGGCTGTTGAAGAATTGCGTGTACGTGGTTTTAATGTTGAGGGTCCGATTCCATCAGATACACTTTTTGCAAAGGCTAGATGTGGGTTATATGACGGTTGTGTCGCAATGTATCACGATCAGGGGCATATCCCTTTTAAGGTCGTAGGCTTTAATTGGAATAAAACGACTGGATGGATGAATAGCGTTAGGGGAGTGAATATTACGTTAGGATTACCTATCGTACGGGTATCGGTGGATCATGGAACGGCTTTTGATTTGGCAGGTAAGGGAGTAGCTAGTACGGATGCACTATTGCTTTCGATTGATTACGCATCGCACATGGCGCGAGGACGTTTGCGCAAACTCGATCAACTGTAATATTGATTGGGCTTGGTTGAAAATCTGTGTCTTTTTATAATTTTTCGTCTTCTTCATTTGTATCGAAATCGAAATCAAGATCGTCTAGATATTCAGGATTCATAAATTCATCCAGATTTCGCCGTTCTTTTTTGGTGGGTCTGCCAGTACCTCTTGCGCGACCGATAAAACCATTGATGCGGCTCATCTCTAGCAGTTCATATTGGTCGGGAGTTGTGATGTTTTCTAGTATTTCAGGTACAAGTTTTGCACCAACTCTTTTTTCGATAGTTTGTAAGACTTTGAACGAGTATGTGATAGGTGGTTTTTTTACTTGGACGATTTCGCCTGTTTTAATCATATGCGAAGGTTTTACTTGTATGCCGTTGATGCTGATTCGACCCTTCTTGCATGCTTCGGCAGCGATTGTGCGTGTCTTAAAGATGCGTGCTGCCCATAACCATTTGTCTATTCTGGCTTCACTCATTTGTTATTGTATTGATTCATGGTGATATAGATTCCTGCGAGGCAAAAGCTCTTGATGATTTCGCATGCAAGGTCTATACGTTCGTTCATCGTTTTCATGTCTTCTTCGTCGAAATACCCTAATACGTAGTCTATTTGCCCTCCTCGGGGGAAATTATTTCCGATGCCAAAGCGCAGACGGGCATAGTTCTGTGTGCCAAGTGTTGCAGCGATGTGTTTCAAACCGTTGTGACCGGCATCGCTACCTTTCGGTTTTAAGCGCAGAGTGCCGAAAGGTAAGGCCAAGTCGTCGACCACAATAAGCACATGTTCCAATGAAATTTTCTCTTGCTGCATCCAATAGCGCACAGCATTTCCACTGAGGTTCATGTAGGTAGATGGTTTTAATAGAATGAGTTGCCTTCCTTTTAAAGAGAGTTCGGCAATGAATCCGTATCGCTTATCAGCAAAAACAATATTGGATGCCTTGGCTAAGGCATCCAACACGTTAAATCCTATATTATGACGAGTATTCTGATATTCGTTACCAATATTACCCAGTCCTACAATCAAATATTTCATTGAAAAGGATTAGTGAAAGTTTGGTTAATTATGCTTTCTTGGCTGCTGCACCCATAGCTGCGCGAGTCAGTTTAACAGCACATACTACAGTTTCTTTAGCATTTAAAATCTCTAAGTTCTCGAAAGATAGTTCACCAACTTTGATTGTCTTGCCTAAACCTAAATGGGATACGTTAATGACCAGTCTTTCAGGAATCTTGTCGTAAGTAGCTTTGGCTTTGAGCTTGCGAACTTGTAATTGCAGTTTACCACCTGCACGAACGCCTTCAGCTAAACCTTCTAGTTGTACGGGAACTTCCATTACGATAGGTTTATCTTCCGTGATTTGGTAGAAATCGATATGAAGGATTTTGTCTGTAACCGGATGAAATTGGATTTCTTTCATGATTGCTTTACATGTCACTCCGTCAATATCCAAGTTTACAGTATAAATATGCGGTGTGTAGACTAAATTGCGCAGCATATCGTTTGTTGCAGAGAATTGGATAGCAACCGGTTTCCCGTTTTCATCCTTTTTTACTCCATACAAGTTGCAGGGGACAGCGTCTGCTTTACGAATTTCCCGAAGATTTTTTTTCCCGGTTACAGGTCTGGATGTACCTTTAATGTCAATTGTTTTCATTTTCTTTTAAGTTTGTGTTACTCTAAATTAAGTTCGTTTTTGCTTAATTCACCATCACACAGGGTTCAAAAAGCGATGCAAAGGTAAGTCTTCTCTTTTGAATATTAAAACATCTAAGGCTTAAAAATCAATATTTATCTTGATTTCGTCAGTTTCTGATTCGCTCTTTAACGGATATTCCGATACTATTTCATTATTCTCAGCCGAAGTCTTGTTCTCACTTTGTTGCTGTTGGATGTAATTGATGATTTCCTGTAATCCTGAAATAAACTTCTCGAAATCCTCTTTATAAAGAAAGATTTTATGCTTTTCAAAACTGATTTGCGAATCTTCTCCTTCGCCGGTTATAACTTTTTTACTTTCTGTAATGGCCAGGAACATTTCATCCCTTCTGTTTCTTTTAACATCTAAATAATAAATACGCTTGCCTGCTTTGATTGCTTTCGAAAATACGATGTCTTTGTCTGTATTCATATAAATTATACTATTAACTCTTCTATTCTATCTGTATATCAATAAAATATGGTTTTCTAAGGTATAAATAGGTCAAGATCCTTACTTGGTTGTAGTTAACCTGATTATATTCTATGTGTGAATTTCCTGCATTTATTGCGGAGCAAATATACGATAAAAACCCGAGAAACAAGCAAATTTATCAGAACGTGTTAACAACAAAACAGGATGAACGTATGGACTTGTTCCCGGAAATGGCAGATCGCTATTCATGACAGGCCGGTTTATGACAGCTCATGCAATCGGAAAGTTTAGCTGCCGGATCTGCGGTTCGCATGCGATTGACATCGATGTGGCAGCATGGGAAATCTTGTCGTTCTCCGGATGAAGCAGAACGGCTTCCCCTTTTCACCTGTATCCCGCAGCTTCAGCTATCCGTGCCGAGATTTCGATATTGTCCATGCGGCTGTGGAAACGTTCCGATCCGACGCCGATGGCAAACACGGGTACATAGCCCGCCGAATGGCCTCCGCTTATCCAGCCAACCATTGCGATCTCGTTCAAGATGCGTTTGGCTTCGGATGCCAATGGCTCGTCTTGTGCATATTCGCTCGTTTCCAATTGCACACTGTCGCCGGTGAAACTTTCCATATATACCTTATGGAGCCTTTCTTCCTGCGCAGGGGAGAGCTCTACCTTGCCCCAGAAGCCGAAGTTCTCGGCGAGTGCTTGCCGCGCCTGTTCCCATGTCACCTTGTTTCCGGTCTGTTTACGGAGCTCATTCAACAGACACGTAAAACCCGTTTCACTCACCTTCTGGTATTGCAAAGCCTGTAGGTTCAAGGCATATTTACCCGTGCCAAGCACCAACCCGCCCGTCTCGTGGTCTGCAGAGATTACGATCAGCGTCTCGTCAGGATGCTGTTCATAAAAGTCGTAGGCCTTTTGGACAGCTTCATCCAAGTCGATGATTTCGCGGAAAGCCGTAGCCGCATCGTTGCTGTGGCAAGCCCAGTCTATCTTTCCTCCTTCTACCATCAGGAAGAAACCTTTGTCCTCATCTTTCGAAAGAAACCGGATGGCTGACTCCGTAATCTCTGCCAACGTCAGGTCACCCTGCTTGCGGTCGATGGCGAAAGGAATCGAACGTCGGTCAACCTCCGAGGCCTCTTCAGTCTGAAACAGGATGATCTTCTCGGCATCATCACACTTCGACAGGAAGTCGTCATACCCCCGTGCCAGCGTATAGCCATGCGGAGCCATCATGTCATACAGGCTTTCGGATTTCCCCTCGTTGTCGGGACGCAGAAAGTCGGAACCTGCATAGAAGTCGAATCCGGCCTCAAACAGGTCTTTCCCTATTTCATAATAGTTTCTCCTCCGGGGATTGTGCGCATAGAAAGCCGCAGGAGTGGCATGATCGATGCTTACGCTCGTGGCAATACCCACACGACAGCCCTTCTCTTTCGCCCATGCAGCCACGCTCGACAGGGGAGTCTGACGGTCGGCCTTCATACCGATGGTGCCGTTTCTCGTCTTGCCGCCCGTAGCAAGAGCCGTACCTCCGGCCGCCGAATCCGTAACCCCGGCACTGGCCGAATAGGTTGTGCACATGGTAGCCGACGGATAGCGGGTGAAGCCCAACGGGACTGTTCCGATAACCCCCTCCAGTTCGCCGCGATAGAGTTCGGTGCCCTGCACCTGATTTACTCCCATGCCGTCTCCGATGAAGAAGAACACGTATTTTGCCTGCTGCGCATGGTTGCACACCGCACATACGAAGAAAACGAGGATAAAAAGCGAAATCTTTCTCATGTCTGTTCTGTTTAAGCTGTTAATTTTCCGGTAAAGTTAGGCATAAAATACGGTTCCATGCACCTCCGGCATGAGAAAAATCAAGGCCATATCCGGCATCCGATTCCATCCTCTGTGCGGCCTTGTCCGAACCCGGTTCCCACCCCATCTGAGAGACCTTCAGAGAGGAGCCTACAAAAGGTCGGACTTTATCCTACATCAAGTCCGACTTCATCCTACATCAAGTCCGACCTTA
>CAZEPM010000006.1:0-22258 GCA_964514145.1 uncultured Bacteroides sp.
GGTCAAAGTACTACTTCGGGAAAACGGTTATATCCGGTCGCTGACAGGGCTTTCTCTTGTCGCCGGCTTGTGCTCCTGATGGTGCCGTACTCCCATTAATAGCATTTCCGCTGCTTCAAGCATTTTTACTAAGGAATATGTGCGCAAACACCTGAAACACCTTATTGTTTCTTTGAAAAGAAACCCGCCTTGACCTGTGTTTTGTCAATGACGGGCAACTCGCTCTTGCTTGATGTTATATTCACGTTAACTACCTTATTCTCAATTTCTATTGCGTTAATCTGCCGAATTTCGGTGATTATTCCATAGATTTTCCATAACTTTAGCCTCCCAAAGAAGACTGTGGGAATTGTTTAAATGCTATGTCACTGCGATAGAAAATAATACATTCATCACGATATCTTGATTGTTCAATGATGGTTATATCGAACTCCTGTTATTTATATTATAGTATATTATGAACTTGTCAACACTTGGTGCCATTCTCATAGCAACCCAACTTGCTATTCCGGCTTTCGGACAAAAAGAGTCCAAGACCATTCTGTCTATGCCCAAATGGGGTGGATACATCATCGGGCGCTACCAACATAACACCAACGAGGCATCAGACAATGCCGGCGGAGGATTCGACCTGCGTATGGTGCGTGCTTACGTTGAAGGAACCATGCTCAATGATTTTCGTTATTACCTGCAATTGGAATGCAGCGGTGCGCCCGGTACGGACAAAGGCGTACGTCTGCTCGATGCCTATCTGGAATGGAAAAAATATCCGACTTTTACTGTCCGATTTGGACAAATGAAACGTGCTTTCACTTTCGAGAATCCATATAACCCTTGGAATCTGGGTACAGGTAATTACTCACAACTCACTCAAAAACTGGCCGGAATGAGCGATCGGGTAGGTGAACATTCATCGGGCGGACGAGATGCCGGCCTGCTTGTTCAGGGAGATTTCTTTCCGGTAACCGACGGTCATCGCTGGTTACACTATCAAGTCGGAATCTATAACGGACAAGGGATTAACCATTCCGACAAAGACAAGAGTAAGGATGTTATCGGCGGCCTTTGGATAAGTCCAACAGAAGACCTGCAAATCGGCGCATTCACTTGGAGAGGACGATATGTCAATGATGATGTCAAAGTAAAACGCAACCGAATGGCTTATGGTATTAAATATGAAAATGATTGGACGTTTAGAGCCGAATATGCCAGTTCGCAAGGCGGAAAGACAGATAATGTATATGCAGCCGAAAAGGCGGATGCATGGTATATGACCTTGGGTGTACCCATTTCATCCAAATTTAAGGTCTATGGCTCATGGGATGTCTACCGGGATGAAAAAAGCCGAGACACTCAAAACACGCTTTATATTCTGGCACTCGATTACTGGCTTTGGAAGAATTTGTTGGTGCAAGCTACGTATTCATACACAGACGCCAATAATGCGAGCTATACAGACATGGGAGAACGCAGCATTGTTACCGGAAAATACCATACAACGATGTTACAAGTATATATCCGCTTCTGATTCTCCCCGTAATTTTCATGCTAAAAAGATACGGAATCATGAATAATCTTAACCAAATTCATCAACATCACCGGCATATTATAGAACTATTAGACCAACGCCAACTTAAACAAGCGTTGGACGAAATAAATACGTTTATCAACGATGTTTCAGATTGGGACATTCACACACAGTTTGGCGAAATACAAACAGCCTATCAATACATGCTGCAATATTTTTGCCAAAATGCGGTCGATCCCCAACGATATAAACTCTATGATGATCTTTTACGCAGAACGATTGTCATAAACAACCGTTTACTGATGGCACAATCGGAAATTGTGGATTCTACGCTTTTTTATACCGTTTTGCGCGAACAAAAAAACAATACTCAGACTTTGGCTGATTATCAGCTGCTTTTCGAGTCGTTTACTGAAGATATCGCTATGGCTGACCTGATTGGGGGTAATCATGCTGCAGAGGAAAAGACACGTTTACGTCAGAAACACGAAGAAGCACAAAATGGATTCTTCTGTAAAATCTGGACGTCTCCGCAGTGGAACACTTCATGGACAGAATCTATGCATAATTTGCTTCAATCCGTACTCATCTCCGTCAATGATCTGACATTGGCAGTGAGTGCTGTCACCTTGGGAGCTGCCGAAGTGTTTGACAGTCAGAAACTCATGTTTTTGTTTGATGCATACAATCACAAAGATATCCAAATCAGCCAACGTGCCTTGTTTGGCATCGTTCTGCTCTGCATGCTGCATGAAAAACAAATCAAGGTGGAACCGGAAATCAAGGCACGTCTGAACCTGTTGGAAGAACATCCACGATTCCAGAAAGAGTTTACCAATCTGCAAATCACATTGTTACGTACAAGGGAGACTCGGAAGGCCGATCGGAAAATGCGGGAAGAAATCATACCGGAAGTCATGAAAAACCATCGGTTTCCTATCAACTTTTCAGAACTTGACGAGAAATTGTTGTTGAACGATAAAAATCCAGAATGGAAGCAATGGGAAGAAAACAACGAACTTACCAACAAAATACAAGAGATGGGCGACATGCAAATGGAGGGTATTGATGTCTATATGAGTACTTTTTCTCAACTTAAAACGTTTCCATTTTTCCATCATCTCTGTAATTGGTTTTATCCGTTCGACCCCCAACATAGTGTCATATTAAACATATTTTCCGAAGAAGAGCAGAAAAAAAACTTCATCATACGCAATATTTTAGGTTCAGACTACTTTTGCAATTCAGACAAGTATTCGTTTTGCTTTACGGCACAAAACATTCCTCCCAAACAGCGCGAAATGTTCTCTATGAATCTCGAAGAACAGAATGACATACCACAAGAGTTGATGAACAACAAACAGAGGAAAAGTGAGGTTATCATGCGCCAATACGTACAGGACTTGTATCGCTTCTACAAGATACATCCACGTCGCCATGAGTTTATGGATATTTTTGAGGAAATGGATTTGCAATTTAGTCACTATGGCCTGCTGCAAACATTTACCAAACAAACAGAATATATTAATCAGGTTGCAGAGTTTTTATTCTATAAAGAATATTATGCGGAAGCGTTGCCATTTTTTGAGATGTTGACCACAAGCGATGCAGAAACATTCCAGAAATTGGGCTTCTGTTACCAGAAAGAAAAAAATTATATCCGAGCAATAGATGCCTACCGTAAAGCCGATACGCTGAAGGCTGATACTTTATGGACTATCCGCCATATGGCACAATGCTATCGCTTGCTGGGCAATCTGACACAAGCCATCAGCTATTATCATAAGGCTCTTGAAATAGATCCTGAAAATTTGTCTCTGCTGCAACAAACCGGTGAGTGCGAAATAGAGTTGCACGAATATGAACAAGCATTCACGCGTTTTTTCAAGATAGATTATCTGCAACCCCATTCTCTGCGTACATGGCGTTCCATTGCTTGGTGCTCTTTTTTATCTGGGAAATTGGAACAGGCAAAGAAATATAATCGGAAACTGTTGAACGAGCCTCATCCCGAAGCTATAGATTATTTGAATGCCGGCCACACGGAGTGGGTTTGTCAGAACATTTCGGGCGCAGCCTCCATGTATATCAAAGGAAGCTGTCTTCTCTCCGATCCTGAAGAGTTTATCAGATTGCTCACAAATGATATGGAAGAATTGAAAAAATATGATATTTCGGAGACTGACGTCCAACTCATGGCAGATATTATCCGTTACGGAGAACAATCTCCCTTAGAGTCTGCTTAAAAATGAAATTCTAACAACAATATACTGTTTCTCCTTTCCGTTAAACAGATTCTTTTTAAATATCTACAGTTGAAATAATTTAGGTATTCAATGGACTTGGAAGAACTGCGGAGGCAAGTTATATGCTGATACCGGAACGGGATAAAGGTAGCCGAACAGAATGTAAGCAGGCTCCGGTTGGGGATAAGTGACAGGCAATGAAATGTATTACGCTGATACATCCCATTGCCTATCAGTTGTTAGAGTAGTTTTTTCTTTATTTGTAAGAAGCCTTGTAGATGGCGATGATTTCTTCGTCTGTCAATGGACGTGGATCTAATATAAACAGTTTACCCATTGTGTTGCGTGCGTTTTGTGTGAAACGTGCGAAGTCTTCAGGCTGGATGCCATAGTCACTCAATTTGATGTCTTGTACGCGGCATTCTTTTTTCATTCTAACCAAAGCGTCAATAAAGTCCGACGGGCGATTGCTCTTTTGTTGAGTCATGATTTCCGCCATTTTCATGTAGCGTTTCATGCAATCATTGCGGAATGTCTCGAAATAAGCTTCCGATATAGCTATCAGACCGGCTCCATGAGGTAGTTTCGGATAGTATGCACTCATAGCGTGCTCTAAAGAATGTTGAGATACGCAACTAGAAGTAGCTTCTACCATACCGGCCAAAGTACTTGCCCATGCTACTTTTGCACGTGCTTTCAAGTTGCGTCCGTCAGTAACGGCTACAGGAAGATATTTGTAGAGCAGACGGATTGATTCTAATGCATATAGGTCACTGATAGGGGTTGCACAATTGGCGAGAAATCCTTCGGCTGCATGAAAAAATGCGTCAAAACCTTGATATGCGGTGAGCTGAGATGGAATGGACAACATTAATTCCGGATCGACAATCGAAATGATCGGGTAGGTGAGATCGCAACCAAAACCTATTTTTTCTTGTATGTCTTCATGGGTAATAACAGTCCATGGGTCTATTTCCGTACCTGTGCCGGCAGTCGTTGGAATGGCTATAATGGGCAAGGCGTTAGTGACCGGACGTCCCTTTCCGCTACCAGAGGGGATATAATCCCAATAGTCTCCTTCGTTGCATGCCATGACAGCGATGCTCTTGGCTGAGTCGATAGAACTTCCACCACCAAGGCCGATAACGAAATCACATTTTTCTTCACGACAAATTGCAGCAGCCTCCATGACATGTCCTTTGATTGGGTTGGGAAATATCTTGTCATATATTACGGCTTCGACATTATTCAAACGTAATTGCGCCGTCACTTTTTCCAGATATCCATATTTGCGCATGGAAGTTCCCGCTGAAATGACGATCAATGCTTTTCTTCCCGGTAATTTCTCACTTGATAATCTTTTGAGTTCGCCACAACCAAAAAAAAGTTTGGTAGGGATGTTTAAACTAAATACAGGATTTGCTTTCATATGGCTTTCGTATTTAAAGGTTCATTGAGAACAAATATAGAAAATAAATGGAATAGGTCTCTACTTTTGAAATGTTAAATATTAAAAGAAAACTTGACATGTATATGTATTTGAACGCTTGCGTGGCAAAATCACACTTTTTGGAATGAGAAATATGGTGTTTTTCTACCTGATCGGTTTCTAAGAGTCTGTTTTGTTCAGAAGCCATGCGTAAACCTTTCGTGGTTTGCGGGAAAATAATTACTTTCGCCATAACAACGAGAAGCAACTATTTATAATGGCAAACGATAATGACTAAAATAAATATGTATCTATGAAAGTACCAGTATTGATTGCTGGTCCATGCGTAATGGAATCGTTTTCCCTCATGGAGGAGGTGGCCGAAGAGCTGGTTCGTATCAACCGGAAATATCAGGTGGATATCATTTTTAAAGCTTCGTTCGATAAGGCTAACCGGACATCGATTCATTCGTATCGCGGACCGGGCATGGAGCAGGGCTTGGTGTGGCTCAACGACATCAAGCAGAAGTATGGTCTACGCACGCTGACGGATATTCACGAGAGCTGTCAGGCTGCCCCGGTGGGCGAGGTGGTGGATGTGATTCAGATTCCAGCGTTTTTGTGTCGCCAGACCGATTTACTGGTTGCGGCAGCTCGTAGTGGGAAGATCGTCAACATCAAGAAGGCTCAGTTCCTGTCAGGTCGCGACATGCGATATCCTGTTGAGAAAGTACTCGAAGCAGGCGGGTTGTCAGTATGGCTCACGGAGCGTGGAAACATGTATGGGTATAACAATCTGGTGGTTGATTTTCGGAATATTCCAGAAATGAAGCTCTATACACCGACCGTTATCATGGATTGCACTCATTCGGTACAACGTCCGGGAGCAGCCGACGGCAAGAGTGATGGCAATCGCGAGTATGTTCCAGCCATGGCTTTGGCTGCGAAAGTTTTCGGGGCGACAGGCTATTTTTTTGAGGTGCATCCTTATCCTGACAATGCACTGAGCGATGGTCCGAATATGCTTTATTTGAGTCAGTTAGAATCGGTAATATCGTCGTTGCTATGAGTGAGATAAAAAATTATGCCATTAAGTGTCTGCGCGATGAAGCAGAAGCCTTGTTGGAACTGATTCCGCAACTGACCGATGATTTCGAGCGTGCGGTGAAGCTGATTTATGAAGGTAGGGGTAGACTGATTGTGACGGGTGTGGGCAAGTCTGGGCATATTGGTGCGAAGATTGCTGCCACGCTGGCAAGCACAGGTACCCTTTCTTTCTTTGTCAATCCTCTCGATGCGTTTCATGGTGATTTGGGCATGTTTACGCAAGAGGACATAGCGTTGGTCATTTCGCATTCGGGTCAGACGGACGAGCTGCTCCGTTTCATCCCTTATCTGATAGAACGTCACATTCCTATCATCGGAATGACGGGTAATCCTCAGTCGCTTATTGCCCAATATGCAGATTGTCATCTGAATGTCGCAGTTCGTCGTGAAGCTTGTCCACTGAATCTAGCCCCGACATCGTCGACCACAGCAGCGTTAGCCATGGGTGATGCATTGGCTTGTGCATTGATGGAGATCCGTCATTTTCGCGAACAAGACTTTGCTCGTTTCCATCCGGGAGGCAGCTTGGGCAAACGTTTGCTGACATGTGCCAAAGATGTGATGCGTAAAGATTCCCTGCCGGTAGTGGAGTCGGATGTGAAGCTTGACGAAGCACTGATTCACATGAGTGAAGGCAAGCTAGGACTCGTTATCGTGGTGGATGCCGACAAGAACATCTTGGGTATCATCACCGATGGCGACTTGCGACGCATCATGCAACGATCACGCAATAAGTTTTTCGATTTGAAGGTATCAGAGGTGATGACGAGAAATCCGAAACGTGTCTGTCTGGAGACGAAGATTGCAGAGATAGAGTGTATGCTGCATGCCTATAAGATTCATTCACTGCTGGTGGTTGACGAACACGACTGTCTGGTAGGCGTAGTAGATAACTTCAGCTGTATGTTATGATGAATGGCAGAGGAAAGCATATGGAAAGTTTAACGAATATTAGTTTGACATATTGGAAATATAATTGGATAAATAACTAACTTTGCGTGCTATTTTCCAAACTTTAGAAAATGAGACAACTAAAGATCAACAAAAGTATTACGAATCGGGAAACGGCTTCTTTAGAAGCCTATCTTCGCGAGATTGGCCGTGAGGAGTTGATTTCTGTCGATGAAGAAGTCGAACTTGCTCAACGCATTCATAAGGGTGATGAAACCGCGCTGAACAAATTGGTAAGAGCAAATCTGCGTTTTGTCGTTTCTGTAGCAAAGCAGTATCAGAATCAAGGATTAAGCCTCGCAGACTTAATCGACGAAGGTAACATTGGCTTAGTGAAAGCAGCACAGAAATTCGACGAGACACGA
Organism: uncultured Bacteroides sp.; assembly: GCA_964514145.1. Lineage (GTDB taxonomy): Bacteria > Bacteroidota > Bacteroidia > Bacteroidales > Bacteroidaceae > Phocaeicola_A. The sequence goes on from CAZEPM010000006.1 coordinate 7,627, forward strand.
GGCTTTAAATTTATCAGTTACGCCGTGTGGTGGATTCGACAGTCTATCCTTCAAGCATTGGCCGAACAGTCACGTATCGTTCGTTTACCTCTGAATCAAGTTGGTTCCATTAACCGTATTAACAAGGCACTCGCCAAATTCGAACAAGAAAACGAACGTCGGGCATCTGCCGGAGAAATCGCTGAAGAACTGGGCTTGGAAGAAGACAAGATTTCGGATGCTTTGCGCGTGTCAGGAAGACATGTCTCCGTAGATGCCGCATTCGTCGAGGGAGAAGACAACTGTCTGCTCGACGTACTAGTAAATGATGATTCTCCTATGGCCGACCATTCACTCGTAAATGAATCATTATCAGAAGAAATTGACAGAACACTGTCCACACTTACTCCACGAGAGAAAGAAATTATTCAAACCTTCTTCGGAATCAATCATCGGGAAATGAGCCTGGAAGAAATCGGAGATAAATTTGGCCTCACACGCGAACGAGTACGACAAATCAAAGAAAAAGCCATTCGTAAACTACGGACAAGTCCACAAAGTAAGCTGCTCAAAGCATACTTGGGATAGCAATTTAAGGAGATTGGCATACGCGGGGCGTTCGGAACCATTACCGGACGCCCTTTTCCGTAGAACAACCTTTGTACACCGAACAACCGGACAGAAGAAAACTGTCATCGAGAACAACACTATCCCTTACCCTCATCAATCGGAATCACTGCCCCATGATCCCGATACGAAGCAAAACCTTTCACCTGCACCCGTGTCTGACGCGCCTTCTCCTTCTCCCCTGACGACGAGTTCAGCTGATTGAAATAATCCTTGATCGTGTCGTGAACGGTGAAGAAACTGTCCAGCAATGCCTTCAGATACTCATCCAACGAAGTCTCTCTCGGAGAGAACAACACATGACATTTCGAGTGTAATCCCACCGTCTTACCATCCTCATCAGTGGTGTAGACTGTCGTCACAAGCGCATCCGCATTCACCGCATTGATAATCTCTTTCAGGTGACCAAACGCCTTGTTGTTCGAATCGATCGACCCCCACCACGGATTCCAGACGACAATCAGCCGGTTCTCATCCGACGTCGTAATATAAAACTCACACCCCTGATACTTGAACCCGATCTGCTTCTCCTCGTTCAGCTGAGGCTGACATCCGATATGCCGAAGCACTTCAAACACAAGATCTTGTGTCGACACCTCGTCCAAATCGTTACGATCTAGCCGGGCAATGATTTCCTGATATCTGCGACGGGAATAGAAAAACTGCGCGATCGGCCAAATCGCCAGCGCAGCAACAGCAATGAGAAGCGTAAGGTCTGCCATGATGAAACGGTTTTAAAAGTCTGTCGGTTAAACAATCCGGATAATGATTTCTGCCTAGCAAATATACATAATGATCGGGAAAATGTCAGCTTTTTCGCCCACAAAAAGTAAGCCGTCCCGAAAGATTTCCCCGCTCGGATGGCGCTCGACCACGAAACCCACAGCCGTCCGACCCCTGCCATCTGTCACCCGATACCATTTTATCTCCGCACTGATCTTCCATCATCTCTGAGGAGATGCCGCCCCCTCTCCGAAGGGTCTCAGGCAAAGTTCCGACCTTTGGTAGTCAAAGGTCTGACCTTATCTCAGGAGAGATTGGAGAGGTGTGGGTATCCATCGGGAATGGACGGGAGATCCGGCAGGAATGGGCAGTTGTTGGGGTGGTGAGGCGTGGGATATCTGATTTTTGTTGTATCTTTGTCGGCATCTGATTGAATGAATGGATAATTAACGAAGACCGGAGGTTATGAGTGAGATGATACGGATTCAGGAGTCACGTGTCGCGGCTGCAGCCCGGGCGGGTTGCGAGGAGTTTCTGAAAGTGTTTGCCGATGCTTATTGGGATCGGCTGGGCGGGGTGTTGACATCGGATACGATGCCGTTGCTGACGGGTGAGCAGCATGTCTTGCTAGGTTATCATGTTTTGCGCGGGGAGTTGCTGGAGGGTGGCTTTGTGCAGTTGATTCAGAATGGTTATGGGCCTTACATTTTCGACAATCCGTTTGCCAAGGCGATGCGGCTGTTTGGGCTGAAAGATCTGTCCAAACTGATTTACAAGGCGAAGGAAATCTATGATGCGCATCGGGCTGACCTGACCCGCGATCGGACGGATGAGGAGTTCATGGCGATGTATGAGCGGTATGAGGTGTTTGATGAGCTGGATGATGAGTTTATTGAGGAGGAGGAGAGGTATACGGAATGTCTGGCCCGGTATGTGGACGAGCATCTGTCGCTTTTTGCGGAAGTGGTGTCGTAGCGCGTGATGGTGTTTTGCGGGTTGCGCTGATAAAATCTTTTTGTGTGTGGTTGGAATTAAAACAGATATTTATATATTTGCAGCGATTAATAAATACACAAAAACAAACTACAAAACTTAATTTATTTTATGATTACAAAGAATCTTAAGGTGCCGGTAATGGCGCTGCTTTCGGTTGCGGCATTGACTTTTTCTTCTTGCCTGGACAGTGATGACGATTCACTGATTTATGCAGGCATCGGTGTGTCGATTAGTGGGTCGACTATCGTGATGGACGACGGCATAACGGTGACGGTGTCGAATTTGCCTTCGAGCTTGGATAGTGGTACTCGCACATACGTCTATGGTGAGATTCAGAATGAAGGGGTGACGAGTGAAGCGATTGCGGCAGGCGAGGTGGACGAGTTGACGGTTTCGTATTATCTTGCTTATACGCTGACTTGGGGTGAATCGATGAACACAATTACTGATCTCACGGATTTTGCGAGTTATGACTTGACGTCGTCGGTGAGCGATTTCGCTTGGGTTTCCTATCCGTCGAATGGTTATCTGGATTTTCAGTTGACATGTGATTACTATTATCTGCTGACGGACAATAATACGACACGTGAGAGCATTCCGGTGTATTACTATCTGTATGTGAATGAGATCAGTGTGAGTGACAAGACAGTAAATCTGGTGGTTGGGGTGGATAACAGTGCGTCGTCCTGTCTGGAAGAGGATGGCAGCCTGAAGGATGATTATTATCTTCAGGAGGATGCCCGTGGGGTGTGTAGCTTTGATTCCACTCCGTTGTATAATCAGTTGATTTCAGCCGGCTTTTCAGATAGTGACACGGTGGTTTTCGCCTTTTCTTTGGCTACGATCAACAGTGACGGAGAAGTCGAGTTAGAGTCGATGGATGTGTCTTACTCTAGTTCTATCAGTGTATCTGGTTTGCGTAGACATGTTTATGCATATTGAGAATCAATTAAATAATGTGTGAACTATCAGGAACTATTTCATAGAATATGGCGGTTGATTTCCTCTCCGGCTTCGGCCTGGGAGGAAATTCGTTTAGAAAAAGATAAACAACGTGTGACGAGCTCGTTTGTTTATCCGTTGATTGGTTTGGCCGGTCTGTCGGTGTTTGTCGGTACGGTGATTAGTCTGGGATGGGGGAGGCAGACGCTTCAGATCGCGATGACGAATGCATGTGCTCTGTTTGTCGCTTTGTTTGGAGGCTTTTTCCTGGTGGCTTATTTGACCGATAAGTTGGGACAGGGTTTGCTGAAATATCCGTCTCGATTGGGCTTGTGCCAGCAGTTCATAGGTTATGCGATGGTTGTTCCGTTTGTTCTCGAAATAGTGACAGGTTTGATACCGAGCTTTCTCGTGATTCGTCTGATCTTACAGTTTTATGTGGTCTATGTCGTTTGGGAAGGGGCGCAACGGCTGATGAGGGTGAGTGAGCGTCATTTATATGGTTATACGTTGTGTGTTTCAGCACTTGTTTTGTTGATCCCTTGGTTTATTCAGCGTGTGTTTGTGACGCTGATCACTGTATTTCATTAAAAAGCGAAGTTTTATATGTCGAAAGCCAATCAGATTACGATTAAAAACAAACGTGCCTCCTTTGATTATGAGTTCATTGATACCTATACGGCCGGTATCGTACTGACGGGTACGGAAATCAAGTCCGTTCGTCAGGGAAAGGTCAGTTTGGTTGATACGTATTGTCTCTTTGTTCGAGGTGAGTTGTGGGTGAAGAACATGCATATATCCGAGTATTTCTATGGCTCATATAATAATCATGCGGCACGCCGTGAGCGGAAGCTCTTGTTAAATCGTAAAGAACTGAGGAAGTTAGAACGCGATGCTATGACTCCCGGATTCACAATCGTGCCGATACGTATGTATATAAACGAACATGGACTGGCCAAGGTAGTCATTGCTTTAGCAAAAGGGAAAAAGCAATACGATAAACGAGAATCCTTGAAAGAAAAAGATGCTCGTCGGGAAATGGCTCGTATGTTTAAACGATAGAAGAGAAAAGGAGAATCGGATTGATGGATGGATACGGACAGTAAGCCTTGGTCTGCTCTCTGATCGATGGTTACAAAAAAGATAGCTATGAAGCAAACAATAGAAAGCCTTGTCTCAGAGCGTATCCTGATTCTAGATGGCGCGATGGGTACGATGATACAGCAATACAATTTACGCGAGGAAGATTTTAGAGGTGACCGTTTTAATGATGTTCCCGGGCAGTTGAAGGGGAATAACGATTTGTTATGTCTGACGCGCCCGGATGTTGTATGTGATATTCATCGGAAATACCTAGAGGCTGGAGCTGATATTATCGAAACGAACACGTTCAATTCCACCCGGGTGTCTATGGCAGATTATCATGTGGAACATCTCTGCCGAGAAATCAATCTTGCAGGTGCACGATTAGCTCGCAAACAGGCTGATGCTTATACGCAAAAGAACCCGAACAAACCACGATTTGTTGCCGGCTCTATCGGACCTACCAATAAAACTTGTTCGATGAGTCCGGATGTTAATAATCCGGCATTTCGTGCTTTGACATTCGACGAATTGGTGTTTGCTTATCAAGAACAAATGGAGGCTTTGTTAACAGGTGGAGTCGATGCCTTGTTGATAGAGACTATTTTCGATACACTCAATGCTAAAGCCGCTCTTTATGCAGCCGAAGAAGCTATGTCTACGGTCGGACATCGCGTGCCTGTGATGTTATCGGTCACCTTGTCGGATGCCGCCGGTCGTACACTTTCGGGGCAGACCTTGGAAGCTTTCTTGGCATCCGTACAACATGCTCCGATCTTTTCTGTTGGCTTAAATTGCTCTTATGGTGCCGCACAGTTAAAACCCTATTTAGCTACCTTGGCTAAACAGGCGCCTTACTACATTAGCGCTTATCCGAATGCAGGTTTGCCTAATAGTTTGGGACAATACGATCAGACTCCCGAGCAAATGGCTAAAGAAATTCAGGAATATGTCAGGGAAGGATTGGTTAACATCATAGGTGGGTGCTGTGGTACAACCGATGCTTATATAGCTATGTTTGAATCACTGATAAAAGATGCAGCACCTCATATTCCCGCACCACAAACTCCTTATTTATGGCTTTCTGGACTGGAACGATTGGAAATAAAGCCTGAAAATAATTTTGTAAATATTGGGGAGCGTTGCAACGTTGCCGGTTCGCGTAAGTTCCTTCGGTTGATAAAGGAAAAGAATTATGAAGAAGCGCTTTCGATAGCCCGCAGGCAAGTGGAAGATGGGGCGTTGGTGCTGGATATTAATATGGACGACGGATTGTTGGATGCTGAAACAGAAATGCGGACTTTTCTGAATCTGATAGCTTCCGAACCCGATATTGCACGCGTACCTATTATGATAGACTCTTCTAAATGGACGGTTATTCGTACAGGCCTGAAGTGTTTGCAAGGAAAGTCTATTGTCAATTCGATTTCCCTAAAAGAAGGTGAAGCTGTTTTTTTAGAACATGCCCGCGAAATCCGTCGATTGGGAGCAGCAGTAGTCGTTATGGCTTTTGACGAGAAAGGGCAAGCAGATACGTATGAACGCAAAATAGAAGTCTGTGAGCGTGCCTATCGTTTGTTGGTTGACAAAGCAAATTTTTCTCCAAGCGACATCATCTTCGATCCAAATGTTTTGGCGATTGCTACAGGCATAGAAGAACACAATAACTATGCTGTCGATTTTATCCGTGCAACGGAATGGATTCGTCAGCATTTGCCCGGGACTCATGTGAGTGGCGGAGTCAGCAATCTTTCTTTCTCTTTTCGCGGAAACAATTACATCCGCGAGGCGATGCATGCAGTCTTTTTATATCATGCTATCCAGGCAGGCATGGATATGGGAATTGTCAATCCGGCGACCTCCGTATTGTATAGCGATATTCCGACAGACTTACTGATCTGTCTGGAAGACGTTGTTCTCAACCGTCGTCAGGACGCTGCAGAACGTCTGATAGCAAGGGCCGAACAGCAGAAAGACCAGGTTCAGTCAGGAGACGAAGTAGCCCTGCGTCATGAAACGTGGCGCAAAGGCGCTGTGGAAGAACGATTAAGGTATGCTTTGGTAAAAGGGTTGGGCGATTATCTGGAGGAAGATTTGGCTGAGGCTGTGAGTCGGTATAAACACGCCGTTGAAATTATTGAAGGTCCGTTGATGGACGGTATGAATTACGTAGGTGAGCTTTTTGGCGCAGGAAAAATGTTTTTGCCTCAAGTGGTGAAAACAGCACGCACAATGAAAAAAGCAGTCGCAATCCTCCAACCATTGATCGAAGCTGAAAAAATCGAGAGCAACCGTTCTGCAGGAAAAGTATTGCTGGCTACGGTGAAAGGCGATGTGCACGATATCGGCAAGAATATTGTGTCCGTTGTGATGGCTTGTAACAATTATACGATAATCGATCTTGGTGTGATGGTGCCGGCGGATCAGATTGTAGCATGTGCCATCCGAGAAAAAGTCGATATCATAGGTCTGAGCGGACTGATCACCCCCTCGTTAGACGAAATGGTACACGTGGCAACTGAGTTGACGCGTGCGGGACTACACATCCCTTTGCTCATAGGAGGAGCAACAACGAGCGAGTTGCACACCGCTCTAAAGATTGCCCCCGTTTATGATGCACCGGTGATTCATTTGAAGGATGCTTCTCAAAATGCTATTGTGGCATCGAAACTCTTGAATCAGAAGTCGCGCGACAGCTACGTAAAAGAGGTGTATGCACATTACGATGAAATTTGTCGGCGTCATAAACAGGAAGAAATAAAAATCGTTTCGCTGGAAGAAGCGCAAAAACACAAGCTGAAATTATTTTGAAAGCATAGATATGAAATTGAGTAAAGACAATCGGAATGTGTTGTGAAATGATAAAAAAGCGTATATTCCGCAAGTGAGATTGTCTTTATGATACAACTATAATAAAAAAACAAACAGTATGGAAACAGTACACGCATTAGTAGACCGTTTGATTGATTTGGCCTTTGCTGAAGACATCGGTGATGGCGATCATACCACACTTTCTTGCATTCCCGAAGAAGCTATAGGTAAGTCTAAACTTTTGATAAAAGAAGCTGGAGTGTTGGCCGGAGTAGATGTCGCAAAAGAAATCTTCCGTCGTTTCGATCCAACCATGCAGGTGGAAGTGTTGATTCCTGACGGCAAAGAAGTTAACCCGGGCGATATTGCCATGATTGTAACAGGCAAAGTGCGCTCGCTGTTGCAGACCGAACGCCTGATGCTAAACGTGATGCAACGCATGAGTGGCATTGCAACAATGACACGCAAGTACGTGAAACGACTTGAAGGAACGCATACTCGCGTGCTCGATACACGTAAAACCACTCCGGGCATGCGTATGTTAGAAAAAGAAGCCGTGAAGATCGGTGGCGGAGTTAACCATCGCATAGGGCTCTTTGACATGATTTTGCTGAAAGACAATCATATAGATTTTGCCGGAGGAATAGAGAATGCCATCATGCGTGCCAAAGATTATTGTAAGCAAAAAGACAAGCATCTCAAGATAGAAGTAGAAGTTCGCAATTTCGATGAGCTGCAGCAAGTGCTTGACTTGGGTGGGATAGATCGGGTTATGTTCGATAACTTTACGCTCGAACAAACTCGAAAAGCCGTCGAAATGGTGGATGGAAGGTTTGAAACCGAATCGTCTGGAGGAATCACCTACGAAAACTTGCGCGACTATGCCGAGTGTGGTGTAGATTTTATCTCGGTGGGGGCGCTGACACATTCAGTCAAAGGATTAGACATGAGTTTTAAAGCATGCGATTGACAACACAATGAAAAAACTATGCACGATCGTGTTCTTATGTCTTTCCTTCGGGACGATGGCGCAAGAAGTTGCCTATTCACCCTTCTGTTCACCTTTTGATTTTCCTCTATATCTAGCCGGAAATTTCGGTGAACTTCGTCCGAATCATTTTCACGGAGGACTAGACATCAAAACCCAAGGAGTCGTCGGTAAACCCGTGCGTGCCATTGCAGATGGTTACGTGTCGCGTATATCTGTGTCGCCCACAGGCTACGGCAACGCGCTTTACGTAACCCATCCGAATGGATACACCTCAGTCTACGGACACCTCGACCGATTCAATGAGTTCATTACGAACTATGTAGAAGATTATCAGTATGCACACGAAACCTTTTCCGTAGAGATCTACCCGGACACAACTCAATTTGTTTATCATCAAGGAGACGTCATTGCTTATAGCGGAAATACCGGTTCGTCTGGAGGACCTCATCTGCATTTGGAAATCCGTCAGACAGCAACCAACGAAATGCTTGACCCGATGCCCTTCTTCAAACATTTGCTAAAAGATACCAAACCACCCCTTTCGAGTACTGTTATGCTCTACGCACCCCAAGGCGAGGGTGTGATAAATGGACGAAGCGGACAGCAATCGTTTGCGTGGGCATCCAACCGGAAAGCCATAAATCAAACTGTACAGGCATGGGGAAAGATAGGAATCGGTATCCGGGCATACGACTACATGAACGAAACTACGAATATCTATGGTGTACGACAGATGGTGCTTACCGTTGACGGAAAGGAAATTTTTCGTAGTCTGGTCGACCGGATCAGCTTTGACGAAAACCGTGCCATCAACAGTTGGGTAGATTATGCTGAATACAAACGGCGGCACACGTGGTACACTAAATCGTTTATTGAACCTGGAAATCCTCTACGTCTGCTACACTCGAACACTAACCGAGGATGGGTAACGATTGACGAGGAACGCGATTATCACTTTCGTTACGTGTTAGAAGATGCCTTCGGAAACCAGTCAACCTACGAATTCACCATCATGGGTCGTCCACAGACTATTTCACACGACTCCTTGCCCGACAGTCAACTGTTGCGCTGGGACAAAGTCAACATTCTTCAGCGACCAGGCATGCAACTCGTTATTCCCAAAAACCGACTCTATCGAGATGTTCCTGCCCAAGTGACATTGACTACCGACTCTAATGCTATTGCATATACCTATCAGATTCATTCTCAGCCGGAGCCCCTTCATACGTATGCAAGTCTTAAAATTAAACTTCGCCATACACCCGTAAATGACACCACGAAGTATTACATCGCTCAGCAATCTGGAAACGAAACAACTTACGTCGGAGGAACCTATGCCAACGGTTGGATTGAAGCCAAAATCCGTGAGTTGGGAACTTTTACAGTTTGTGCTGATACAATTCCTCCTTTGGTGAGATTGCTCTCGCATAGTCGAACGCAGCTCGTTTATCGCATTCAAGACTCGCAAAGCGGTATTGCTTCATATCGCGGTACCATCGACGGGAAGTTCGTCTTGCTTGAGTATAGTGCGCGTGACCGACAGTTTGTCTGTCATTTTCGGAAAGCCCGTGTAGCTCGTAGCGGACAGCATGACTTCGAACTTCAAGTCATCGACCGTTGCGGCAATGTAACCACTGTTCGCCAAGTACTCAGCTTTTAATCGTTCAAAACCAGTCGGGAATGATGTAGAGGATAAAAAAGGCTGTTCAGATTTTTAGTCTGGACAGCCTTAAGTTTAATGAGAATTAAAATTTTAAGAAAACTTCATGATCCCTTGATTTGTGTTAGAGTCCCAACGATTTCTTTATGGTTTCTACTTTATCCATCGCTTCGTTAGTGACATGTTCGTAACATCCTGCACATTTCATATTTCCTTTTACTTCGACATAGAATTTAATCTTAGGTTCCGTTCCCGATGGACGAACGGATACTTTGGTTCCGTCTTCACAAAAATATTGGATAACATTGGATGTTTCTGGCATATCAATGTCGCTGATATGACCTTCGGCATCGGTTTGCTTGAGAACTTTGTAGTCTTTTGTGAGTATGATTTTTGAGCCTCCCAATTCCTTGGGCGGGTTAGACCGATAGGCTTCCATCATGGCTTTGATTTCGTCTGCTCCGCTTTTACCGGGTTTTACGACGTTGACGGTGGTTTCTTTCGAGAATCCGTATTCGAGATAGATTTCCATGAGGATATCGTAGAGCGTCTTGCCTTGGTCCTTGGCCCATGCGCAGATTTCTGCCAGGAGAGCACAAGCTGAAACAGCATCTTTATCACGCACGAAGTCTTCGGCCAGGAATCCGTAGCTTTCTTCTCCACCACCGATGTATTGCATTTTACCTTCGAGCAAACGTATTTGACGGGCTATCCACTTAAATCCCGTGTAACAGTCGAATAGAGTGATGTTGTTTTTGTCTGCAATGGCTTTGATGACGTCTGTGGTTACAATGGTTTTGACAATGAATTCTTTGCCTGTTATCTTGCCCATGGCCTTTCGGTTGGTGATGATGTAGTACAGGAAAATGAGATAGGTTTGGTTTCCATTGATTAATACCCATTCACCCTTGTCGTTTTTGCAAGCCATGCCTATGCGGTCAGCGTCAGGGTCTGATGCCATCACGATATCAGCATTAATACTTTTGGCTAGATTGATGGCGAGCGTAAGCGCCTCTGCATTTTCCGGATTGGGCGATACGACGGTTGGGAAATTACCGTCTTTAATCATTTGTTCGGGTACACAGTGTACGTTTTCAAATCCCCACATTTGGAGAGCCCTGGGGATGAGCATCATGCCCGTGCCGTGTATAGGAGTATAAACGATGCTTAGATCTTTTTGCCGGCTGATTACGTCTGGGTCGATAGAGATGGTTTTTATTTTCTCCAAGTATGCATCGTCTACATCTTTTCCGATAATCTGTATCAGTTCTTTGCGTCCTTCGAATTTGATGTCTGAGGCAGATGTGATTTTGTTCACTTCGTCGATGATACCTTTGTCATGTGGTGCCAAGACTTGTGCGCCGTCGTCCCAATAAGCTTTGTAGCCGTTGTATTCTTTGGGATTGTGCGAGGCCGTCAGAATGATTCCGCTTTGGCATCCCAGATGTCGGATAGCGAAAGACATTTCGGGGGTTGGTCTCATGTCGTCAAACAAGTATACTTTGATACCGTTGGCTGAGAAAATGTCGGCAGAGATTTCGGCAAACAGTCGGCTATTGTTGCGACAGTCGTGTCCGATGACTACGGCTATTTCGTTTCGATCTTTGAAGTTTATTTTCAAGTAGTTAGCCAATCCTTGTGTAGCTGCGCCCACGGTGTAGATGTTCATACGGTTGGAACCGACTCCCATAATACCTCGCAATCCGCCAGTACCGAATTCCAGATCTTTATAAAAGGCTTCGATTAGGTCGGTTTTATCTGGATTGTTCAACATTTTTCTTACTTCAGCTTGTGTCTCAGCATCATAAGCTGAGGTGAGCCATTTCTGGGCTTTGGCTGTCACTTCTTTGATTAATGCTTCATTTTGCATAGTCGATTTTTGTTTTTATGGTTGTATATATACATAAAATAAGCGTTCAAAATTAAGAATTTGAACGCTTATGACCAAACAATAAAATTATTTTTTTGGAACTTTATTGTGGGACTTTATATCTTTCTCCGGTTTCTTGAATGACTTTCCGGTTGTAATCTTCCGGATATCCCGGGCGTTCGGGAGCTGCACCGAGACCTTCTTCTGTTCGTTCAAATTCTCCGTCTTTTACTTTTTTTACTACCATGTCGTTGTATTTGACAATGAGAAATTCCCCTAATTTACGCCATTTGTTGTGCATTTCGTCAGCGCACGAAATGGTGTAGTTAGTAAGGTAGGTTACCGCGCTGGCGGGGGCTTCTTCGTAGCGTTTCAAGGCCTCGCTTTCAACCGTTTCCTGCGTGGTCAGGAATTGGTTTTCGAGCTGTTTTTGAACAGTGCGTAAATCGTTGATCATTAAGCTGTAACGTGGGTAGATCATGTTTGATACCCAATTGCATACCCAGAAGGAATTGTCCCACGAGAATGTTACTCCGTCAGCTCCTTTGTCTTTGGCAAAACTGTTGGGCACGCGAGTGGTTCCACAATATACGGGGACGTAGGCTATCATGTTGGCATCGTCTAGGCCAAACCATAAAACGCCGCCGATGGGGTCTGGCAGATTATTGCGTAATTGGGCGACAAAAGTGAAAGCTGCCTGTTGTGTCGAGATGGGACGTTCGTTGAAATAGGTTTGACCATCTACTTTGAACGTCAGGGGTGAGGGACGATACGGGCTGTTGTATGCACCGGCACCCAAATCTTTTGTTATGTCCAGCTCTGTTCCTTCGTAGTGATCGCGCATATCGTTTTGTATGTCTTGCAGAGAGATTTTCTGATCCGGCTTGATGTAGAGTGGCATGGGCTCTGTTGTTTCTCCTTTGATATAAGAGAGGTATTTGTCCATGTCGGCATTGTGTTTGCGATAGAAACTCCATACGCGAGCTTCGCAAGCTCGGAGTGCGTTAAAGTCAAGAGGGTCGTATGCTGCCGAAAAACTGAAATCTTCATTCTTACCGTTGAAGTATCCTTTTTCACGGGCAAAAGAGATCACGTCAGGTGAGTAGAGTACATTCTCATTGTCTGTTAAGTCGAATTGGTGAATGCGACTGTGATTGGCATGGGCAGCAATGCAGTCATCCGGTATGCGAACGGCTACCCAGACGGCGCCTTTGATATCTGGTCCTTTGCCTATCATTTCCATAATCCACACTTCGTTGGGATCGGCTATCGAGAAAGATTCTCCGCCACTGTAATATCCGTATTCTTGAACAAGTTCAGTCATGACTTGAATGGCTTCGCGGGCAGTCTTGCTACGTTGTAAGGCCAAATAGATAAGGCTTCCGTAGTCGATTAATCCTTGTGGGTTGACTAGTTCGGGACGGCCGCCGAAGGTGGTTTCACCAATTGCTACTTGAAATTCATTGATGTTGCCGATTACGTTGTAGGTTTGAGCAACTTGGTCTATTTTTCCCAAGTATTTGTTCGTATCCCAATCGTGTATATCAATTTGGGTTCCGGGAAGATGGGTACCAGCAGGGAAATGACATAAATATCCGAACATGCCATAAGAATCAGCAGAATAGGTTACGAATACGGAACCATCTGTTGAGGCATTTTTCCCGACAATCAGATTTGTACAAGCAGTGCCTTTCATTACAACTGTCATTAATAATGAGACAGCCAATAAAACTCTCTTTTTCATCATATCGTTATATTTTTTTTTGGTTGTATTACTGTGTTAAAAAACATATGTGGAATAATTATTTTTTTGTTTTGCAAACTTACAAATTTAAATTAGAATATCTATATTTGGCAAGTTAAACCTATTAAAATATGACATTATGATAGTTGGGTTGCCTAAAGAAATTAAAAACAATGAAAATCGAGTTGCTCTTACTCCGACCGGAGCTCGTGAATTGGTAGAAAATGGTCACACTGTTTATGTGCAACATACAGCAGGACAAAACAGTGGATTTCCGGATGAACTCTATGAAAAAGCAGGAGCACGTATCTTGTCTGGCATTGAAGATGTGTATGCGAAAGCTGAAATGATTATTAAGGTGAAAGAACCTGTCGAACCGGAATATGCGTTGGTGCGCAAAGGCCAGTTACTGTTTACTTATTTTCATTTTGCATGCGATGGTAAACTTACTGAAGCAATGCTGAGTAGCGGAGCTGTCTGTCTGGCTTATGAAACGGTTGTTGACCGTCATGGTGCATTACCGTTGTTGGTACCGATGAGTGAGGTGGCCGGGCGTATGTCTGTGCAAGAAGGTGCTCGCTTCCTTGAAAAGCCTCAAGGCGGAAAAGGTATGTTGATGGGTGGAGTGCCGGGCGTAAAACCTGCTAAAGTTTTAATTCTTGGTGGTGGAGTTGTTGGAACCCATGCAGCTTGGATGGCTGCAGGATTGGGAGCGGATGTTACGATTTGTGATATTTCGCTTTCACGTTTGAGACAACTTGACGAGGTAATGCCTAAGAATGTGAAGACGTTGTTCTCATCTACTTATAACATAGAGCAAGAACTTCCTGTTACCGATCTCGTTATTGGTGCTGTTTTGATTCCCGGAGCAAAAGCTCCTCACTTGATAACTCGGAAGATGTTGAGTCTGATACGTCCCGGTTCAGTGTTGGTTGATGTTGCCATAGATCAGGGCGGATGTTTCGAGACTTCTCATCCGACTACGCATGCCGATCCGATTTTTGAGGTCGATGGAATAGTTCATTATTGTGTTGCCAATATCCCCGGTGCGGTTCCTTGCACATCTACTTTAGCCTTAACAAATGCAACGATTCCTTATGTCGTGAAATTAGCAAACAAAGGTTGGAAACAGGCTTGCATGGAAGATTCGGGTTTGAAACTGGGATTGAATGTTGTTGAAGGAAAAGTGACCTGTCCGGGTGTAGC
>CAZEPM010000006.1:22358-35721 GCA_964514145.1 uncultured Bacteroides sp.
TTATTTCGTTACTTCTGTCTATATTATGGATAAAACTTTTATCTTTGCACAAATATTAAAATAACGTTATCAAAAAATTATGTGTGGAATTGTAGGCTATATAGGTAAGAGAGATGCTTACCCTGTCCTTATAAAAGGTCTGAAACGTTTAGAATATAGAGGTTATGATAGTGCGGGAATCGCAATTATTAACCACGAAGGTCAATTAAACGTTTATAAAACCAAGGGAAAGGTTTCTGATTTAGAACATTTCGTTGAAAATAAAGATATCTCGGGAAATATTGGAATTGCCCATACGCGTTGGGCTACTCATGGTGAACCTTCAGAAGCAAACGCTCATCCTCATTACTCTTCTTCAGGTAATCTCGCCTTGATTCATAACGGCATTATTGAAAATTACGTAACGCTAAAAGAAAAACTTCAATGTAAAGGTATTGTGTTTAAGAGCAATACGGATACGGAAGTTTTAGTGCAGCTGATAGAATATATCCAGATTTCGGGCGGTTATGATACGTTGACTGCGGTTCAGATAGCTTTACATGAAGTAATCGGAGCATATGCCATAGCTTTGTTGGATCGTTGTCATCCCGATACGATCATTGCAGCTCGCAAAAGTAGTCCGCTTGTGGTCGGAATTGGCGAAGATGAGTTTTTCTTTGGTTCCGATACCTCTCCGATTGTGGAATATACGGACAAAGTCGTCTATTTGGAAGATAATGAGATTGCTTATATCCGGCAGGGTGAGGAGCTTCAGGTGGTCGATTTGGATAATATTAAAATGAATCCTGAGGTGAAAACTATTGCGATGAATTTGGGACAGTTGGAGAAAGGTGGTTTCCCACACTTTATGTTGAAAGAAATATTTGAACAACCGGATTGTATTAATGATTGTATGCGTGGTCGCGTCAATATAGAGTCGACCAATGTGGCTCTTTCAGCCGTGATAGATCATAAAGATAAATTGTTGAACGCACGTCGTTTTGTTATCTTAGCCTGTGGGACGTCTTGGCATGCAGGATTGATAGGGAAACAATTGATAGAAAGTCTTTGTCGGATACCGGTAGAAGTGGAATATGCTTCGGAATTCCGATATCGAAATCCTGTTATTAATAAGAATGATGTTGTGATTGCTATTTCGCAATCGGGCGAAACGGCTGATACCTTGGCCGCTATTCAGTTAGCTAAAAGCCGGGGAGCCTTTGTCTATGGTATTTGTAACGCAGTCGGGTCTTCTATTGCCCGCCTGACGCACACCGGTTCATACATCCATGTTGGGCCGGAAATAGGTGTGGCTTCAACAAAGGCGTTTACGGGACAGGTTACTGTTTTGACGATGCTAGCTTTAGCTTTGGCAAAAGAATTGAAAATAATTACTTCTGAAAAATTTCTTGAGATCGTAAAGGAATTAAATCTGATTCCGGCTAAAATGAAGCAAGTCTTAGCCAAGAATCAGGCTATTTCAGAATTATCGCGTATATTTACGTATGCCCATAATTTCTTATATCTGGGTAGAGGTTATAATTACCCTGTGGCACTTGAAGGAGCGTTGAAGTTAAAGGAAATTTCATATATACACGCTGAAGGTTATCCGGCAGCGGAAATGAAGCATGGCCCTATTGCCTTAATAGATACAGAAATGCCCGTGGTTGTTGTCGCAACTAAAAATGAGATGTATGAAAAAGTTATAAACAATATCCAAGAAATTAAGGCACGTAAGGGTAAGGTGATTGCTTTGGTCACGGAGGGAGATACTGAAATTATATCTATTGTAGACGATGTTATTGAAATCCCTAAAACAATAGAATGTTTAGAACCGCTGATTACTACCATACCTTTGCAATTACTGGCTTATCATATAGCCGTATGCAAGGGTAAGGATGTGGATCAGCCTCGTAATTTAGCAAAATCAGTAACAGTGGAATAATTATAGATGGAACCGTTAAAACATGAATGTGGAGTCGTAATGATTCGTTTGTTGAAGCCTTTAAGCTATTATCAACAAAAATACGGGACATGGATGTATGGACTAAACAAACTCTATCTCATGATGGAAAAGCAACACAATCGCGGACAGGAAGGTGCCGGTCTGGCTTGTGTGAAATTGGCAGCAGCGCCGGGGGAGGAGTATATGTTTCGCGAACGTGCTTTGGGATCTGGTGCCATAACAGAGATTTTTGTTGCCATCCAAAACAAATTTAAGAATTTAACACCAGAACAATTGAGTGATGCGGAGTCTGCACAGCGTTATCTTCCTTTTGCTGGAGAAATCTATATGGGGCATTTAAGGTACTCGACCACTGGTAAAAGTGGTCTTTCTTATGTTCACCCATTTTTGCGGCGCAATAATTGGCGAGCTAAAAACTTGGCATTGTGTGGTAACTTTAATTTGACTAATGTTGATGAAGTTTTTGCTTCAATCACAGCAGAGGGTCAGCATCCGCGTGTTTATTCGGATACATATATCATGTTGGAGCAAGTCGGTCATCGTTTGGATCGCGAGGTGGAGCGTCTTTACCAACAGTATAAATCAGAAGGAAAAAGCGGATTGGAGTTGACTGGAATAATTGAAGAAAATATTGACCTTTCGAATGTTATACGTTCTTCGAGTAAAGAATGGGATGGAGGTTACGTAATCTGTGGTCTGACCGGTAGCGGAGAATCGTTTGCTTTACGTGATCCACATGGAATTCGTTCGGCGTTTTGGTATAGAGATGATGAAATTATCGTGTTGGCCTCCGAACGTCCAGTGATTCAGACAGCATTAAATGTGTCTACAGATAAGGTGCATGAGTTGTTGCCCGGTCAAGCGTTATTGATAGATAAGCAAGGGACTATGCGACTGGTACAAGTTAATAAACCAAAAACGAAAAGAGCCTGTGTATTTGAACGTATCTATTTTAGTCGTGGTAGTGATGCGGAGATATATAATGAGCGTAAAAAATTGGGACGTAGACTGGTTGAACCAATACTGAAAGCAATAGACTATGATGTAGAGCATACGGTTTTTTCTTATATTCCCAATACTGCAGAGGTTGCGTTTTATGGTATGCTTGATGGTTTTGATAATTATTTGAATCAGCTTAAAATAAAAGAGATCAAAGCTCTAGGCCATAATCCTGATCATAGAGAACTGGAAAAGATATTATCTATGCGAATTCGTAGCGAGAAAGTTGCGATAAAAGACATAAAATTGCGTACTTTTATAGCCGAAGGTAACAGTCGTAATGATCTGGCGGCCCATGTATATGATATCACGTATGGAAGTTTGATGCCGAATGTTGATAATTTGGTTATCATTGACGATAGTATAGTTCGTGGTACAACCTTAAAACAGAGTATCATTAAAATATTAGATCGCTTGCATCCGAAGAAGATTGTTATTGTGTCGTCTTCTCCTCAGGTTCGTTATCCCGATTATTATGGTATTGATATGGCTAAGATGAGTGAATTTATCGCATTTCGTTCAGCTATTGCTTTATTGGAGGAACGTGATATGCGTAGTGTGATAGAGCAGGTTTACCGTCGGTGTAAGGAGCAGGCAGAGTTACCTAAAGAGCGTATGGTGAATTATGTAAAAGAAATCTATGCTCGGTTTACAGATGAAGAGATTTCAAATAAAATGGTTGAAATGCTCACAGATGGTGAAGAGATTCATGCGAAAATCGTTTTGGTTTATCAAACACTCGAAGGACTACACGAAGCATGCCCCAATCATACAGGTGATTGGTATTTTAGCGGTGATTATCCTACTCCTGGTGGAGTAAAGCAAGTTAATCAGGCTTTTATTAATTATGTAGAAAAAGTTTATCAATTCTAATATAATAAACAACATATCAGAAATGAGAAATGTGACACTAATTCTTGATGATGGAACACATTTTTATGGAACATCGTTTGGCTACGAAAGACCAATAGCTGGTGAAGTAGTGTTTAATACTGCAATGACCGGTTATCCGGAAAGTCTTACCGATCCCTCGTATGCGGGTCAGTTAATGACACTTACATATCCTTTAGTAGGTAATTATGGTGTGCCACCATTTACTTTTGAAGCTAACGGATTGCCTACGTTTCTGGAAAGTGATAAAATCCATGCTGAAGCTATCATTGTGAGTGATTATAGTTATGACTATAGTCATTGGAATGCAGTAGAAAGTTTGGAAGATTGGCTGAAACGGGAGAAAATACCGGGCATTACAGGAATTGATACACGTGAGCTTACGAAAGTGTTGCGCGAACATGGTGTCATGATGGGAAAGATCGTGTTTGATGATGAACCGGACAATATTCCTGAAGCAGAATACAGCGGGGTGAACTACGTGGATAGAGTCTCGTGTAAAGAAGTTATTCACTACAATGAAGGGAATAAGAAAAAGGTAGTGTTGGTAGATTGTGGTGTAAAATCAAATATTATTCGTTGCTTGTTAAAACGTGATGTAGAGATAATTCGTGTGCCATGGAATTATGACTTTACAAGTCTGGATTATGATGGCCTCTTTATCTCTAATGGTCCGGGGGATCCGGACACATGCGATGAGGCTGTTCAGAACATACGTAAGGCAATGGGACTTTCAGATAAACCTATATTCGGAATTTGTATGGGTAATCAGTTGCTCTCGAAAGCAGGAGGTGCAACGATTTACAAGTTGAAATATGGTCATCGTAGTCATAATCAACCAGTGCGTAAGGTAGACACGAATCAATGTTTCATTACCAGTCAGAATCATGGTTATGCGGTAGATAATGATACGCTGGGAGCAGATTGGAAGCCGTTGTTTATTAATATGAATGATAATTCAAATGAGGGAATTTGTCACATCTCTAAACCTTGGTTCTCAGCCCAGTTCCATCCGGAGGCTGCTAGTGGGCCTACCGATACAGAGTTCCTTTTTGATGATTTTGTAAGATTGCTTTAATTCATAAAAACGAGACATTTATGAAAGAAAATATAAAGAAAGTTTTGCTGTTAGGTTCTGGTGCTTTAAAGATTGGTGAAGCAGGGGAATTTGATTATTCCGGCTCACAAGCTTTGAAAGCTTTAAAAGAAGAAGGTATTCAGACTGTATTGATAAATCCCAATATAGCGACAGTTCAAACGAGTGAAGGTGTAGCTGATCAGATTTATTTTCTTCCGGTAACTCCGTTTTTTGTGAAGAAAGTTATTCAGAAAGAGAAGCCTGATGGTATTTTATTGTCATTTGGCGGACAGACTGCATTAAATTGTGGAGTGGCATTATATAAAGAAGGAATTCTAGAAGAATATAACGTCAAAGTATTGGGAACTCCAGTACAAGCCATTATTGATACAGAAGATCGTGAGCTTTTCGTAAAAAAACTAGATGAAATAAATGTAAAAACCATCAGGAGTGAGGCAGTTGAAAGTATTGAAGATGCCCGTCGTGCTGCTGCAGAGTTAGGATATCCGGTTATCATTCGTGCGGCTTATGCATTAGGTGGATTGGGTTCAGGCTTTTGCAACAATGAAGATGAGCTGAATAAACTTGCGGAAAAAGCATTTTCATTCTCTCCTCAGGTATTGGTAGAAAAAAGTTTGAAAGGTTGGAAAGAAATAGAATACGAAGTTGTACGTGACTGTTATGATAATTGCATCACAGTCTGCAACATGGAAAACTTCGACCCGTTAGGTATCCATACAGGTGAATCTATTGTGATAGCACCGAGTCAGACTCTCACAAATAAAGAATACCATAAGTTGCGCGAATTGGCTATTCGCATTATTCGTCACATAGGTATCGTAGGAGAGTGTAATGTACAATATGCTTTTGATCCGGAATCAGAAGATTATCGGGTAATAGAAGTCAATGCACGTTTGAGCCGTTCGTCTGCTTTGGCTTCGAAAGCAACGGGCTATCCATTGGCTTTTGTTGCGGCAAAATTAGGCTTAGGATATGGTCTGTTTGAATTGAAAAACTCAGTAACCAAGACTACGTCGGCTTTTTTTGAACCGGCATTAGACTATGTGGTATGCAAGATTCCTCGTTGGGATTTAGGTAAATTCCGAGGAGTAGACCGTGAATTAGGTTCGAGCATGAAGTCTGTAGGTGAGGTAATGGCTATAGGACGAACATTTGAAGAAGCCATACAAAAGGGATTGCGTATGATTGGGCAAGGTATGCACGGATTTGTAGAGAATAAAGAGCTTGTCATTGAAGATGTCGATAAAGCGTTGAGAGAACCTACAGACAAACGCATATTTGTGATTAGTAAGGCGATGAGAGCCGGATATACATTAGACCATATCCACGAACAGACCAAGATAGACAAGTGGTTCTTACAGAAGTTGATGAATATTATGAATACTTCGAAAGAACTGCATGCGATAGGTGATTTGAAAAAACTAGATGCAAACTTGTTGCGTAAAGCTAAAGTGCAAGGATTCTCTGATTTTCAGATAGGACGTGCAGTCGGATTGGAACAGACGATGGACATCGAAGAAGCTATTAAGCAAGTGCGTACTTATCGGAAAGAAATGGGTATCCTGCCTGTTGTCAAGCAAATAGATACGCTTGCAGCAGAATATCCGGCACAAACAAATTATTTGTATCTGACCTATAGCGGAATAGCTAACGATGTGAACTATTTAGGCGATCATCGTTCGATTATTGTATTGGGTTCCGGCGCTTATCGTATAGGCTCATCGGTAGAATTTGATTGGTGTGGTGTGCAAGCATTGAATACGATTCGCAAGGAAGGATATCGCAGCGTGATGATCAATTATAATCCCGAAACGGTGTCGACCGATTATGACATGTGCGATCGTCTGTATTTCGATGAACTGACTTTTGAGCGCGTGATGGATATCATAGAGCTGGAGAATCCTTACGGTGTGATTGTTTCTACCGGCGGACAAATTCCGAACAATCTTGCTATGCGTCTCGACAGTGAACATGTCAATATCCTTGGAACCTCAGCCAAGAGCATCGATAATGCGGAAGACCGCGATAAGTTTTCTGCAATGCTCGACCGGATCGGTGTTGATCAACCGGAATGGAGTGCACTTACATCGATGGAAGATATCAATGCTTTTATAGAGAAAGTAGGGTTCCCCGTGTTGGTACGTCCATCGTATGTATTGTCTGGAGCCGCTATGAATGTTTGTTCCAACCAAGAAGAATTAGAGCGATTCCTAAAGTTGGCAGCAAGCATATCAAAAAAACATCCGGTTGTTGTCAGCAGTTTTATAGAACATGCTAAAGAAGTTGAAATGGATGCGGTAGCACAAAATGGCGAGATTATAGCCTATGCCATCAGTGAACACATTGAGTATGCCGGTGTGCATTCGGGCGATGCTACCATACAGTTTCCACCACAGAAACTCTATGTGGAGACACTACGACGGATAAAACGTATCTCGCGGCAGATTGCTAAGGAATTGCATATATCAGGTCCTTTTAATATTCAGTTTTTGGCGCGCGAAAATGATATTAAAGTCATTGAATGTAACTTACGTGCTTCACGGAGTTTCCCGTTTGTCAGCAAAGTATTAAAGATTAATCTGATAGAACTGGCAACAAAAATCATGTTAGGCATACCGGTAGAACGTCCGGAAAAGAGTTTGTTCGAACTCGATTATGTTGGCATTAAAGCTTCGCAATTCTCATTCAATCGATTGCAAAAAGCAGATCCCATATTGGGAGTCGACATGGCCTCAACGGGAGAAGTTGGTTGCCTGGGAGACGATACTTCTAGTGCGGTGTTGACAGCAATGCTTTCCGTAAACCAACGGATTCCGGCCAAGAATATTTTGCTTTCTACAGGAACTGCCAAGCAAAAAGTCGACATGCTTGATGCTGCTCGCATGCTAAAGAAAAAAGGGTATAATCTGTATGCAACAGGTGGAACCTCACGTTTCCTTACCGATAATGGTATAGAAAACACCTTAGTGCATTGGCCTAGCGAACCAGAAGCGAAACCGCAGGCATTAGAGCTACTACATAGTCATCAGGTTGATCTGGTTGTAAACATTCCGAAAAATCTGACGGCCGGTGAGTTGAACAATGGTTATAAGATACGTCGAGCAGCAATAGATCTTAATATACCTTTAATTACGAATGCCCGTTTGGCCAGTGCTTTCATCAATGCTTTTTGTACGATGGATATCGACGATATTGAAATTAAGAGTTGGTCTGAATATAAGTAAAATAGTTATAGCTTAGTTTCCCTTAAGTCTGGACAGTGTCAGCATGCAATTAGCAAAACTGCACTGTCCGCTTTTGTTTTATATAATGAGAAATTATGATAAAAAGAAGGTACTGTATTCAGAACTTATTATCTTTGTCCACATTAAGAACTTGAAATCATATACTTATGAGCATAAAACACAAATGTCAGACACTCGGAGTTTGCATAGCTATCGGAATCATTTCCCTTAATTCGTCAGTTGCCTTCTCACAAGACAAGCAAGCGTATACACCCACACAAGCAAATCTGCAGTCTCGTGAGAATTTCCGGAACGATCGTTTTGGCATATTTCTCCATTGGGGATTATACAGTCTGCTGGCACAGGGCGAGTGGGTAATGACTAATCAGAATCTTAATTATAAGGAATATGCCAAATTGTCTTCAGCTTTTTATCCCTCAAAATTCAATGCACATGATTGGGTCGCAGCGATCAAGGCATCAGGTGCAAAGTACATTTGTTTCACGACACGTCATCATGAAGGGTTCTCCATGTTCGACACCCAATGGTCAGACTACAATGTGGTAGACGCAACTCCTTTCGGAAGAGATATTCTCAAAGAACTGGCCGACGAATGCCATAGTCAGGGTATTGCGTTGCATCTATATTATTCACATCTTGATTGGTACAGGACAGATTACTATCCGTTGGGAAGTACCGGGCGAGGTACCGGACGGGAAACCCATGGACAATGGGAAACGTATTATGACTTTATGAACAAGCAACTGACAGAATTACTAACCAACTACGGAGACATTCGTGCTATCTGGTTTGACGGCTGGTGGGATCAGGATGCTGATTTCGACTGGAAACTGTCTGAACAATATGCTATGATCCATCGTTTACAGCCAAGTTGTCTGATTGGTAATAACCATCATCAGGAACCATTTGAAGGGGAAGATATTCAGATTTTCGAACGAGATTTACCCGGAGAGAATACGGCCGGATACTCAGGACAAGGCATTAGTAACCTGCCATTGGAGACTTGTCAGACGATGAATGGAATGTGGGGATATAAGATTGTAGACCAAAATTATAAGTCTTCTCGTAGTCTGATTCATTATCTGGTTCAAGCTGCAGGGAAAGACGCAAACCTATTGCTTAACATCGGTCCGCAACCTGACGGAGAGTTGCCCGAGAAGGCATTGGAGCGCCTGCAGGAGATTGGAGAGTGGATGGATGTTTATGGAGAAACCATTTATGGCACACGGGGCGGACTGATTAAGCCGAGAGACTGGGGTGTGACGACAATGAAAGAAAACAAACTTTACGTGCATATCCTCAATTTGAACGACGATGGCCTATATTTGCCACTGACCCAACGCATCAAGTCAGCATGCTTATACAAAGACCGTTCGAAAGTGAAATATCGTCAGGATCATCAGGGAGTGCTTTTGCAGTTTGATGAAGTGCCTGCAGATATTGATTACGTTGTAGAATTGATTCTCGACAAGCCTTTGTCTGTTTCAAAATAAACGCAGATGAGCAAGCATTCTTTTACGCCAAGATGGGGAAGACGGCAGACTGAAACAACAAGACGTAACCTAGTTCATGCAGCCCGTAGTCGAGTTAAACAGTTATCTCGACTACGGGCTATTTTTGTACTATTCTGTTAATCATCAGCCAGACAGGTCACTTTCTGAGTAAGATATGGATGGATGATGAAAATGAATGATAACCTATGCAATTATCAAGACATACCCTGGCCATTCTTGTAGCTTATTTTCTTATCTATGTGGTGTGGGGATCGACTTACTACTTTATCGGGGTCGCCTTGCAAGGGTTTCCCACCTTTTTACTGGGTGCCTTGCGCTTTTCTGTGGCCGGACTGGCGCTGCTCATCTTCTGCAGCATGCATGGTAAGCAGATCTTCCAGCCCTTGTTAATACGGCGATCGGCTGTGAGTGGCATTGTGTTGCTCTTTGTCGATATGGCCGTCATCATGCTGGCTCAACGTTATGTCAGCAGCAGTTTGGTGGCGATCGTCGCTTCGTCGACAGCTATTTGGATCATGTTATTCGATGTTCCTATGTGGAAGGTTAATTTCCACAGTGCACGGATCATAGGAGGGTTGCTCATTGGTTTCATGGGAGTGGCGATGCTCTATATAGAGCAGCTCACTCTGGAAACTTCCGACCATCACGAATATGGCATCTTGATTCTGATTGCCGGCTGTATGTCGTGGGCATTGGGTTCACTCTACACCAAATACCGATCGTCGGGAGAGGGAGTCGACTCCATCGTCAGTTCGGCTTGGCAGATGCTTTTTGCCAGCATCATGTTTTGGTTGTGTGTCATCCTCTTCGGAGAATTGACCACGCCGGATTGGCCTGACATTTCCACCACGGCATGGTTATCGCTACTCTATCTGATTGTTTTCGGCTCTTTGTTGGCATATTCTGCCTACGTCTGGTTGTTGAAAGTACGGCCGGCAGCCGAAGTAGCTACACATGCATACGTCAATCCACTGGTCGCTGTGGTGATTGGAGGCGGACTGGGAGGCGAGCGGATCACGCTCATTCAGCTACTTGGACTGGCCGTTATCCTGACAAGTGTGATGCTGATTAATAATAAGAAAAACAAACATTTATGAAACAAACCAACAATCAAGCCATTCCCATACGTTCTTCGGAGCGATACGTCATACTCGATGCTTTGCGAGGATTTGCCCTTTTCGGCATAGCTTTGGCCAATTACCCTGAGTTTTCGCTCTACACATTCCTGCATCCGGAAGTCGTAGAGTCGATGCCTTCTTATGGAACAGACCGCATTGTCCGTTTCCTGCAATACGTTCTTGTCGACGGTAAATTCTATACGATTTTCTCCCTGCTCTTTGGCATTGGCTTCTCCATCATCATCTCTCATGCAGCCAGTCGGGGAGCGAACGGTTTTCAGGTCTTTTATCGCCGGATGGGAATACTGACCTTGATAGGCTTCATCCACCTGATGTTTATATGGAGTGGTGATATCCTGATGCTCTACGCTTTGCTGGGATTGCTGCTTCCGTTGTTTCGTCGGATGTCCGATCGTCGGCTGTTAGGGTGGGCTGCTGTCTGCCTGATTCTGCCTGTGTTCGTCGACGGACTGCAGGAAGCCGCGCACATTTCCCTCTCGGCCACCGTAGTCGAGTGGCAACACGTTTGGTGTGACCGCTATGGCATTACCGACGATAACTTTGCCTATTGGTTACGCGATGCGACCGACTACGCCACGGTGTTCCAGTTCCTCATACAGGGAGCCCTTGTCCGTGTGCAGGAGTTTATTGACGGCAACCGATATTTCCGTGTATTCGGACTCTTTCTGATAGGCTTCTATATCGGGCGGAACCGGCTCTATGTCGACCTCGAACGGATGCGGCCTCAGCTCCGAAAGATGCTTCGCTACGGACTGATCATGGGTCTGCCCCTTTCTCTGCTTTACGCATGGAGCGGTACACATCACCACGCATGGGGACTGACCGTACATTCTCTTCTCTATCTCGTCAGCGTCTTTCCTATGGGATTTGCTTACGTCGCCGGACTCTGTCTGCTCTATCTGCGTCGTCCCGCAAGCAAAGCATTCACCTTGCTGGCCGCGCCCGGCCGGATGGCACTCACTAACTACATTGCTCAGTCGCTCATCGGTATGTTTTTGTTCTACGGCATCGGCTTGGGATGGGGTGCCTCCGTCGGATTGGCACAGACTGAAGCCATCGTCCTGATGGTCTTCGCATGCCTGATGATCTTCAGTCGGGTCTGGCTTGCCTACTGTCACTTCGGCCCCTTGGAATGGATTTGGCGCATGCTGACCTACGGACGATATTTCCCTTTGTCGAAGCGGAATCACTCCCCGTCATGACCCTTCGCACGACCCTGCCGTACACACACGCCTAACCGTCGCTCGACTGCTCCGGCTTGTTCGCATCCTCCTTCGTTTTCGAAATGAAACCATTGTAATAGGAAAGCAGCAACGTCGTGAGCGGAAGCGCGATAATCATCCCGATCAGACCCAGCAGACTGCCCCACACCGACAGCGACAGCAAGATGATTGCCGGATTCAACCCCGTCACCTTGCCCATGATGCGAGGCGTCAGAAAACCATCTTGGATAATCTGGACTACCACATAAACCAGAAGGGCGCTACCCAGAACCCACCAGAAATTCTCGCCCGTATCCGCAGACTTCAGCAATGCAAGCAAAAGCGTGGGTACCAGACTGACGACCTGAAGGTAAGGCACCATGTTGAGCACACCGATAAAGAGACCAAGTCCGATGGCCAAAGGAAAATCAATAATCAGGAACCCCACGCAGAACAACACACCCACCAGAAAAGCTATGAGCGACTGACCACGGAAGTATCGGTTCATCGCCACCTGCACGTCGTTGACCAAGTGCTCAGCCATCGGGCGGTAAGCATGCGGAACCAGTTTCGACCAACCCGATGCCAGCTGCTCATAGTCCAGAAGGATAAACACCACATACAGCAATATGATGAACATCGCCAGCACGTTGAGCAACACGTTCACCGAGCCCGAAATCAGCTTCCACAGCTGAGGAAGCGTCTCCCTGATCAGGTCGTGCACGTTTTCCTCAGAAAGCATCTGATAGAACCAACGCATGTCGACATACTCGTTGATAAACTCGTTCACCACCTGAGGAATGGAAGAGCTCGCATCCACCTTGCCCTGACGCGTGATGAAATGCTCCACCAGCAGATCTTTCAGCCGGCCGAACTCGTCGACCATCGGCGGCACAAGCAACACGAACGCGCAACCCAACACCAGCGACACCAGAAACAACGTGCAGAAAATCGCCAGAATACGATATTTCACCCGCAACCGGTATTGGAAAAACTTCACGACGGGATAGATGAGATACGCCACCAGCCACGCCACGAAAAACGGGAGCAGCGCAAAACTGAGCTTATCCAACAGAAAATAAAGTCCCACCACGGCCGCAATCGTGATGAGTCCGCGTATGAAACGGTCAAAAGTGATTTCCCGATGTCTCATGAGCTGTTCCCGGCTTTTCAGTTAGTCCATCTGCAAATGTAGGATTATTCATCGGTTTTCGAATCGGATTTCACGGAAAAAACCATCCGAACCGATTCGCAACGACCCCGCACCCCGACACGACCCGCCGCCCGCCTCTCTCCACCCGTTCCGCGACCTCGCCCGAACCCGGTTCC
>CAZEPM010000007.1:0-35689 GCA_964514145.1 uncultured Bacteroides sp.
TTTAAGTTTATCTCTTGTTAAACAAAAACATCCGTTTCCTATGAAGAAACGGATGACGATTACAAAGGTAAACAAAAATCCAAAATAAAAACATATTAGAACAGAAAATTTCCACACAGAGACAAAAAAACGCTATTTGTTGTTAGAATAATATAGGTTACTATCATACAAACTGTATTTCCTGAGTGTTAGGAGAAACATCCGTTTCTTCATAGGAAACGGATGATATAGGACAGTTACGAATAGTGACAAATATCCGAGTGACCACATTGTCTAATGTGAATTCCCGACAAGTCGGGTTGAATCTTTTAGATGGCGGAGTTGAATCTGGCATCATCCCCGAAGTTCAGAAACCTTCTTATAGTGAGGTTGCAAATGATGGGGTGTCCTCGGATTATGCCCAGATAGTTGGTTGCCAATGGTATTGTTTGAGAGCGACTTATAATCGTGTGGAAAAAGACTTGGATGTGTTGAAAGCAAATATGGTCTATGTATATCTGCCAAAACGACTCACAGTAAAACAAATCGGGACAAAGAAGAGGCGGCAATGGGAACCGCTACTTCCTAATATGGTTTTCGTTTACTCCCCGCGAGATATTATAGAGAAGACTTTTATGGAGAATAGAAAACTGGCTCATTACCGTTTCTATCGTGATAAGACTCAGAAAGTAATTGGATATGATGGGAAACACCCTCCAATAGTTATTCCGCATCATGAGATGGTGGATTTTATTAGACTTACAAGTGTAGAAAATGAACATATTAGGCTCGTTACGCCAGAGCATTGCCATTACAAAAGTGGTGATAGGGTGCGTGTAGTTGATGGTGATTTCGCTGGTGTTGAAGGCCGTGTCGCCCGAATAGCCGGACAACAACGGGTCGTTGTGGAAATGCGTGGTATTTGTATGGTTGCAACAGCATATATTCCAAGCGTGTTCTTGGAGAAAATAACGTAAAGAGACGATTCCACGTGTTTTGAATGAATTTAATAATCGAACAAATACAGCAAAATTTATGAGTAGCAATAAAACCATTATTCCCGGTATGGAGGATGCTTATACCGACAACCAACAATTTGGTAAACAGAATACCAACGTGCAGGATGGAACATATGTTCCTAATCCCTTTGGAACGACACCAAACAATGAAATTGCCCCTCATCAAAAGCCAGTTGTTGGATTCTTATATTCTATTTCAAAATCAGGATCAGGAGAATATTGGCCTTTACATATAGGCTCCAATACGATAGGACGTTCCCAGGATTGTGATGTAAGTTTGGAGGAAGCCACTGTTTCGGAACAACATGCCGTACTTGTTGTACAGCAGATGAAGAATCCAGAAAAAGTTATTGCTTGGATTAATGATTCCGGATCAACTTGCGGGACTATGATAAATGGTGAAAGTCTTGGCTTTAATCGGAGAGAATGCTTTAATAGTGACATTATAACCATAGGCGAGCATTATGATTTATATTTCATTTTAATAGATGCAAAGCAAGTAGGATTGAATGTATGCCGGGATTTTATTCCATCTCAAGGTTCTTCCAAGGGATTTAATCGGGCATCAAATTCGCGGAGTCCATACGCAGCAGCAACAAATAACCATTTCACGCAGGGATACGGCCAAGACAGCATAAACCCGCAAGGTGGAACAGTGGGTTTGGATGAGGTCGAAAATAATCCTTCGACAAAATCGGACAGAACGATATTCATGTGATACATGTCCCTCAAAAAACTGCAAGGACAATTTGAAACGAATAAAGGCATCTATTATGAATATGATGATGCTTCTACACCTCTCGGTGAGGGAGGGATGGGTATAGTGTACCATGGATTTTGTATTGATGAACGAACTGGTATTTACAAAGAAGTAGCGATTAAGGCTTTGCACGACGATTTGCCCGAAGAAGTATATGCAAGAGCAGAACGGGAGGCTTCGATACAAATGCGGCATGACAATCTGGTCGAAATGCTTGGACTGATTAGCGTATTTGAAACTAACAAGTGGGGAGAGCCTGTATGCCATCATTATGTAATCAGTGAATTTCTTCATGGCATTGAGTTGTCTGATTTGTTGATTGGTAATTTCAACCGGGTTGAAAAAGGAGACGATAAATTCGCACGAGATTTATACGGCAAGTATATAAAAGACAGGGAGGCTACTTCCATCTATATCATAAAAAATATCTTATCCGGTGTATTGGCATTGCACGATAGGGGGTATATACACCGTGATATAGATCCAAGTAATATTATGGTTACAAACGATGGCTGTATTAAATTGATAGATTTCGGTATAGCTAAGAATCTTAAGGCATTGGGATCTAATGATAAATTAATGACTGCTACTGGGAAATTTATCGGTAAAGCCGAATATGCTTCACCGGAACTTGTTTTGGGTGATGTTAGAAATCAGAACTATACGACGGACATATATGCTTTGGGAATACTGTTTTACAGGTTACTCGTAGGACAATTACCTTTCGAAGGTAGTCAATACGAAGTGTTGCAGCATCAACTTAAACGAAAAGTTCCAATAAGAAATATAGATAATAAAGCGCTTGCAAAAGTTGTAAAAAAGGCAACGGAAAAAATCCAAGGTAACAGATATAGTTCAATAGCCGAATTTCGGGTGGCAATAGATGTCGCGGAAAAATATAGACCCAACATTTGGAATAAATATAAATCACATTTTGTACTTATCCCGGCCATTCTGTTATTAGCAATAGGTACAGCAATGTGGAAACCTTGGGATAATACAGAATCCGTGGCAAGTCCTGTCAATTTTGAACAGGCGTTAAACTTGTTGGATTCAGATGTGCCTGATTCCGTTGTATTGGGATTTGATATGATGAAACAATTGGCGGATGGGGGTGATGATGAAGCTAAGATTGAAATTGGAATAACATTCTTTGCAAATAGCAAAAATAAAATAGTATCCCACCGAAGAACTCTGTTAGGAAAGGGTAATGACAGAGACTCCAAAGAGTTGGGAAATACAGTGAAATATCTATCAAATATCAACGATAAATCCATAATAACTCCTGATGTTTATTATATATTGGGTGCCGCCTATTATTTGTTAAATGATGAGGCAAGTGCTCTGAAATATTTTGAGGAGGCAAGGAAGTTATTGAATATGAATGAAGACGCATCACATGGGTATGACAATGATGTACTCAAGGAGGTTTTGGAGAATAACATTGGAGTTTTAGGCGAAGCATTAAAATCGCGTGAATAACAAGAGGGAACAACAGGTTTTTCAAAAAGAGGGAGATCCAAGAATATACCTACAAGTCTCAGGACAGTGGTATTATTATGATCCCAATAGCGCACCTTTAGGAAATGGTGCAATGGGGACAGTGTATTTGGGCTTTTCATGCAAATCAAACAAACGTATCGCTGTAAAAAGGGTTAAGGATATATATGCCAATAATAAGATGATTAGGGAAAGGGCACGCCAAGAGGCCTCATTGTCTTTTTCACATCCCAATTTAGTCCAGATGATAGGTTTGTGCGAATATGCCCCCAATTATGGCCCTATTTTCATCTTAAGTGAGTATATTGCCGGCATAACACTGGAAGCGCATGTTAAAGAACAGTTGAATAGTTTGCCGAAAGAAGAAAGAACGGGAAAAATCGCAATTGAGATTTGTCATGTGCTGGATGCGTTGCAGTACTTGCACTTGCGTGGTGTTGTACACCGGGATGTTAAGCCTTCCAACATCATGATTGAAAATGGCTCGGTAATAAAATTGATGGATCTGGGTATTGCAAGATTGAATGGTGGCAACAAATATTCTTCCTTTGGTTTTATTGGGACGCCTCAATATGCAGCACCGGAACAAATTCTGCGTGACACGCAAAATACAGAAATCAATGCACAGACAGATGTTTATGCGGTAGGCATCACTTTATATGAACTCATAACCGGCAATAATCCGTTTAAAACTGGCATTGAAACGGAAATCTTATCGAGACAAATGACCATGAAATTGCCTTATGACAAAAGAATACCAAAAAATCTATATCGTGTCATATTGAAAGCTACAGAAAAATCACAAGCGAAACGTTATAAATCCGCTTCAGAACTAAAGTTAGCTATAACTGATGCCATTAACAAAAAAGATAATTCAATATTGGATGTTATGGTAAACAATAAAATTCCCATATTCTGCATGCTGCTTGTATTGCTTATTCTATTAGTAATCTCATTTTTAATATAATTATGGCCACACCTATCGAAATAAATGGAAAGACAGTAGGCTATATTGATTCCCGAATTGGTGGTCGAAAGGAGAACCAAGATTCTGCAGGTCTAAGAGACACAAAGTTGGGTTATCTAATAGTTGTTTGTGACGGCATGGGAGGTATGCAAGGCGGTAGTGTCGCATCACAAATAGCTGTCCAGACGATACTTGAAACTGTTGCTTCTGCAGATATGCAGGCCAACCCTTCAATGACTTTAATAAAGGCTATCAGAAATGCTAATATGGCGATTATAGAAGAAGGCCAAAATGACCCGAATCTGCAAGGCATGGGGACAACTGTTACGGCACTTTTGCTAACACCATACTCGGCTCTTACTGCGTATTTAGGGGACAGTAGGATTTACCAGATACGCAATGGAGAAAAGGTTTTTAGGACTTTTGACCATTCTATGGTATTTGAGATGGTTAAAGAAAAGGTTATCTCCGAGGAACAGGCAAGACTATCCGATCAGTCCAATGTCATAATGAGGGCATTAGGAATTACTCCTGATATAGAGGTTGAGGTAGTGGAAAGGCCGTACCGGAAAGGAGACAGGTTTGTTTTGTGTACGGATGGTTTTTGGGGCGCAATGCCCGAAGATGAATTTATCCGGTATCTTTCCGAGAAAAAGTCCATAGATAAAATTCTTGATTCCATGGCCAACATCGTGGAGAGTATTGGAAGAAACAGTGGAAAGGAATACGATAATCTAACTGCCGCAATTTTGGAAATAAACAGTAACTCGATATTGAAAGAGAAAATGAATAGGAAAGCAAAAGTTTTGATTGCTATTTTGGCAATATTCCTGATGATAAGTGTCGCCTTGAATGTTTTCTTTTTTATGCGTACAAGCGTAGACAACAAACAGAAAAGTGTTGGGAAAGAACTGAATAAAGAAGAAGTTGATAATAAACTATATATTCCTGACAGTTTAGGGAATTGATTAGTTATGCCATGAAGAGAATATATACAATTGGTAGAGGTGAGGGCTGTGATATTGTCATACCTGATAGTACCGATATTATTAGCAGGTTACATGCAACTGTCAGAGTCGAATCCAATGGCAAGATTTATCTGACAGACCAAAGCCGGAATGGGACATACATAAATGGGATGAAGATGTCCTCCAACGTGGAGATTCCGGTTTCGCGCAAGGATGTCGTATCATTAGCTCATATATATAATTTAGATTGGTCTTTGGTTCCTAAGCAGAAAAGCAGGGTTAAAATATTATTTGTGGCTGTTTTATCGGTTGCACTTTTGGGAGGGGCAGCTTATTTCTTCTTCAAATTGAA
Source organism: uncultured Bacteroides sp. (assembly GCA_964514145.1). GTDB lineage: Bacteria > Bacteroidota > Bacteroidia > Bacteroidales > Bacteroidaceae > Phocaeicola_A. The sequence continues at coordinate 5,546 of CAZEPM010000007.1, forward strand.
TGGCGGTGATTATTCAAATGGGGTGATTGAACAAGCTCCATCATCACCTGTAGTAATAAAGCCAGATACAGTTGCAGTAAGAGATACAGTGCCTGTTAAATCGGAAAAACAGAAACCCGTAGAAACAAAACCAGAGGAGATTCAGCAGAAAGAAGAACATGTAGAGGAGAAGGCAGAGAAACCTAAAGAAGAAATCTACAATCCTATCTACTAACAGATAAATTCACAGACTATGAAATTACTTGTAATAGGGAATAACAGTAATTGCCATATTAGACTTAACAGTCCGTTCGTTAGCGGTTATCACGCAGAACTATTATTGCTTGATAACGGTGAGATCTTGCTGACAGATAAAGGAAGCCGAAATGGTACATATCTTAACGACCAAAGGTTGCAACCCAACAAAGACATACCTGTTAAACGTGGTGATGTTATTCGCTTCGCAGACCAAATATTGGATTGGCAAAATGTCCCATCCATGCCAATGCCGGATTTCTCAAAAATAAAAGAGATGCGTGGTATTGGCACGAACTTTAGGAACAAGCATCAGCTACAAGGGGATAGAGTCAGTCGTTTCCATGCAACATTGACAAAAAAGAATGATAAGAAATGGTATATACAAGACCATAGTAAAAATGGCACGACTGTAAATGGGAAAGCCATACCTTCCAATTTAGATATCAAACTTAAGAAGGGAGATGAAATACTATGTGCAGGCGTTCCTGTTCCTAATCCTTATGGAGAAAATCCGTCCATAAACTACAGAAAGTTATTAACTATACTTCTCATCGTGCTTGTCGTTAGCGGAGCTAGTGTCGGCATATACTCCCTCAGAGGTTGTGGCGGAAATAAATCTTTATCCAAGCTAATGACTGATAACGAAATCTATACCAAATACAAGAATTCAACAGTCTTGTTAATTGGATTCTATTATTATAAAGTCTCAGCAGGAAATTTGGATTTAGGGAAGTTGGATTTGCCTACAGAAGTCGTCCTTTTAGATGGAAAGCTCAAAGCTGTAAACGGGCAACGCGGTAATATGAATATGTACACGGGGACAGGATTCTTTGTTTCTGAAGACGGCAAGATTGTAACCAATTTGCATATAGTCAGGCCGTGGCTTTTTGAAAAAGAGTTGTCCTTAATATCTGACCAATATAAAATGTTTATGGCAAGTGTTGCGTCGGAAAATCCTGCCTTGAACGCTTTTACGGCACAAATTAAGGTTGAAGGAGTTTTGGATTACATCGGTATGATTCCTAATGGAGCATATTTTAGCGAAGACAATCTCAAGCAATGCAGGGAATTTGTTGTCCATGAGAATGTTGAAAAGGATGTAGCCATACTCCAACTGGAAACCATGAAATTACCCGATAATAGCAGTATTGTGGATCTTAACCAAGCTGTTGTGAGAGATGCGGAAATAATAGTTGGCTCCCACATTTATACTATCGGCTTTCCATTCGGATTAAGCCTACAAGACTTGAAATCGACGAAAGGTATCCAATTGTTAGGTCATGGAGGAAGTATTACACAGGAAAGCACAAAATATTCTTTCGGTTTCGATGCAGCCTCGTATGCTGGAGCTAGCGGGTCACCCATATTTAATGAGAAAGGGCAACTTATAGGAGTCCTTAATTCCGGGGTTTCAAAGAGCCAAGGATTCAATTATGCTATAAAAGCATCCTATGTTATTGACCTGCTGAATAATAGTTCATTGCAAGAATCATATTGATGATGAATAGGATTATATTCTTCTTTTTGATGGCTTTTATCTCCTTGCATTTGATGGCGCAGAGTATGGAATGGCTATGTCGTCCGGGGAAATACTCTGATATACAATATATGGGTTTTGACCTTTTTAAGGTTAAAGATGACACAGGAAAATGGAGCATTATTTCTGCACAAGGAAAAGAGATATTAAGTGCCAAATACGATAGTATTACTCAATTTGTTGAAAATCGGGCATTGGTTTTGGATAAGCCCGGACATAGGATAATGGGAATATTAGGTTCCGATGGAGTAATGATTAAGTCTTTTGAAAATGAGGAGTTTTTCACTACGTCATATCCATATTACAAAGAAGGATTATTGGGCTATAAAGAAAAAGGTAGATTGTATGGCTATATAAACGCTATGGGTGATGTTTCAATTAAACCACGTTTTTATCTTGCCGCTCCGTTCCAAGACGGAATTGCAACAGTACAATATACTGATGGATATTATGGCTTAATAAACAAATCCGGAGGATCTGCTATTATTTCTGACATTAAATATAGATTTTTAAGTTCCTTGGTTGAAGGACAACTGTTGGCTGTGACATCATCAAGTAGGGGCGGTGACTTATTGAGGGTAATGAAACTGGATGTAAATAGGCTGAAAGCAACAAAGACTTTGGAAAGTAAAATGTTCGTGGATTTGTCAGATGATTTTGGCTATTTAGTCAGCCAAAACGGGCATCATTATTTCATTGACAGCCAGTGGCGAATAACCGGCGCGAATTACACATTCAAATTGCCATATCAAATTGTAGACAAACAGGCTTTTATTACAGAAAGTGCCGAACTGTTGAGTAAGCAAGACACTAAAAATGGGGTACAAATTACTTATATGGGTAAGCCTATTCTTGAGCATTCATTTGATAAAGTAGAGACTTATGAAAAGAAATATGCCATTGTACGTGCGAAAGACAAAAGCATTGGTATATTGAAACTAAACCCATCAGCCGGAATTGAAGTGTTTGAACCAACACAAGTATTTGTGTTTAATCATAATCCATTACCAAATGTTCTTACAACGAATTTGGATGAGATTGAGCCAGAACAATATATAGAAGTAGCTGTCGATATTAGGGATGTAAATCCAACGCGACTAAAATGTTATATAAACGAAGATGGATTTTTACGATACGCACCATTAAAGCAGCAAAATAATGGCGATTGGAAAATACATCTTCCATATTTCCAACCCGACACGCAGTTTAACAATATAATTTCCAATAATATAGATATAGCCATTACTTATGACGGATTGGAATGGATACACCGTACTGTAAAACTTGCAACAAAACATGAACCCGGATATGATATAAGTATTTCGGATGGCAATGTAGCAAGCGGATTTGGACATAATAAACTTGAGATTACCATACAATCTATTAAGGGTATCCCAAACAGGCAAACGCGGATTGATATTACAGGCCAAAAAACCACATACCTGAATGGTGAAAAGAAAATCATATCAATCCCCGTCAATGTACCCGAAGGAGAAAGTAGGACTTTCACCTATACAGTGACAGTTGCGGAAGAAGGATGCCCAATAATCAAGAAAACTGTCAGCAAGACAATAACAATGCCTAAACAACGCAAGGAAGAAGAGAAAGAGAAGAAAAAGGTAATAATAATATAAACTATTCAAAATCAAGAATCAATGAAGAAAGCTTTTATTTTAGCCATTGGACTACTTCTGTCATTGGGCAATGCTGTAGCCCAAATAAAAGTAGACAGAGGTTATGGCGAGCAAAAGGCAAAGGCGCCAGAAACGTCAATGGTAAGGCAACGTTCTGCTTTGGCGATAAAATATGGTGTAAAAGCGGGTGTCAATCTCTCAAACATGAGTAACGACATGACGTTTGACCCGGCTTTTTCTATGGGAGCAGGATTTCATGTAGGTGCATTGGTTAATTTCCATTGGGGGCAAAGAACTGCAAGCAGTTTGCCCGGAACAGGATTATGGGGTCTACAACCAGAGTTGCTTTTTTCAAACAATGTGATAAAAAGCGAAGGGGGAGATATTAAGTTGAACTATGTTAAAGTTCCTGTGATGCTTAAAGTATATCCATTGTCTGCCTTGAGTATTGAGGTAGGGCCTGAATTCTCATACTTAGTCTCATCATCACCCGAAACGGTGGCTTTGGATGAAGCAACAGTGAAAGTTGGAGATTGCAAAGGCTTTGACTTTGGAGCTGGTGTAGGTGCTGCATACGAGTTTGATTTTGGCCTAATGATTGGGGCGAGGTATTCCATGAATTTCGCGGATCTTGGTAAGAACCTGAAGTGGAAAAATAACAGTAATATTCAAATCTCAGCAGGCTGGTTGTTTTAAAATAATCAATAACGATACTAAAAACAAAGGATATTATGAAAAAGACATTAATAGCTATTCTTGCATTGATAGTAACTTTTGTTTCATGCGCAAATCAAGAGGATATAGAAATTGCTTATAAATCAGATTTTACTATTTCTTCAGCTTCACTATTAGCTCCATTTTATGCAACAACTTCTTCAGACTTTGATATGAAAGACAATTGGGATATTAATATCATGGCATTTGTCTATAGTGAAGATGGAAATTTGAAATACCAAAATAGTTCCCAATTTAACAGCTTAAATAATTCTTTGAATTTTAATTTGGAATTAGAACCAGGAAAATACACAGTGGTTTCAATTGCTTATTTTAGTAATCAAGAAGGACTGTCTTCATGGTCGATTTCTGATGAATCAAGTTTAGGAACCCTTGCTATAACAGAAACAGACAACCCGCAAGGAACCGTTTTTGAAACACTTGGCGTGGATATGCGTGATATTGAAGTTAGTGATAGAAAATTGGAAACAATTGTTGATATCCAGCCAGTAACAGCATTAATGCAAATATATTATCAACATCGAGCAATATCAAAAATATGGGATGGTACTTATGAATATACAAGTTATGCAAGTAGCATTATACCCTATATAGAAGAAGCTAAAATTTATCAACCTACGTTTGTTCAGACTGTCAGATTTGAGAATGGTGAAATTGTCTATAGGCCACTTACTCAAGAAATAAGATATAAATTAGGACTTACACATTATCCTCGTCGCGAATATGAAGAAAACAATAGTGCGGTCTATTATAATTACATAGCGTTACTCCCGCAAAATGGCGTAGCATACCGTTGGGAAGCTCTTTATAGTTGGGGCGAATCAGAAATATCTTCTACTACAGAGGCTGTGAGTGGATTAATTAATATTGAATCTGGCAAACAATATGATATGGACTTGATATTTGATGTGCTGTATTTAGTCGTGGGAGAACATGACCCTGCTATGAATGACGATGAGAGGCTAAATAAGTATATGCCATTAATTGAAGAACAAATGGAAAATCTAAATCCATAGATATATTCAAGTTGTGGAGCAATTATAGTTGATTCATTGTTTCACAATTAGATGCCAATTTCTTTTGAAAACAACAGTGGTGTATGAACTTTAGTAGTATAAGATTTATTGTAGTGACTACATTAGGGCTATTTTCAGCAAATATTACAGCTCAAAATGTAGAACATATCTATTTGAAAAATGGAACAGTAGTTGAGGGATATATTGCTGAACAAATCCCCGGAAAGTATATAACTTTTCAAACTACTAAAGCAACTATTGTGGTGAATAGGGATTCCCTTCAGAATCAAATCGTAGAAGGAGTTCCATTTGATGCATTATCTGCAGAATGGCAGGAGTGGGCGGAACAAAACAAGAAATATGTCGAGGATGATGGGCAGAAGCTATTGGAACTGACAACGCTGGAATTTAGAAACATTGTTTATTCTAAAGTTTATCTGTTAGAAAAAGGCTCTTTTATCAAGTTCATTGATTTAGCCCCTAACAAATATACATTCAAATGGAGTGATATGTATAGGACGGTAAAGAACAAACGTCCCCAAAATTTATTTTCCGGGCTTAAAGAGATTCTTGTTCTCTCTGATAATTCCCAAGTGGAAGGACAGATTATCGAGCAGTACCCGGGAAAGGATTTGAAAATAGAGATAGGTAACGGGGAAGTCCTTGCGCTTAAGTTCAGCGATGTAAAGCAAATCAGAACTGAAAAGATTAATGAAGAACTGGATTTATGGACACAGATTCCATTGCTTGATAAAATTCAAGTTAAAGGGGATACTTCGGAGTTAGTGGGTTTTATCTCTTCAAGGACATTAGGTAAAGAAATGGTGTTTGAATTTGAGAACGGGGACAAACGTACAATACCTCAAAATCAGGTCATCTCTTATGCGAAAATACCAAATGGAAAGTATGTTGCGGTATACGACAAAGTCCTTAAAGAAGGCGAGATCCTGTTGGACGAAGAACCAGCCTATTTTGTTCAACTAAATGCTGTCGGGCAATATCTCGTTTTGGGAGATATAGTTTCAGCACAGAAACAAGTGGGTGAGACTGTTTGTTTCCAGGCTAATCTTAATGGTACCGATACACAGATAACTCTTGTTAAGGCACATGTCGAAAATGTGACCATGCCGGATGAGAAAAAGAATAAAGAGATTCCTTATCCGGTTATCACCTATCAAGATTTGGTGCAATCCCCGATTCCTATTATTCGGGAAACAACACCGCTTGGTAATATAAAAGTCACGTTTGAGGTTGAAGAGGTTGGTGATTACGTGTTGTATATACAAGGGCAAGATGGCTATGTCGTCATTAATGTCATAGAATGAGACATTTTGCAAAAATATAGTATAAACTATAATCGAAAGTATGGCTATTCGGAGATTACAAGGGCAAAAGGAACGTGACGAGGGTGTCTATTATGAGTTTGACACAGATGTCGATATCTTGGGGCAAGGCGGAATGGGACGTGTCTACCTGGGTAAGAGAATTGACGGCAAAGGAAGTGTGTCGCAAGTCGCAATCAAAGTCATGTTTGAGGGATTGCCGGAACTTGTGATAGAGCGGGCCAGAAGAGAGGCTTCTATCCAATTGCACAATGACGGTCTGGTCTTTATGTATGCTTTCATTGAAACAAAAGACAAAGATTTGTTTGGTGTGGATGTTACTCACTATTATGTCATAAGTGAATATTTAAATGGCATAAGTTTAGAAAATTTCATTGACGGGAAATTGGAAGACAGACATGGGATGGTGCATCATGGAATAGAATCGCTTTATAATGATTACGTTTCCGACCGCGAAAGGGTTGCAACGGAGATTATAAAAAAGATATTGTCCGGAGTAATGGCCTTGCATGATGTCGGATACATCCATAGAGACATCGATCCGAGCAACATCATGGTAACTACGGATGGAAAAATAAAATTAATAGATTTCGGTGTTGCCAAGCAATTGCTCAGGTTGAACACGTCGGATAAAGGACTGACTTCAACAGGGCAGTTTTTGGGTAAGGCCGGGTATGCCGCCCCTGAACTTATTTTGGGAGATATACGGCATCAGAATTTTTCAACGGATGTATATGCCATAGGAATCTTGTACTTTCAATTGCTTACGGGGCATTTACCATTCTCTGGAACTTCCTACGACATGATGGAAGCCCAGCTACGGAAATCGATGCCTCTGAAAACGATAAAGTCACGGCAGATAAAAGCGGCAATAAAAAAGGCGACAGAAAAGAAACAGTCTGAAAGGTATGCTACATCTTCCCAATTCAGGGCTACTATTGACTCTTTTGTATTTCCTGAACCTTGGCATATAAAACGAAGTGCCTTGGTGGGTGGTATCGTGGCTATTTTCATTGGTGTATCGATAAGTATATATATAGCCATGCCCTCCTTGCCTCCTGCTCCCACGCAAGATGATTTGTATCAAGCATGCTTGGAAGATTTAAATGCTGCTGATCCCCAAAAAGCCATTGAAGGATTTAATGGTATGGTGAATTTGGCCGAACAAGGTTATATGCCGGCCATGTATCAAGTGGCATATACTTATGTTTGGGCACCTAATGACAGCCTTTCATCTATGCGGAAAAAGGACTTGGGGTTTGAAACGGATGCCTTGGGGCTTTTGAAAGAAAACTCCAAGAATGAAGAGGCCATAACTTTGTTGAAGAGAATCATTCAGGCATCAGATTCAACCCATTATCAGGCCATGTCTTGGTTGGCACAATATTATCTCAATGGAATGGTCGTGAATCGTGACATTGATGTTGCTCTCAATTTGCTGAATAGGAGCAAAATAGAAGCCGTTAAAAATAAGGACAAGGAATATGTCGACAAAATAGATAAAGTCATATCGAGAATAAATGATAGGAAAAATGAAAGCGATAAATAAGTTATTTGTTGGGATTGTATTGGTGTGTTTAACTCCTTCTGTAAATGCCCAGATTGCAAAATGGTTAGTGCGGCCTTCTTATGACCATATAGAAATGACAGACAACGGATTGTTGAAGATCGTTTCTGATGGGAAAGTTGGTCTTTTGTCAGTTGAAGGAAAAGTTGTGTTACCGATGGAGTTTGATAGTATCACCGCTTTTAAAGAAGGCAGGGCTTTACTATTTAAAGATGGAGGATTTTATGGCATTACCGATCTTCAAGGCCGCATCATTCCATTACAAGAAAGAAACTATACGTTTCCGCATGGGCCAACGCATTTCCATTCCGGTTATTTGCTCGTAAAGCAAAACCAGCAATTTTATTTTATAGATAAGGAAGGAAAGCAAGCATACGGCCCTTTTGTGGATGCTTATCCATTTTTCAACGACCATGCCCGCATTAAATCTTATATAGATTATCAGAAAAAGTCCAAAGGAACATTTTATGGTTGCATTAATACGGATGGCAAGCCATTACAGTTACAGGAATTTGATAAGCAAGATATCAATTTCATGTCATCTTTCAATGATGGGAAGGCCATTATCGTGATAAAAAGAAGATTCTATACCATAGATTCGGAAACTTACAAATTAACCCCGATTTCGACAGATGGTACAACGAATAAAAAATCTTTGGTCGTTTCGGAGAGCGAAGAAATTCGCGCCGAGAAGAGCGAAGACGGTTACATGGTTGCTGCAAAAAACGGCAGCTTCATATTCGATAGGTTTATGCGCCTAAAGTTTATGGAGTTATCTGGGAATGAACCGATAGTAATTGACTTTCCGGTGGAGTCCGGGCGAAAATTTACAAGCGTATTTGATAAAATAACGGACAATAATCAGAGTGGTTTGACCTTTGGGGGAGAAACTCTTTTACCACCGCAGTTTGATGACGTTCTTCATATAGAAGACAATTTAGCTATAGTGAAAACCAATGGAAAGTGTGGTGTCATAACGGTTGACGAGAAAAATGATTTTCTTTTTAAGTTGAACAATAATGAAAATATAGGTTTTAACCATCAATTTTATGATGCAAAATTGACTGTCCTGATGCCATCATACATCAAGTGTGCATCCGCAACAATCACTAGTCATTCTGATGATTGCGAGATACAGATATATTCCCGTTTTGAAAATGAGAATGTTGAAGGTAATACATTGGGATACAACTGTCGGTTGTCGATTCCTAAGAATCTTACGGATACTCTGACCACCCACGAGTATTCCTATTCGCTGAAATATGACGGACTGCTATCCATCCCTCACACAGTAACAATCTCCGAATGGTATGTAAAGTACTATGAAGTGGGACTTTCTAATACCAATTTCACCGTATCCTCTATCAATGACACAATTACTGTCGAATTTGACTTGATTAAAACCGATGTGGCGAGAAATGATGAGAGTAATTATTTTAAAAATGTTGAGGTCGTGGCTTCCAACTTTTCCGAACAACCCATATTGACTAAGATAACGGAGAACCATTATTCTTTTCAATTATTCGGCATAGACCAAGAAAGAATAAACTTCTCTGTTAAGATTACAGAAGTAGGATGTCCTTCGATTGAATATCCGTTCGAAATGGTTTTTGTTAAGCCGGCTCCTCGTGAGAAGAACAAACAGACGACCGTAAAGATTGCCCCAGTTCGAAAAGCTCCGACTACAGTTCAGAAAGAGATTATCTTGTTGGATTAGCAACAAACACAATAACAACCTGTACGCATCATTATACGAATTCAAAATTGTCAGGAATTATGGTTGATAATTTTAGCGAGAGTGCAGCCGAAGTTTTTCAGATAGCGGAGGCGTATGCAAAAGAAAACATGAATGCGGCCATTGAGCCTGCCCATATTCTCAAAGCCCTTCTTCACAAAGATGTCGGCTTGGTCTCTTTCATAGAAAAGGCACTGAATGCGGACTACTATTATATTTTGGATTGGGCTGACATGCGGATAAAAATGTCAAGGAAGAGTTCCGAATCTTCCCATGCGAAAAGTTTTTCTGCATTATCAAAAGCAGTCCTTAATGAAGCAGATAGCATTCGTGTTTCTTTGAAGAAAGAAACCATTGACCCTATCTCCCTGCTTATAGCTGTCGTCACACCGGGCGTAGGCTTTACCTTTGAGCAACTTAAAACTCTTCCTCTACAGAAAGACGAGATAATCGCTGCATGTGGAAACCCTCAAAACAACATTGAAACTTCACCAATAGAAAGGAGGGCTAAAGGCCTTGGAAGTAAAAACTTGGATGCTTATTGCACCTTGAAGGACTTGCAACAAGCAGAGGGAAAATTGCCAGAAATCATTGGATTCGAGGATAAATTGGGTGAAATATATGGTATCCTTGGCCGTAAGACCAAATCCAATATTTTAATTACAGGTGAATCGGGTGTAGGCAAGACCGCATTGATTAATGCATTTGTACAGGCTATAGCCAATGGGAAAGTTCCAAGTTATCTGAATGATGCGCAGGTATATGAACTTGATACAATAGCCTTGTCTATTGGCGTATCATACAGGAGCGAGATAGAAGGCCGGATGAAAAAAGTATTGGATGAGTTGTCTGACAGGAATAACGCCATCCTTGTCATTGAATCATTCGATAGGCTGATGGATAAGCAAAGTCCGCTCAATGGAACTGTTAATCTATTAAAATCATCACTGAGCCAAGGCTTATTGTGTATCTGTACCTCTTCTATAGAGGGTTTCACCAAAAATATTGAAACAGACAAGGAGATTACCGGCAAATTTGAACGCATTATCATAGAAGAGCCATCCGTAGGAACAACGCATAAGATACTTCAATCAGTTGTGAAAACCTTTGAGGCATTCCATAACCTGAAAATATCGGAAGATTTTACTCTTAATGCCATTAAATTGGCTAAGAGATATTTTAGTGAGAAGCATTTACCGGATTCAGCCATAGATTTGATTGATCGCACAATGTCATTGCTTAAAATCAAGAATGACCTACATCCTGACGCTAAAGCCGAGATAGTCTCTACAGAACATCTGATGGAGGTCGTATCACAAAAAACAGGAATACCTTTGGGCAATGTGCAGGCAGCCGAACGTGACAGGCTCATTAACGCCGAAGAAATACTCAAGAAGCGGGTAGTAGGTCAAGACCATGCAATCAAGGCTGTGCTTGATGCCATTTATGAATCCCGTTCAGGATTGAATAAAAAGGGGCAGCCCATAGGCAGTTTTTTCTTCTTGGGTCCGACGGGAACGGGAAAGACAGAGCTTGCCAAGTCGCTTGCCGAATTCCTGTTCCAAGATGATACGGCCATTCTTCGTTTCGATATGTCCGAGTATAAAGAAGAGCATTCCGTAGCTCTCCTTTATGGCGCGCCTCCAGGATATGTCGGCTATGAAGAAGGTGGCCTTTTGGTTAACCAAATCCGACAGAAACCGTATTCCATTGTGCTTTTTGATGAAATAGAAAAGGCGCATCGCTCTGTTTTCGATTTGTTTTTGCAGATATTGGATGAAGGCAAGTTGCACGACAGGTTAGGTCGAGTAGGAGATTTTTCCAATGCCTTGATTATTTTTACTTCCAATATAGGCAGCCAATATATATTTGAACAGTTCAAGAAGAACTTAGTTCCTACTCACAACGACTTGCTCGAAGTGATGCAAGGGTATTTCCGTCCTGAGTTTTTGGCCCGGCTCACAGAAATAGTTCCATTTGCTCCTATCAATGAGAAAATTGTAACAATGATTTTCAATATCCATTTGAAAAACTTGTTGAAGACGTTGAATGAACAGAATATCATGCTCACAGTGGATGACAGGGCTGTCCACAAGATTGCGATGAGTGGTTTTAATGCTCAATATGGGGCAAGGCCGATACTCGGTATTCTTCGCAAAGATATTCGCCGGCCATTGTCTAAAATGATAATTGCCGGAGAGTTAAAGGGTGGAGATAGCGTTACGCTCACCATTGATGATGAAAAAGGCGAACTGAAATGGGACATTGTACATCAAGCATAATATAATAGTAATATGGCAAAGAAAACAGTGATTTCTAAAGTCCTTGATGCCGAAGCGGTAGACGGGATAATTGAGTTTCCTCAAAACAGGACGCTCTATGTTGAACAATTTACAGACATGGCTCCCGTCAAACCAGGTGAAGTCTTTCAACCGGAAACAATGGAGGATGTTTTTGAACATTATCAGCCGGAGAAGCGCAATGTGCAAATGTTGGATCTGGAAGGTCGTCCCGTAAAGGAGAACTTCAAGTTCAATGCCATTAAGGACTTCGACGACAAAGAGCTTATCAAGCATAGTGCTTATTTGGGACAGCAAAAGGCCGCAATGGATTCCTATAAGACGATTGAGCAACAATTGATCAAGAATAAGGTGTTGCGGCGTGCTTTCGAGGATGAAGAGGGCAGGAAGCATCTGGTTGTTGCATTGCAAGCACTTCTTGCAGAGTTGGAAAAAAAATAAATATAATCCGGTAAATACAGAGATATTATGTCAGAAGAAATAAAACCGCAAGCACAAGAAGCCAGCGTGGTCACCAATGCCGAGAGTGCTTATCTGGAAGAAATCAGGAAAATAGACAATCCTGCTGAACGGCTAAAAGAAAGCCTTGAGGGTTTGGAAGACTATGGGGATTTCGACCTCTTGGAAACCATGGCAGATGGATTGGAAAACATGAATCCTGAAAGCAGAGCCGCAAAAAGAATATTCTTGCAAGACAGTGAATTTGCCGAACAGCGTAAGCACCTGAAGACCGATTTGCTTATGTGGTTGAATATTTTGGATAGTGACGCCACGACTGCCTCTGAAGCTGTAGAAAAGTGCCAAGAGGCTGCAAAAGCGGCGGAAAAGAACCTTCTTCAGAACCTTGGACGAGTCCATGAACAGACCCGTAACTTGGAAATCGCCTACCGCTCTCTTGGGGAGTTCTTTGCAAATTCAGGACAATCAAAGCTGAAATGCTTGAATCTTATTAATGTTGACAAAGAAGACCTTGGAGATCCCGATGGACGTGTATTTGCTGCTGTCCGAGATGAATTAAACAGAAGTTTCGACCGTCTATCCTTAAAGGAGAACTACTCCTTGTTGGTCAGTCCTGGATACCTCGGAAGCAAGCAAGTTGTAAATATGTGGGGGCAGATGGCATACCGCAATAAAGTTATGTTGGTAACAGACTATGCGGACTCCCCAACTCTTAAATTATTGAACAAAGGGTTGGACAAAGCCAATCTGAGTGATACGGATGCATATCTGGCAAATGTCATAATGGCTTGCAACTACATTCTTGGCCGGAAGAAGTCGGACGAGGCGAATGAAGATGAAGAAGACCTGTTTTTGCCCCCATCTGCCGCTATCGCAGGCCGCATGAGCAACACCGACGAGACTCCAATCTCGCAGGGTATTGCGGGGAAGAAATATGGTACCATAGATATGGCGAAAGGCACACGTCTGGATTTGCTCAAATCCGAGCTTACAGCTTTGATTGACAAAGGTGTCGTTCCTATGACGTTTGAAGAGAACAGGGTAATGGCATTTTCAAATCGCTCCCTTTACAACGGAGCCACTATCGGCCTACAGGAATACCCCATTGTTCGCGTATTCGATTGGATAGGGAAAGTCTTTTCTAATTTCTTCAACGATGAGGCTTTCAAAAACTGGAATGGCAAGTTGGCGCAAGAAATCCGTGAGCAAGTAATAGATTTCCTCGAAGATTACAAGGGGCCGGGCAAGTTGATAGAAGGATATTCCAACCCGAAGATTGTCCGAAATGAAAAAACAAAGGATATTGAGATAGAAATAGAACTAAAACCATTCTTTGCAGCCAAAAACTTCTACATTAAGTTGACAGGACATAATGGAGACAATGGCATAACGGAATGGACCAATGAAATCAAATAAATTATTCACTAAAAAACAAAATCATGGCAGCACCTAGAACAGCGCAGCTAAAGGTTGACGGATGCGAAGATCGTGAAGTCACCTATGTACAGTATCAGTTCAATCAGCAGATTGACGTGGAAGGACAACCTACGGGTACGACTCGTGGCGGTGTTATCAACCTGAAGGTCAAATCGACCGATGCAGGAAACACCGATTTGTTGGAATGGACTTGTGATTCCTACGGTTCCAAGAACGGTACTATCACGTGGCCGAACAAACTTGGCGGCATCATGAAGACCCTTTCTTTCATCGATGCTTATTGCGTAAGTTATGAGGAAGTGTATGATGACACGAACACAGATCGTATGTACGAGTCCATCACCATCACTTGCCGTCAGCTTACCGTAACAGGTAAGGGTAGCGTAGAGTACGACAATCACTGGGCACTCTAAAGTACAGGACTCTAACTTGGTGACTGCCTGTTTTACAGGCGGTCACCTTCTTAAAACAATAGCGTTATGGCATTCAAGGCAACACTGATAATAGACCAACAGAAGACTTCTGCCGCTGAGGTCGAAGCATATACGGGGAAAAAATATGAACTCGTGGAATGCGAATACGAATTCTATCAATCTCTTGACGAAAGCAGCAAACCCGCTTCAAGGCCGCAAAGCGGATTGATTAAGTTTGTCATGCCTGCACAAGGTGATGATGACCTGTTCTTCTATAACTGGATGTTCAACAGGGCTGATGTGCATGACGGCACAATAGAAATGCTTCTTTCAACGGATGATAGCAAAAAGAAGTACTTGCATCTGTACTTTGAAGATGCGTATATGGTAAATATGTACCAATACTTTAATAACAACAACAGTTTGTTGGTTCGCACAAAAGTCACGCTCAGTGCACGGAAGTTTACTTTCGGTGGTTCTGCAAACTTTGAAAATGATTGGAAATAAAACAAACATGGCGTCGGATGTTATAAAATCATTGCAATCAAAACTCGCAGATTTGACATATATACTTTTTGTCATCGGGAAGGAACTTGAATTAATAAGTCAAAAATCTGGCGATGAAAAAGTAAAAGACAATTTATGCCAAATAGTCTCCGCTTTACACGACTCGAATAACAATGTCATCAAGTTGTTTCATGAAATCAAGTCCAATGAAGGTGGAATACAAAAGGAATGGTATGGCAATGAGGATAGAATCAAGAATCTTCGGCATGAGGTTGACAGTCTCAGCAAATCGATAAATACGATTTTAGAAGGGAACAAGAACTTTCTGACCAATATTCACTGACAGTAAAAATCCTGAATATGCCTATAAAAACAGTAACCGATGCTTGGGATAATATCAACGCCATTAATAATGACCTTAACCAAGGGCATGTGTCCATACAAGAAGCATCCCAGGCCGTCAATGACATAAATAGCGCTTGGGATAACTTTGCCAAAAATTGCAGGAATCAACTTGGGATAGATCTCGAAAATGTGGCTAATAGTATTGTTGGCGAAAACACATTCAATGCATTTGGTGGCATAAAGACAGGTGCGGCAACGGGAATAAGTAGTGTTACGTCGTTTTTTAATGCGGTTGATTCGTTCAAAGGAAGCTGGAGAAATCCGGAAGAGGCCTGCAAGAAACTTGAAGAAGGCCTGCAAGGAATAGCACAAGGAATTACGCAATTTGGGAAAACACTGCAAAGTATATCACGGACAGGAACGGCTATAGGCAATTCTCTTCTTTCAAAATATTCCACCAATAAAGTAGAGCATCCGATTTTGAACGGCTTGGGCGAAGGAATCGTGGCAAAGGCAACCGGAATCGGGACTTTTGGAAGCAACATGTCCAGTATAGGAACTACATTTAGCGAAGCGATAACAGGAAAATCTTCATCTGAAGGTTCAAAAAATGGAGATAAGAATTCGCAGGAGGAAAAGGAAAAAACAGAAACAGGTGACCAGACAGAACGTATAGATAGTTTAAATACGGATTCAAGTACGAACGTAGACAAAGGAAGTAGCGCAAAGTCAGATGATAATGATTTCAGTGCTGACATGATTTATGAAATTGAGATTATCTTGGACGGTAATTCTTCATCAAGAAATTCATGTTGCGCCATCAATGGAGAAAATTATGTCTTGAGCGGTTATTCCCTTTCCCAAGAATTGTTGCAGCCTATGCAGTTAAGCTTTTCTTTGGAAAAAGAAGATAAATCGGAAACGCAACAGGATGTGGTGTTCGCCAATGTCTCACAGTTGATTGGAAAATCGTTGGAAATGAATGTTTCTACGATAAAGGCCAGCCAAGATGATACAAAGATTAACCCTCAAACGGTTTTCGTTTTCAAGGGCATGATAATAGACGTGTCGGCTTCAAGGGCAACTGCAAGTGCGCAATCGGCAAGTGTCACTGTAGCTACATGGGATTCTTTGCTCCAAAATGCTCCGCATTGCCGTTCTTTTGAGAATATGACATTGAAAGAAATAGTAGATACCGTCCTTACGCCTTATCGTGACATTAAATCCAATGTGTCGCCGAGATTTAAGGACAAAATCCCATATATAGTGCAATATGACCGGAGCGATTATGATTTTATCCGCATGTTGGCAATGCGCTTTGGGGAATGGATGTATAATACCGGCGACACATTCGTTTTTGGCGAATTGGATGCTGACGATTCTTCGTCAGTGAATTTGGAATATCCCGGCGGAAGCCTGATGTCATACAGTCTGCATCAAAACATGGACTTGTTCTCTTTCAGCCATTTGTTGCCGGATTATTATCAGTATGGAAAAGACAAGTATATCCGGAAAATGTCTGCACAAGGCATGGTTGAGGGAAAAATGAACGATTGGGCGTACAAAGCATACAACGCTTCAATACAAAGGTTTCAGGATGATCAGACAGTGGTATTGAAAGCAGGCGGGTTTGATAGTGGAAAAGAATACGAGGGGGCTGATGACATATTGGACTATTCATTAAAGATAGAAGCACTGGGGAAGACGACGGCCATTATGACCGTTCAAGGCTTTTCCAAACTGGCTATGTTGAAAATTGGGCAGACGTTCTTGATACGTGACAACATCCAAAACAAATCTGGAGAAAGTAAAGACGTTGAGCAGAGATCGTTAAAAGTCATTGGCATAAACCATTCGTTTGATTACAGGCAAGAATATTCAAATAGTTTTAGGGCCATACCTGTTGCATGTAATTACCCCTCCTATTCTGATGCAGATGTGTTTGCATTTGCTCCTCAGCAAAGGGCAAAAGTTGTCGATAACATGGATGAACAGATGTTGGGACGTGTGCGGGTTCAATTCCCTTGGCAGGAAATCCAAGGCAAGGACATGAAGACGCCTTGGCTGCGTATAGCTGTCCCTTATGCCGGTCAAAATAAGGGACTGCAGTTTGTCCCGGAAATAGGTGAAGAGGTAATGGTAGGTTTTGAAATGAACAATGCTGAACGTCCATATATCATTGGCTCATTTTACAATGGTGGAACAGGAAAACCCGATGAAGCATGGGCCGTATCGCAAGAAAAGGATGGGACAAGTAATAATATAAAGGCCATCAGAACCCGTAATGGGCATACTATTTTGTTTAATGACAAGGGCGAAGCCGGCTTAATAGAAATCTACGACAACAAGAACAATGCTTATCACATAACCTTGTCTGCCGACGACAAGAAAATAACCATCTATTCTGCCGGTGAGATTGAAGTCGTTGCTGATACGGACATAAGCATTGTGGCCAAAGGCAACATCGGAATAAGTGCAGACGGTGATGTTGGGATAAAATCAAAAGGAAGTATCTCAATGGATGCCAACAATGATGTATCTATACAAGCATCGCAAGTCAAAGTGCGCTAATTGGTGGCCGAATATGAAATACGTTTGTACAGGAGCGACATTACAATGCACGATGGGGACATCTTGCCCCAAGTTGATGGCTACGCCTAAAAATGTGTCTTTGACAGGGAAAGACCAAGCTAACGTTGCAGATTACGTTTCTATAAAAAACGTTCCGAGTTTTGGCAGGTGTCGTTCATTAGGTTATCCCCCGACTGCATCTGCAACTGCCGCCAATCACGGAACGCTTACCCCTATGCCTTGCGTACCGGGGACATGCCCTAAATGGCAGGTCATAGACAAAGACAGCCTGATATGCGGAGAGCCGGCTTTATTAGAGCCTGCGACTTTACAGTGCATGTATGGTGGGACAATTTCAATCGTAAATCCAGGGCAAAAATTAGAAATAAAATGCGAAGTTGTATTATGTCCTACTCATTTGGCAATAAATCCGCAAACAGGAAAGCAAAATGAAATATATCAAGAACGCGATGCTCAAAGGATAGAAAACGAGAATAATAAAATAGTCGAAGAGGATATAGGTGTAATATCAGGAGGTGCGGCTCCAATTAAATCAATGCAATCAAGTTCAATGCCATTTCATGGTAATAAAGATAGATTTGAGTATATATTACTTGATGTTCTGAACCCCATATTAAATGGCACTGACTCTAATGTTGCGAATACAATTGAAAGGACAGCAAGGAGATATACTAGTGCCAATCTTAGAAATATTCTCAATGCTATAAGTATAACTGTAGATATATCTAGTACTGAAATTTTGGTAGTAAAAAATAGCAGATACACTTCTACTTTTGGTGAAACCGCGATTGATCTGAAGCCAATAACGGAAGTTGAAAAAAATCAATATCGAATTACGTATTCTTTGGAAAACATGAGTGATTATTTATTGTATTATAGAGACGATGCGGAAGTTGGTATATTAGTTAAGTCGTTGCCAAAAAATCAAAAACCAACGGAATGTATGTTTCGCAATGCCAAAGATATGAAGTGGTTTCCATTAAATAATCCAAATGATGAAGATGTTATAATTAGTTTGGACTTAGAAGAGGGCAAAGATTATTACGCAATTGTATACATCGAGGCTTTATACAAAAGAAATTATTTGTTTTCTGACATAAGGAAAATACAATAAATGCAGATAGAAGTAACTAATCACAATCAAATAGGTGGCGTAAGATTATCTATTGGAAACATTTCAATAGTAATACTACTTATGTCTATATTTTTCTTGGGGGGGATTAATGCTATTCTTCATGCACAATCCAATGATAACTTCAAGAAACTGCAAGAAATATCGTTTGATCAAATATACCAAGAGAAGCAAAAAACAAACTCTAAATCAAACACAAAGCCTCAGCAGCAGGAAGAACAAATTGAGTTGGGTGTGAATGATTCCCTTTTCAAACTTTTTGATGTGGATATTGATTTGGCTTTAGGCGAGATTTCTTTCGATACTTCATGGGGTGATCCGGTAGAGAAACCAAAGATTAGGCGCAATATGGCGAGCAATCTGTTTGGTCCGGTAAGGCATTATGCAGACGGAAGCATAAGATGGCACAGAGGTTTCGATTATTATGCTCCTAAAGGTACTCCCGTTTACTCCGTTGGAAACGGGGTGGTCTCTTTGGTGCAAAACCACCCGGATTTCGGACATTGTGTATTGGTTACTCATAAACGACCGAAACAAACCTATTATTCTTTCTATGCGCATTTGAGTTCTGTCGCGGTGAAATATGGCGAGACTGTGAAGAAAGGAACTATGTTGGGCAAGAGCGGCACAACCGGTAATGCCTATAACCTGACAGGCGAAGATGAGCATTTGCATTTTGAATACCGCACAAGTCCGAAACATAGTGATAGGAAACAAGCAAATCCCAATGCGATTGTAAAGACCAAGTTTTACAGTGCAGACCCGAAAAACAAGTGGCAGGTAAATGTGGGGGTAAAGAAGAAAGAAAGCCATAGTTTGTTTTAAGATGAAATTGACGAGACCAAATATTCCGAAGGAATTAGATGCGGATGTGGCCATGTCTGTTATTGTCCAACACATGGACTCAATAGCCGATAAAGAGCTGGGTTATAGCTATGAATTCAAAGGTGTGTCGGAACGAACGGCTATGGGTGATAATCTTGGTATCATTGTCAAGAATAGGCAAAATGCAGCCCCCTCTGTTAAGTTCTCCTTGAAGCGAGACAGCCTGTATCATATATTACCTGAGTATCTCTTCCATCCCTTGGATCATTACTTGGGTACAGATGGAGATACAGAAGAGTTTGATAAGCGATATAAAGACCAGGAAGAACAAAAAAACAAGGCATTAACCTATTTCAGGCCTTTCGATCAGCATTTTCAACAGATAAGGACAACGTACCAGCAATGGCTGAATGAAAATATATTTTCAGGAAATCAATTCCTCTCGGATTTTATTACGGATGGACATGAGGTAAACCTAAGTAATCCATATATCAAAGCGGTTTATCCTTGTTTGCCTTGGGTGAGGGATTTCCGTGGAAATGATGAAATGATAAAAACGGCGTTAGGATATGCCTTTATCGGCAATGCCAACGTAGAAAAGGAATATAGGGAAGTAAATCTTCCTATGTCTGATGATGTCCTATCCCGTATTGGTGATTCTCTCGATAATTTATATTGTGGAGCAACTTTTATAGGCATTGTTTGTATATGGAAAGTTTTCTACCAAACAGAAATCAAGACCGAGGCACATCTGAATCTGCTCAAGACACAGATAAGTGAGTTTAATGAGTTCTTTTCTTCTTGGTTTTTATCGTTGGAAGATGGATTGGTTATCAGTTTCGGGGATAAATTGGCAAGACCGTATTTGTGCGGGGCTGATGATGGGAAAGGTGTTTTCTTGGATTATAGTACGCAATTGATATAAACTACTTTATCATGAACAATAAGTATCGAGTGGCATGGCAAGCAGGTATGCGCCTGACAGATGAAACATTCCTGGCATCGGATGAATATTATTTGTCTTGTTTGCAACCTTTATATTCAGTTTTGGTAAATGGGGATTATGGATTCTTGAGTTTGCCTATATTCAGATATGAGTTGTCCGAATCGGCTTTGTCTGTCATAGAATTAGAGGCCAATGCAATCAGTTATTCCGGTAAATTGATTCGGTTGTCATATTCCCGTGAGGAACGTACATTGTTTCAGAATATCAGTCTGCCTGATACTACAGAGCCACTTATATTATATATTGATGCAACCTCAGAAGAAACGATAGCGGTTTGCCAAAAAGAGAAATCTGTTCCGCTCTGCGATGCAGACTATCAAATCTTGGTCAGGCTTGAAAGTGAGCATTACAACAATCCCGACGCCGTGCCTTTTGCCCGTTTCACCTACAAGCATGGTTGGTGTGCAGATTCATCATTCATAGCCCCCTGCATATCTTTAAGGGCGAATGGGACGCTTCTACGCTCTGCCTCAAATTATGCAGTGGAGCTAGAAGGACTTATCAAAGCTCTACAAGAATCAATAGACACGGATCAATTTCTATTGATTATGTCGGCAGTGCCGACACTGGCTAGGATTGCAGTAGAAGTCGAAAAAGAGTCAGATAAAATGTCACCACGGCATCTGATAACCTTAATGCAGGAAGGCATACAAACTCTTTTAACGTTGTCAGGACTGGAAAAGGGCGTAACCGTTCCCGAAAGAGAACGTTGTGTTTCATTCGTTGAATCGCATTATACTCCTTATATAATTTCAGAAATGATAAATGAAGGCATTTATTTGACTCGCGTACTTACAAATATAACCGATGCATTCAGCGTGAGGGACATTAAAAATTCCGTGCCGGAAGCAGAAAAAGTAAGACTTCCGCGAAGAGGATTCGGCAGTACGGACAGCCTGCGTAAAAAACATCATTGATGCATTATAGTAATTCCCCCATCCTTTTTGTAAATGACGGGCAATTGAATCTGTTGATTGAGCGCCCGCTTGCAAATGTGTATTCTGTCATCGACAACTGGGTTGATACGGTAGTCTTTACCAGCATCAGGCGTTTTAAGGCTGATGAGGAGTTTGGTTTTAGCTTTTGGGATAATGAGTTCATTGCCATGAATTTGGTAGATTTCAATCATGGCGCAGATTTCAAAATCGTGAAACGCAAGAACAACCGGGAAGAAAAGGTGCAAATGTCGAGAGCCGGAATCAGGCAATGTGAGAAGAGCGTCCGCGACAGCATCTCGTATTACATCCCATACCTGAAAAACTTGGAAGTGGAAGTTCAGCTCAGCATGGAAAAGGACAAATTTTCGCGTCGCGGAGAGAATAGCAAATATGTTGTCAGGGTTTTGGTCAAAGGGCGGTTGACTTACAATGAACTCGTCGGTACGCGCGAAGGGGGATACCAACGCGAAGTGGAATTTTTTATGGATCCGTTTTTGAACAATAAATAATGGATGTAAAAGTAAAAAACAAAGTTGCTGAAATACAGCGGGCATTGGAACAGGATGAGCAGCGCATATCGCTCTCAGACCCCGTGGCAAAAATGATGCTTGTCGCTTTGGCACATCAGTCCTGTGAGATAGAACGGAAGATGGAACAGACAGTGACGAGACTGTCCGAACGTTTTTGTGATCAGGTTTTATTGCGGAGTAACCTAAGGGCGCAGCCTGCTGTTACGGTACTCAGCATTGGCAACGGGTGCGAATGTACACCTTACTTTATTGATGGGAATGATGTGTTTACCTACAAGCCGGCCAAGTGCAATTTCCGTCCTATATTCAGGACGCGCATTGTACCCGGCAGACTGGCGGCTTGTTTCATGAACAACACTCTGTTGCAGCCCGGGAAGTTGCCTGTTCAAGCCACATGGCCGGGTAACCGGCACAAAGAGGAGATATGGCTGGCTTTTGATGCGGCTGGAGAGGTGAATACACTGGAAGATGCAATTATTGCATTTTCTCATCCACTGCCATCCGGTGTGCCGGTTGCTGAAGTTGGGGATGTGCAGATACCCATGTCGTTGGTGATGGAGGATATGCCAAGAACACTAAACAGCAATTTCATGCTAATGGAGTTTTGGAAAAAGAGTTTGGTTTATTACGGATTATGGCTATACAGGTTCGGGCAATGTTCCAGTAAACGAACTCTCCATCGCGGTGAAATTCCTGCTTGGATAATGGATTCATACGCACAAAACATAATAGAACCGTTCGTAGGGAACCGTTACCTGTGGATACGCATAAAATCAGCAAAAGGTATTTCGTTGCCGCTCGACACAGCCATACTGCTGAATTGCATACCGGCTGTGAACTACGATATTCAAGACACTAAACTGAGTTACAGTGAACCTATCCAGCGTCTGGAGAATGACAAGACGGGCACTTATTTCTTGGATGTCGTACAAAATCAGGAGCAGGCACATGAGTTCTTCATCCGTGATTTCGATGTCAGCCAGTACGACAACGAACGTATTCGCGAGGACATAACCAACTTATATCATCATTACGTTGATGATTACTTTGCTTTTGTTGACAGCAATTCGTTGCACGATGGTGCCACACTTCGTGCTTTGCGCCAGTCTATGATGCAGGTCTATGATTCACTGGATGAATATCGTTCAGGAAACGTCCGCCCATACGGTGGTGTATATGCCATTCGGAAACCACGTAACAATCAGCAGCCTATGGTGCTCACATATTTCACGACTAATGGTGAACGGGGGAATCTTCTAAGGCGTGGAGGAAGTCTCACTTCGGCCAATGCATCTGTTGGAAAAGTGGAGGCGCTAATTGATGCAACCGGCGGCAGAAACAAGATAAGAGACAAGAAAGTTCGCAAAGAGCTCGCAAGGCACATTGTGAATAGCAACGACCGTTTGTTTACGAAGATTGATTTGCTGCAATATTGCAAGATGGAGTTCATGCGTGCTTTTGGGGAAGAAGCAATAAGCTATTGCAAAATATCTCTATCGGAAAGCAGCATTCCTGTTGACAGGCATATTGAGAAATGCATTAATGTGCATTTTCAAATTCTTTCAGAATCATTGAAAGAAGAGATAAAGAACTCGGATTTCTTTGATTATTTGAGGATTAATATTGAGTTGAGGAAAAGTTTTAGTTGTAATATAGAAATTCAATGCTAATACCTTTTTTAGGGGAAAAATCCACATTACGAGATCGGATATCTTTATTGTATGGTTCTGTTGAATTTGGCGACAATAAAACAACGGGAGATCTACAAAAATCAGATGCAGACAATCAGTCAGATGAAATTCCTTCAAGATTTGATGATATGGATGCCGCAGCCTTGTGTCAATGGGCATATGATCATTATGACGGGAAAATTGAATATTCAGAATATCATGGATGGTCAATTGTTGAAAATGTTTCTGAGATATTTGGAGATAGAATAAAACTTGAAGTTAAAAGCAGTGGTTTTGCATCACTTCTGTTCTCAAAGACTAAAAATAACCGAAAGTATTACGCTTATTGTACACTAGGAACAAAGATGACTTCGTGGGCTGATTGGTTTACAAATTTATCGCAGGGATTAACAGGTCTATCGCCTCAATATACGCGTTCTGTACAGAATGCTAAAATATTACACGACAAATGTATAAAAACCAATTCTGTATTATGGTTTATTGGACATTCTCTTGGTGGTGGACTCGCAAGTAACAATTCATTAATTACGGGTCGATATGCTATTACATTTGATGCTGCTGGACTTAATATTCTCCGTGTGAAGATGAGTATGTTGATGAATGTATTTTACAAAAACCGTCAAAGATATTTTTTTGATTATCAGGGACGCACATCCAAAATACATGCATACATACTAAGAGGAGAGATTCTGAATAGGCTACTTCAATGTATTGCTCAAAAAGCTTATGGAGATAGGAAAGACCGAATAATATCACCACATAAAGAACATGTAAAAAAAATGTGGACATGGCAAAAGCATTCGTTAACTGTGTTTATTGACGAAATGGATATTCCTTACAAACCTTCAATTGTAGATTACAGCTATTACGAATTGACAACTTACGCATAATTATGACGATACAATGTAATAATTGTGACTATCTCGTAATTGACGGGATGCACACTTGCCCAAATTGCCTAGCAGAAATGTCGGAAGAAGTGAAAGACTCTCCTCCTGCTGTAGCGGAGGAATATGATGAGGATGAAATTCCTATTTGTGTGTTGCGTCCCATCTCGTTGCCTGGCGAAAAAAACATGCCTGAAAAAGTCTATGACGAGGGTGCGGAAGTAATGCTTGCCCGGCACAATACCGTACCTCACGATCAAACGATTGACGAGGAAGAACAAGCCTGCCTGTTCTTCTCGGAGGGTCATTGGTTCATAGAAGACCGTTCCCGTGGTAATTCAACATACGTCCATGCAGGTGCAGGTATAAAACTTGTACCTGGCGATGTAATAAAAATGGGAAACAGATTATTTGAGTTTAATGTCAAATCAAGAAAAAGATAATATTATGGTAACAGGAGAATTTCTATCTATAACGAGAAAGCTGGCAATGAAATCAGTCTCGCAAATGGATTTGCCAACTGGTGACTTAGAATATGTTTATAACATGAATACACTAATGGACTACGATATTACTCAAGCTGTTAAGAAAACAGTAAGGATGTTGAAGACTTTTTTTGCAGGTATAAACGATAAAGAAGCCGTTAACACAGCTTTGTATGCTACTTATTTTGAATTGAAAAAGAAGAATAATCCAATGCTAAAGGATTGGTTGGATAGGCTTGGTTCAGTGGATAGATTCATTAGTTATTATCGTGTGGCTTGTAATAATCCCTTTGCGTGAATATTATGCAAAACATTACTGTCCAACGCTGCGACTTCCGTATACACGACATGATAGACGGGAAGTTCCGGGTGGAACGGGTACTTAATTCCACTCGGACTGATCAAAAGTTCAAGGTGAATGACACAGCAGGCAACGAGTACATCTTGAAGTTGCTAAAACTTTGGGAAGTGGATTCCCGTCTTCGCCAAAAGATGTTGCTCTCGGCTGATAATGAGATTAAGAGTTGCCAGATAAAAAGCAATTACCTTACCAATATCGTATATACAGGTGTGGTAAATGGCAATCCTTATCTGCTCATGGAATATTACAAATCTTTGGATTTATCTCATCTTATTAGGAATCAAAAACTTGACATAGTAAAGACTGCCAAAGAAATACTGTATGGATTGCGAGACCTGCACAAATCGGGAAAGGTACACTGTCAGCTGACTCCTGAGAACATTCTTATAGCTGATGACAATCATGTCAAGCTGACGAATTATGTAACACTCGGAGGAAGAGCCAATTTATTGGAGAGCAAAAACAAGACGCTGCGTTCCCAATTCTTGGATAAGTCGTTGGCTTACCAAGCCCCCGAATTATATCGTATAGAACAGAGCCCTACCATTCTTCCGTCTGTGGACATATTCGCTTTTGGAGTAATCCTCTTCCAGCTCTTAACCGGAGAACTCCCATTTGGAAGACTAGCAACGGAATCCGACTGGATTCATTATCAATCACGTGCAAAAAGCAACGATTGGAACAGGAATGCACTGTTACGCAATGAGCAACGGGATATGTGGATGGACATTTTGGATATTTGCTTATCCCCTGAAGTGGCAGGACACGCCAAAGATGTCGATGAAATCATCAATAAACTTCCGGATGATGAGTGCCAATATGTAGGCGTTGCAGGGAGCAGGGTTGAAGCCCCGAAATCCATTCTGCATGGATTGATGCTGCATGTCATGCAGGGAGATGAGCTTGACAAGTATTACCGGTTGCCTGAAATAATGCAACTACCCAAAAGAATTATCACGGTAGGAAGAGCGGATTCTTCTGTGTTCAATATGATACAATTGTCCGAACAGGCTTCCGCCTATATTTCCCGTCGCCATTGTACAATAGAATTTGATGATGAAAATGATATTTGGTATATCCGTGACGGCCAATGGGATAAGGGCAATAATGAAGGTTGGTCTTGCTCACTGAATGGAACTTTTGTCAATTCGGAGAAAGTCACGAAAGAAGGCCACGAGATTGTACCCGGTGACATTATCTCTATCGGGGATATGAAATTAAGAGTTGAAGCTTACTAAATCAGATTTGTTTTATGTATGTCATAAGATTACAGGGTGACGTAGAAAAACGAATGGGAATATACTACGAGTACGATGCGGAATCCATACCTCTTGGCGAGGGAGGTATGGGACGTGTATTCAAGGGATTCAGGGTGGTTGAAAAGACTGGAGAGAGAACGCCGGTTGCCATTAAAGCCATCTATGACAACATCCCGGAACGTGTTGTGGAAAGGGCAAGGCGGGAAGCCAACATTCAATTGGATAATGACAACCTAATACGGATGTTTGGCTTTGTTGAGACCGCTTCCAATATTGAAGGGACAGGGAAAAGCAAAGTTCACTATCATGTAGTAATGGAACTTTTGGTCGGCGTCACCCTTGAGAATGTAATAAACGGCATTACTTCGGACCAAACGGGTCTGCAAATTCCTTTTGCGGCGGAAATACATAGCCAATATATTCAAAACAGATATGTAACCGTTGTGCGGATAATGAAACCTATACTTTCAGGTTTAATGGCTCTGCATGACAACGGATTTATCCACAGGGATATCGACCCGTCTAATATTATGCTGACGATAGACGGCAAAATAAAGTTGATAGATTTTGGCATCTGCAAGCAAATAGTTTCTCTTGGAAGTCTTGATAAGGCTTTGACTGCAACTGGCGTATTTATGGGGAAGGTCAATTACGCTGCGCCCGAATTGGTGCTTGGAGATGTCAAGAGCCAGAATTATACGACAGACATTTACGCATTGGGAGTTCTTTTGTTCCAATTATGTACAGGGCATCTTCCTTTCAGTGGGACAGATCAAGAAATCCTTTCCGCAAACCTGCGCAAACCTCTTCCGTTGAAAGAAATCCAGAATAATGACTATAAAAAGATTATCCGAAAGGCAACAGAAAAGGATCAGGCCAAAAGGTATGCTTCTGTTGCCGAATTAAGAGTAGATTTGGAGCGTATTTCAACAAATGAAGGCAAAAACGATTTTAGATGGAAGAAGGTGGCTATAGGAAGTATCGTTGTTGTAGCAATAACAATGGCTGCCTTGATTTATATCAATCATCTTCCGGATAACCAGCCAAATGAAAAAGCCACAATAATAGTTCAGCAACCGACTTGTGAGGACATTTATAGCGAAGCATTATCCTTGCTTAGTCAAACGGACAGCATTCAGCTACAAATACGAGGCAAAGAAATGCTCAAGGTATTGGTGGAGGATAGTTTGTATGCACCAGCACAACAGAGATATTATGTGGTATTGCTAAATTCAAATAGTCCGGAAGAAGTTAAAAGAGGTTTTTCTGAATTGGAAAAGATTGCATTATCCGATACATTAAATGCTGAAGCTATGTTCGAATGCGGTCTGACTCTCTCAAAGAGTAACAAGGTCTTTAATGTGCCAACCGTGCGACAGTCGTTTTTGGGGATTAAACCAGATTTGCCGAAGGCAAACGGATGGCTTTACAGGGCAATGCGTTTATATGATTCGGACTATAAATCAGTTTATTGGGCTTTTAATAATCTGATGGAAATGAAATTAGATGGCTCATTACCGTCGAATGGAGACAAAGAAATTGTAGAACTATATAGGCTTTTTGAAAAAAGGGTCTTAAATCATAATGATGCTACGGCTGAGATATACAAAAAGGCCATTATCAGTGATAGGGAAACCTTAAAGGCTTGGGGATTAATCAAATGATAACACAAGATGAAGAATCTTTTACTTATTATTGCAGCTATTGTTTATTTCTCACCTTCCGCCTATGGGCAAGGGTTTGAATATGATAGTAAGACCGACTTGGGGCATGGATTACATAAAGTTAAGAGTGGTGATTTTTATGGAATTATAGATGACAATGGCGATGTTATCGTTTCCGTTGAATTTCAAGACATTTTATTTAGGGAAGGTAAGGCTTTGTTGATAAAAAAGGATGATGTCATAGAGGGTGTTGTAGACTCATTGGGGAAGATGCACTTATTTGATATAAAATATAAGGCTCACCCAAAATTCCGTTACATATACGATGGTTATATTATAGTTGGCAATAATAATGCTAAGTGGGGATTTATAACAACGGACGGGGAACCGTTACAAATGAAGCCGAAGATAACCCCTCTTTTTTCATTAGGTAAAAAGCATCCAACAATGTTTGAGAAAGTGTTTCCTTTTGTCGAGGGATATGCTGCAGTATATATGGATAAAAGTGGATGGAGGCATATTGATAAGACGGGGGCAGAACGTTTCGCTTTGGAAAATAAAAAAATGAAAGCCTCATTTCGTTCGTCTGTCTATAAAGGGGAATGTATTATAGTTACAAATGAAGGTATCAAACAGTATCAGGAAAACGATGAGTTGCAAGCAGTGGTAAAACGTGTTTTGTCATCTTCAACAACAGATGACAATTATATATTGGATACATTGTCTACGAGATTAATATACAAAGACGGAATTCTTACGGTGGATTCCTTAATGCGCGTTTCTAAATATGAATCAGAATCAGATTCGATTGTGTTTATTGAAAAACCACGGAAGGCCATTGTTAAGAGAGTCGTCGTGCCAACTGATACGTTGCCAATGTCAATAAAAGAGGTTTTAGACGTTCAACTGGCCTATGAAAATTTGCAAGCGAACGAAAAAGGTAGAGCGCATACGGAAATTAAACTTTTGAATACATCCAATGAAAAAATTGAAAATCTTTCTGTTTCATTAGAATGTGCAGGAGCTAAAAAAGAATGGGAAGGAACTATAGATGCTCTTTCAGGATATAGGTTGTCGTTTAATATTCCGGCTCGTTTTTCTTCTACTTCAATTACACGTAAGGTTCTGGTTGTAATAAGATACAAGGATGAAACTGTTGAACATATATTTCCTGTAACCATAAAAAGATATAATCCGATAAGATCACGATAACTATTGCAACATTAATTTTGTCGCTTAGTTAAGTCAAATAATAAGAGGTTCGTATATAAAACGGCGAGGATCTTAAAAAGGGTTCTCGCCGTTTCCGTATCTCTGCGTTTATAATAGTGGAGGATGTAAATTAAAGTAAACATTCGAACAAGTACATATTGATCACCAAATAACGACTGTCACTATGAACCTGAGAGGATGTAAATTAAACTGTGTCAGCAAAGAATAAAAGTAAGCATTCGAAGTAAGCATTCGAAGAAATGCACCTTTTACACTTTGAGGTTTGGTTGTAGCTTT